>JAURGZ010000001.1 GCA_030833525.1 Bacteroidota bacterium | reverse complement strand
CTTGTAAATTCATCTTGCGTCGGATTTCGCCTCAACACATCGTCAAAAGAGGCGATGACGTAGTTGAATGAATTCATGTTGATTCCGTCGTAAATGGGATTGTTGATCATGCAAGCGACCATTTGGGAATATCCAATTTCATGCAAACGATACCGCTGTCGACTGATCAAGACATTGTTGAACTTCGCTTTAGCATCTTGGGCCGCATATACCCGAATCGAATCTCCTTCAAGGCGAGCAATTTTTATAGCAAATTCCAAATTCCCAACAAATTGTTTGATATCTGGGTCCGATGCTCCTTCCAAAAAGCGGGCTTTGGAAACATCATACAGGCGTTGACTATATGCATGCCGATACGAAGAATCACCGGGTCTAAATGCGCTGTCCCACTGCAAAATTTGAATCAAGGAATCCCGGGTTTTGTAGGCCAGCCCATTCTTTTTGAGCAAATTCACCCATTCATTGCGCTCCAATTCGGTGGCTTCTCTTCCCAAAAAATCGATGAATACCCGGTTGACATAATTGTCAATCTTAAGGGTGGGAATGCTTTTGTAATTCGGCGGGCGATTGCCATCTACCCGTACATCATAGGATTTCGTGCAAGAACCCATAAACAGAATAAAACTCGCATGAACTGCAAAAATTATTCGTGTATAGCGTCCGAATCTGCACATAATGCTCCAAGCAATTTACCCTATTTTGGGTTAAATTCGTGCAAACTCACGTTCAATATGCCATTTTACACCCGCTCAGGGCAGATTCCAGCCAAACGCCACGTGCAATTTCGCAAGCCCAATGGCGAACTCTATTCTGAAGAACTCGCAAGCACAGAAGGGTTCAGCAGCTTGTACTCCTTGATCTATCATTGCCACCCCCCAACCTTGGTCAAGTATGTGGAAGAACCCTACGATGTAAGCCCGAAGGCCGCGGTTGAAAAGAACATGAAACACCGCAGCTTTTTAACCTTCAAAACGGCTCCTGAAGCCGATTACTTGAAGAGTCGAAAAGTTTTATTGTTCAATAACGATGTGCACATTGGAGTGGCTGCCCCCACTCAAAGCATGACCGATTATTTCTTCAAGAATTCAGATGCCGATGAGGTGTTGTTCGTACACGAAGGAAGCGGTGTATTGAAGACCATTTACGGGCAAATTCCATTTGATTATGGCGACTACTTGGTCATTCCCCGAGGAACGATTTACCAAATCCATTTCAATGGCAGGGGCAATCGGTTGATGGTAATAGAATCTCCGTCTCCCGTTTACCCACCCAAACGCTACCAGAATAGTTTTGGTCAATTGCTGGAACATTCGCCATACTGCGAACGGGACATTCGATTGCCAGAACAATTGGAAACCCATGACGAGGTAGGGGAGTTCAAGGTGCTCATCAAGCAACAAGGTTTGATATGGCCCTACACCTATGCTACTCATCCCTTTGACGCCATTGGTTGGGACGGTTATTTATACCCCTACGCCTTTAGCATCCACAACTTTGAACCCATCACGGGTCGAGTTCACCAACCACCTCCGGTACACCAAACTTTCGAGGGCCGCAACTACGTCATTTGCTCGTTCTGCCCACGATTGTACGATTATCATCCCCAAGCCATACCCGCCCCATACAACCATTCCAATATCGACAGCGATGAAATTCTCTATTACGTAGATGGTGATTTCATGAGCCGCAAACACGTGGAGAAGGGCATGATTTCTTTGCATCCCAAAGGCATCCCGCACGGACCTCATCCGGGAACGGTCGAAAAAAGCATTGGCAAAAAAGAAACCGGTGAATTGGCCGTGATGATTGACCCATTCCATCCCTTGCAGATCACCCAAGCCGCCTTAGATACGGAAGATCAAAGTTATTGGAAATCTTGGGTTGATTAATATTCGTAATTCAACGATGAACAGAATCATTGCGGCCTTCTTATTATCAAGCATTGATTTATCGTCAGTCCAAAATTACCCTCACAAAGCCCTTTTGCAAGCTATTCACGCCGTTTGAAAAGCGATTAGAATAAAATTTGTACCTTGAATCTTTGCAAGCGAACAGAAATACTCAGATACGCATTTTCAATCGGGCATGATCAAACCCAATCCGAGCAGCGGGCACTCTATTATTATGTTAAATAGCCAAGCCGTTCGGTTGCTTATACGGGAAATATCTACGGGTAGGTTGGTTGAGCAAATAGAATTGACCCCGCAAAACGGAGGCAGCGAATACTGCTTGGAAATAGACAGCAAAGGAACATTTTCCGTTCAGCAGTTGAATGCGGCTGGCCAGGTCGTTACCCATGACATTTGGGTATTGCAGTGACCTGAGAATTTAAAATATTCTACCGAATTGACCTTAGACCCGGGATTTGGCAATATCCCGGGTTTTTCATTGCCAATGCATGCATCGACGATCATCGAGCGAAAATCAAGTGAGTTATCAGAGTTAGTAGCCCAGAGCAGGGAAAAATGCAGGGACTTGTCAACGGGGTTGTCAACCAGTTGAATAGACGCAGACCTGGTTCGATTTTCGGCATTCAGTTTTTGGCATTCATTGTGAGGCATTCTTTTGTTTCATAATTTACATTATGTTAAATATAAATGTCGAAGAAAAACCCGGACTGCCCCGGGTCTTTCTATTTGGATGGAGTTAGATTCGGGTATATGCGGCGGCTTTGATCCCGTTTGCTTCAGCTTCAGAAACTACTTTTCCGTCGACAATGATTTGAACGGTAAGGCTGCCCTCTCCAATCAAACGTGCGGTCAACATCAATTCGCCTGAACGATCTTCGTAATCGAAGGGTTTCTCCCAACCGTCGGCTGTTTCGGTCCAACCGCTGTTGGGGCTTGGAAGATCAACCGAGCTGGTTTTGCCCAATTTGTTGTAGTACGAAATGCTCATTTTCTTGTTGTCGGTCAAAATTCGATAGACAATTCCTGACCCGTTGTAGATTTCTACGTCTTGCAACAAACGGCTCTGACCCAAGTAAAAAGAAACCTTGGCGTTGTCGTCCGTTTCTTGGTAACACTGCATCAATGCACGGCACAAGTTGATTTGATCGCTGACGCTGTAATCGTAGTTTTCGCGAGCAACTTCAAGATATTCAATAGCTTCACCATACAAAGCCTTGCGCTTGGGTTCGCGATCGGCACTGGGCAAATCGTTCAATTTGCGGCTCTCGTATTTCATCAAGGCCACACCCAAGTTGAAGTTTGCATCGTAGTGCAAGGGATCCAATTCTACTGCTTTGCGGTAATCGGCGATGGCTTCATCGTATTGCTCGTTTTCTTGAAGCAAATAACCTCTTGTATAATGCATGTTAGCCGATGGATTGCCAGCTTGATTGCTGCGATCAATTTGGGCACTGACGTCAGCCATCAAATCATCTTCGCGACCCTGGGAAACATACAAGTTGACCAAGATTTGGAAAATGGAGTTCTGATAATTCGTGGCTTCCAAGGCTTGACGAATGGCTTTTTCAGCAGAAGCGGTATCTCCATTTTTCTGATATACACGGCTTAAGGTTTCGATAACCACGGGAGTAACCACCCCATTGTCTACCAAACCTTGAAGCACCATCATGCTTTTGGCTGAAGACGAATGCAAGGAGGCTACTTGAGCCAAAGTTTCTTGCATGGTTTTTTTGGTGATTTTAGAACGCTCCAGGTTCCCGACCATGGCAGTATCCAAGTGGTCGTACAACTTCAATAGCAATTCATAATATTCGGTAAGACCGTCGTAGTTTTCATCGTTATACAATACAGCAGATTCGTTGAACGCCGCTGCAAAACTGCGATTGACTTCGATTTCGGCCATTTCTTGGTCGTCGTAACGCTTCTTCGCCGGATTGTCAAAGAACGCCAACATGCTCTCTCCTGAAATGAATCCAGATTTGGCGCTCAAAGGCTCTATCATTTCGTTGCCCTTGGTTTCGAACAAACGGCTGTAAACCATGGCTTTGATTAAGAACATGCGAGCGTTGTTGAAAGTCTTTTCGTTAACGGCCGCTTTGTCAATCTCTTCCTTGGCTAAGATCAAATCTTCGGCTGAACCGCTCGCGAGTGAATATTCCGCGCTGTTTACAGAGCGCTCTTGCGCTTTAAGTTGAGCTCCGAATCCTAGGCTCAGAACCGCTATCCAGATTAGTTTTTTCATAGCATTAGTTTTCATCGTTACTTTCCAAATCCGTGCCAGAATCGGGCGCTTGGAATTCTGTACCGTCAGATTGGGTATTTTCTACCCCATCAACGGCCATTCCTTCTTCCCCGTTTTCATCTTCATCTTCACTCTTGGGAGTTTGCGTGACGCCGGCAATGCTGTCGCCATCTTTGATCTTAATCAAACGTACACCCTGTGCCGCACGACCCATTACACGCAGATTTTCAACTGCCGTGCGAATGGTCATGCCGCTGCGGCAAATGATCATCAAGCCATCTTCATCGGTGACGTTGAGAATGCCGACCAAGTCGCCGGTTTTCTCGGTGATGGAAATGGTCTTCACTCCTTTTCCACCGCGGCCGGTGATTCGGTAGTCATCCAGGTTGGTGCGTTTTCCATAACCGTGCTCTGACACCACCAGAATGGTTGAACTTTCGTTCGCCGGATTGACGCAAACCATGCCGATTACCTCGTCGTTGTCATCTTCTAAAGTTACGCCGCGCACACCTGCTGCCGTTCTGCCCATGGGTCGAACCTTAGACTCAGGGAATCGAATGGCTTTGCCTTTTCGCTTGGCAATGAGCACCTCGCAATTTCCATCGGTCAAACAAGCTTGCAAGAGCTCATCTCCTTCCCTTACGGTAATGGCGTTAATTCCATTGGAACGGGGACGTGAATAAGCCTCTAGCGAAGTCTTTTTAACGGTACCGCGCTTGGTTACCATGATGATGTGCGTGTTGTTGATGTAATCTTCGTCTTTGAGATTCAGTACATTGATGTACGCTTTGATTTTATCTTCAGAGGGAATGTTGATCAAATTCTGAATCGGTCTGCCCTTGGTAGCTTTAGCCCCTTCAGGTATTTCATAGACCTTGAGCCAGAAACAACGTCCTTGTTCAGTAAACAACAACAAATAGTTATGGGTGCTGGCGATGAACAAATGTTCAACAAAGTCATCGTCGCGATGTTTCACACCACGCAATCCTTTACCTCCGCGATTTTGCTCTTTGTATTCAGCCAAAGGTGTGCGTTTGATGTAGCCCATGTGCGAAATGGTAACCACCACTTCTTCATTGGGAATCAAATCTTCAATGTTGATTTCCTCAGCATTGAATTCGATATCGGTGCGGCGCTTGTCTCCATACTTCTCTTTCACCTCAAGGGTTTCGTCTTTGATGATTTGCATGCGCAAAGTCTCTGAACCCAAGATGCTTTCGAGGTATTGGATTTCTTTCAATACTTCGGCGTGCTCAGCGCGAATTTTATCGCGTTCAAGGCCTGTCAAACGCTGCAAACGCATGTCCAAAATGGCTTTAGACTGAATTTCACTCAGCCCAAATTGAGACATCAAACCGTCGCGCGCTTCATCGGGTGTCTTAGAGGCTCTGATCAAAGCAATAACCGCATCCAGGTTGTCGAGTGCAATCAGCAAACCCTCTAATATGTGAATGCGCTTGCGTGCTTCTGCTAGCAAATATTGGGTTCTGCGCTGCACAATTTCATGGCGGTGATCGACAAAGTGGCGAATCAAATCTTTCAGATTCAACATCATGGGCCTTCCCCCAACCAAAGCAATGTTGTTTACAGAGAAACTGCTTTGCAACGGAGTGAATTTGTACAGCTGATTCAGCACAATGTTGGGAATGGCATCGCGTTTGAGATCAAACACTACGCGCATACCTTGGCGGCCGCTTTCATCGCGAACAGCCGATATACCGTCAATCACTTTTTCATTGATCAAATCAACGGTTTTGATGATGATTTGCGAAGGAGTCACCTGGTAGGGAACCTCGGTAACCACAATCATCTCTTTGCCTGTTTTGGAGATTTCAATCTCGGCTTTTCCTCGCATTACCACGCGGCCACGGCCGGTTTCAAATGCTGAACGAATGCCTTCTACGCCATAGATGATACCCCCTGTAGGGAAATCAGGGCCTTTGACATGCTCCATCAACTCTTCAATGGAAATGTCATTGTTTTCGATGTAGGAAACGATACCGTCGCAGACTTCTGACAAGTTATGAGGAGCCATGTTCGTAGCCATGCCTACGGCGATACCGGCAGCGCCATTCACCAGCAAACTGGGAATCTTAGCAGGAAGAACAGAAGGTTCCTTCAAGCTTTCGTCAAAGTTGGGGCGAAAATCAACCGTATCCTTGTCGATATCGACCATCATTTCTTCGGCGATCTTTCTCAAGCGAGCCTCTGTGTAACGCATAGCTGCAGGAGGATCACCATCAATGGAACCGAAGTTTCCCTGACCGTCAACAAAGGGGTAACGAAGACTCCAATCTTGAGCCATACGAACCATGGTATCGTATACGCTGCTATCACCGTGGGGGTGATATTTACCCAACACCTCTCCTACTATACGCGCTGATTTTTTATAGGGACGATTGGCCGCTAAGCCCAATTCAACCATACCGTATAGTACGCGTCTGTGAACGGGCTTCAAACCGTCGCGTACATCGGGCAATGCTCGAGACACGATAACCGACATCGCATAATCGATGTAGGCCGCCTTCATCTCATCTTCGATGTTTATCGGGATGATTTTCTCTTCGATCTCTTTGTTGTTGTTATTCTCTTCCATTCCAATGAATCAATGTAGCAATTTAACCAATCCCGCGCGCGTATCCGCGCGCGTAGAGCAGCGTTTGCCCACAATTTGTATACATTTAAGCCCTTTTTATGGGCGCTGAGGCAAAAAAAGAGGGGCCCTTAGCCCCTCTCCTCATTTTATCGTTTTGAGTCCCTTAAAACTCAATTGTAATTCTTCTTGTGACCGGTGGTTCCCGCCTTCAACATCTTGACTTTCCCGCTGCCATCTTTGTTCAGACGCTGAACCGTTCCAAATCCAAGGGCATTCAAACGGCTCTCCAAACGAAGCATATCACCGGCTACAACGACGATCAACTCATCGGTATTCAAGTATTCACGGGCCATGGCATTCAGTTCTTCTTTGGTCATGTTTTGCAAAATGGCCAATTGCTGAGCGGTGTAATCTTCGGGTAATTCGCGGTTAGCCATAGACAGAATGAAGCCAGCCTTTTGGAACAAGGATTCGTAATCCAAGGCTTCTGAAGCAATCAAGGCCGATTTGGTGAAAGCAAACTCCTCATCGGTAATGCCCTCTGTTTTGTAGCGCTCCAACACATCCAAGATTTCCAAGATGGCACTGTCGGTAGCCTCAGCTTTTACACCCGCTGAAATCACATAGGTACCAGGGGTGCTTTTGTATCCGGCTGAGAATCCGCCGCGAATGCCATACGTCCACGCTTTCTCCTCGCGAATTTTCAAGTTCAAACGGCTGTTGAAATTACCTGCCAAGGCAAAGTTCATGACCGTTGCCCGGTAGAAATCACCGGTGGCGTCGTAAGGCATGGTTTTGAAGCCAATGTAGATATCAGACTGCTTGGCATCTACGTATTCGACACCAAAAATCTGGGAGGTTTGAAAATCGTAATTGTTTTGGGGCACAGGAATCTCAATGGCCTTGCCTTTCCAGTCGTTCAAGAACGAGAAATACTGCATCACCTCATCTTGGGTCACTGCGCCAACCACAACCAGTTTGCTGTTTGCGGGCGTCCAGTTTTTGCTCCAATAGTTCTTGCAATCGTCCAGATCGACCTTTTCGTATTGAGCGGCTCCCACATAGGTACCCATGGCATTGTCACCTTGGGTCAAACGCGACCAGGCGTTGGAAGCGCCGGTTCCACGGTTCAATAAATCTGAGTTTGCACTTTCCATCATGCGCTTTTTCTCCTTGCTGTATTCGTCAGAATCCCAACGAGGCTCGAACATCATCTCGTGCATCAAGGCAGCTGCGGCCTGCAAGTTCTGCTTTTCGCAACCCAAAGTCACGTACATAGAGGTAGCACTGGAACCTACGTTGATGCTAGCACCCAAACGCTCCAGTTCTTGCTCCAGCTCAGCGGGAGTGCGTTTGGCCGTTCCGTTCTGAAGGGCCACTGAAAGCATGTCAGCAGTGCCGACAGGAATGGTTTTGCCGTCTTCGAGCAAGGCACCGCCTTCAATGTTCAAACGAACAAACACGCGAGGGGTCTCGTCAAAGGGAGAGGTCCAAACCTCCAAACCGTTTTTCAATTCCTTCTTCATCACTTGGGGCACGCTGACTTCCTTCACCGCCGAAGGAGTGGGTCGCACGCTGCGGTCAAAATCATCTTGTACAGGGCGGTATTGCAAACCTTTGTATTCGGCTTCCGCTACGGGATTGCGGTACTCAGCATTCGGATTGAAGCTTTGGTATTTGGGCTTTTCCTCTTCCCCGTTGGAACGAACAGGCTCGATCACCACGGTAGAAGACTTCTTGGTTTTGATGTACTGGTGATACACGCGCATGATGTCTTCGCGGGTTACGCTTTTGATGCGCTCAGCTTCAGCCTCCAAATTGGTCAATTTGCCATCGGCGCCACGGGCATCGAGGTACCAGAACATGCTCAAGTAATTGGCTTTGGTTGAAGCTCCTTCCAAGCCACTGGATAGGTTGCTCAAGAAATTGATTTTGGCGCGCTCCAAATCTTCGTCACTGAAATTCACATACTCAAAGGAGTCGATGGCCTGAGCCAACATGGAGCGCAAATTGTTGATGTCGCTCCAGGGATAGCCCACTACGATGAACGAAAATTCACCGGCCAACTCGTGGTTGATGGCACTCAGGGGGTTGTTGTTGGCCCCTACTTGAATGGCCCATTCCTTGTCTACAAATTTTTGGTAGAGGGGAGAATTTCGGGTATTGCCCCACAAATAAGACAACATATCTAAGGCTGCCTCATCTTGACTCATGACAGGAGAACCTACGAACGTCGTATAGATCAAAGGCAAATTGGCGTTGGCATCGGCATAGCTGGCCACCTTGTTTTCTTTCAAAACAACGGGGCGCACGCGCTGTTTACGTACCTCAGGACCGCGTTGAATGCTGCCGAAGTATTTCTCGGTCCACTTCACGACGTCTGCGGCAATGACATCGCCTGAAACGATTACACAGGCGTTATTGGGCCCGTACCAGCGCAAGAAGAAATTGCGCAAATCGTTGCTATCGGCTCGATCCAAATCGTCCACGAAACCAATGGTAGACCAGCTGTAGGGATGGTCAGAAGGATACAATTCTTGATCTTTCACCTCCATTAAGAAGCCGTAAGGCACGTTGTAACGCTGGTCTTTTTCGTTTTTAACCGTACTGCGTTGGATTTCAAATTTCTCGTTGGTGTATGCCTCCAAGAAACAGCCCATGCGATCGGCTTCCATCCACAAAGCGGTTTCGGTAAAGTTGCTGGGGAAGGTTTCAATGTAAACGGTTCTGTCACGGGTGGTATTGCCGTTCACATCACCTCCGAATTCCTTGATGATTTTAAAATGTTCTTCATCGGCTACGTGCTGAGAACCTTGAAACAACATGTGCTCAAAAAAGTGAGCAAATCCTGATTTGCCGGGAATCTCGCGAGCCGAACCTACGTGATAGGTTACGTTGATGTGAGCAACGGGATCGCTGTGATCTTCGCTAACGATCAGGGTAAGGCCATTGGGCAAGGTGTACATTTCATAAGGTACCACCAAAGAACCAGGCTGGGCTTCTACTTTTTCAACCAAAGTAGCTTGGGAAAAAACATCCATTGTGCTGCCGCACAACAAGCCTAACAGAATTGCTATTTTCTTCATAATGCAGGAAGTACAAAGGTAACGCATCGGTCCCGATTTTGCTGCGCTTTAGACCATTGGCTCAAATCTTAAGACCAAGGAAGCACTGGGTTCTGGGTTGGGCTTGGTGATGAATGAAATTTACCGAGATGCACTAAGCTTCTGGGTAAAACTCAGCTTAAAATCAGTTTGGATCGCAAATAGGGAGCCGTTACGCTGTTTTCAACCGCCAACAAACCTTCGGGTGTGCCTTGGTAGATCAATTCGCCGCCATTCTCACCCGCTTCTGGACCCAAATCAATGAGCCAATCGGCGCATTTAGCCACATCCAGGTTATGCTCAATGCAAAGCACGGTGTGCCCTTTCTTGATCAAGGCTTGAAACGAAGCCAGCAGTTTTTTAATGTCGTGGAAATGCAGTCCAGTGGTGGGTTCATCGAAAATGAACAAGGTACCGCCGTCCTTGTGCGGGCTGGCTTTGCTCAGGTAAAAAGCCAACTTCACTCGTTGCGCCTCTCCCCCGCTCAAGGTGTTGCTTCCTTGTCCCAACTTCACATAACCCAACCCTACGTCAGACAAGGGCTTAAGTCGCTCTTGAATGGATTTTTGATCGGCAAAAAACTCCAAGGCTTCTTCGACCGTCAACTCCAATACCTGATGGATATTCTTACCTCTGAATTCGACCTCGAGCACTTCTTTTTTGTACCGTTTTCCTTGGCAGGCTTCACAAGGCAGTTTGATGTCGGCCATGAACTGCATTTCAATGACACTCTCACCTTCCCCACTGCAGGTGTCGCAACGACCGCCGTCAACGTTGAATGAGAAATGAGAAGGTTTGAATCCTTGAAAATGCGACAAGGGTTGTGAGGCAAAGAGTTCACGTATTTCGTCGAAAGCTTTTACATAGGTCACGGGATTGGAACGGCTGCTTTTACCAATTGGGTTTTGGTCCACCAATTCAATGGCATGTACCAAATTCAAATCGCCTTGAAGAGCCTTGAATTTCCCTTGCTTGGTGCCCGTAAACTGACCCAAATGCCTAGAAATGGCGGGATACAAAACACCTTTGATCAAACTGGTTTTACCGCTACCTGAAACACCTGTGACTACCGTTAATGCCTCTAAGGGGACTTGCACATCGACATCTTTCAAATTATTGGCTCTAGCCCCAAGCAATTCAATGGAATTCACTGATTTCCTGCGCTGAGCGGGAACAGCAATTTGTTCAGAACCTCCCAAATACTGTCCAGTAAGGCTTTCTTTTGACTTTTTGATTTGATCCAAGGTTCCTTTGAAGACCAATTCCCCACCTAGGGATCCTGCGAGCCGCCCAATATCCAAGATGGCATCGGCGTTGCCCATTACATCCTCATCGTGCTCCACTACCACCACGGTATTGCCTTCTTCTTGCAAGGCTTTCAAAACCGACACCAATCGTTCGGTATCTCGGCTGTGTAGGCCGATGGAGGGCTCATCGAGCACGTACAAGGACCCGGTCAAATTGGAACCCAATGAGGTGGCCAAATTGATGCGTTGGCTTTCTCCCCCGCTCAAGGAATTGCTCAAACGATTCAAGGTGAGATAACCCAACCCTACATTTTTAAGAAACTCCAACCGGGTGGAGATTTCAGTCCAAATGCGCTGAGCCACATGGGTATCAACATCAGACAATTGAGCTTGTTTGAAATACAAATGGGCTTGATCAATTTGCATCAACAGCAAGTCGGCAAGATTCATCCATTCAGGGGCATTCAAACCCGGCTGAATATTGTGCAATTTCACCCAACTTGCCTCTTTGCGCAGTCGAGTACCATGGCAGTCATGACAGGTCGTTTTACCGCGGTATCGAGCAGCCAATACCCGGTATTGAATCTTATATGACTTTTCTTCCAGGTAGGCAAAAAATTGACGGATACCATCGACCCCTTTCGCTCCATTCCAGAGCAGATCGAGATGTTCTTTATCCAGTTCTCGATAGGGTCGGTGGACAGGAAAATCCAACTTCAAAGCCGCCCGAATGAATTCGCTTTTCCAGGCCCCCAATGTTTCCCCTTTCCAGGGTGCCACGGCTCCTTCGTGAATGCTCAATGAAGCATCGGGGATGACCAGTTCTTCATCAATTCCCAATACAGAACCGAAACCCTCACAGGTTCGGCATGCTCCGTACGGATTGTTGAAAGAGAGGAAATCTTGAGTCGGCACTTCGAAACTCATGCCATCGAGTTCAAATCGGTTGTTGAATTCGATTCGCGTATGGGACTCTATTTCAATGATTACACAGCTCCCTTGCCCCTCCCAAAATGCCGTTTCAACCGCATCAAATAAACGACTGGTGTTTTCAGCATCAGAAGCATCCAATCGAATGCGGTCAACAATCAAGCAAGGAGAACCCTCAAAAACCTGTTGAGTTTCCAGCAAATCAGCCAAGGCATGATCTTGCTCACCGAAGGCAACCCTGTTGAAGCCTTTTTGCTGCATCAAACTCCATTCTGAGGCACCGTACTTTCCTGTCGCCAAATCAGCACCTACCCATACTCTTTTACCGTCAAAATGAGCTTGGGCATAGGATACTGCATCTTGGGGAGAATCTTGTTTGACCTGTCTTCCCGAAATCGGCGAAATCGTTTTTCCCACTCGGCTGAACAGCAATTTTAAATAATCGTAAATTTCCGTTGAAGTAGCTACGGTGCTTCTTGGGTTGCGAGAATTTACTTTTTGCTCAATGGCAATTGCAGGGCACAGACCCTCGATGGAATCTACCTGAGGTTTTTTCATTCGGCCCAAAAATTGTCGGGCATAAGCACTCAAGGATTCCACATAACGGCGTTGACCTTCTGCAAAGAGTGTATCAAAAACCAAAGAGGATTTCCCGGAGCCTGAAACACCGGTCACTACCGTGAACGAACCGAGTTCAATATCTGCATCAATGCCTTTCAGGTTGTGTTCCCGGGCATTCTTGATTCGTATGAATTCCTTATTCACAGGCACTAGCGAAGGGTATCTTTCAAAACAGATGCGGCGGCGCATATGCCCAAACCACCTTCAATATTCGTATACACAGAAACGGGCTCTGTGAATAGGCCTGAAGCTTGGGTGTATTGATCCAAACTTTGGGTATACAAAAAATACGATTCATTCAAACTTCTCACTTCGACCATGTACTTGTATTGCTGGCCTTTTGAAGCAAAGGGTGTATGAAAATTGAAGGTCTTGACATCGCCGTTGAAGAGCGCATCGCTGATAACAAAACCACCATTGGCGGTAGCTATCGATTGGGAGGCCAATTCTGCATCATGAAAATCAGGATTGATGACAAACCATTGGGCGATAAAATCATCATAGCGATACAGCGTAATTTCATAATAGTTACGCTCTTGTTTGCTATCGACAATCTTCAATGACAGCGTTCCCGTTGGAAAGCCGTCAGCATCAACACCTGTATTATCCACCCAAGTGGAAGGCGGTAAATTCAAGGCTGGCGGCACTTCGGTTGATCCTTTGGCTTGAGGGAAATTGGCATAGTTGGCTACGATTTCATAGCGCTCACCGGGCTTTGGGTTGACATTGGCTTCATAGCGACCTTGACCAAAGTTGAAAGCCATAGAGCGAACATTCCCATTTTGATCAACCAGCTGCACAGTGGCGTTTTCAATGGGCGCAGGACCTATGGTATCGACCAAAGAGATATTGGAATTGACCGTTGCCCAAACCACTTGATCACTGGTCATCAAACTATTCACCACCAAACGGGGCTTATAAGTCAATGCTGTCGAATCCAATGGAGATTCGCAAGCGTAGAGGCTACACATTGCCGCAATTATCAGGGCTCGTTTCAGTGATATCATGTTAAAATTCGATGCGATAAAAAATGGAAGGAACGAAAGTAAATAGCGAGATACCCATCAATTGAGGAGAACCATCGACGATTTCCAAACGTGTAAAAATGGGATTGTTCCAACCCATGATGTTGTAAACCTGAATCCCGTATAACTCATGGTAGCTACGTTTGATTTCTGGGTGAATCTCTTTGGTAAAGCCCAGGTCGATTCGGCGGTAAGCCGGCAAACGATAATTGTTTTTCTGGCTGTAGTCATAAACCAAACTACCATCAACGGTTACATAGCGGCTAGAGGGAACGGTTACCAAATTGCCACTCATGAACATGGCCGAGGCATTCATGCGAAAGGTCGGCCAAATGTACCAAGTCAATTGTGCACTGGCCTTGTGAGGGCGGTCCCAGCGAAAAGGATACGCCTGTCCTTCGTTCACTGAAGCAAAGGTTCGCTCGGTACGGCTGAATGTATAAGAGGCCAAACCGGTCACTTTTCCCGAACTCTTGGAAACCAGAAGTTCTAATCCCCGAGCCGAACCTTGCCCTTGGGCAATGGCTTCATCCCAAAAATTGGGCTTCAGCGCATCACTGGGTGTTCCGGTAAGGTCTGTGATCCCATTGAATCTTTTGATAAAACCCTCAGCACTGATTTCAAAACGAGAACCCAGAGGCTGGCGATAGCCGATGCTGGCTTGCAAGGTTTGTTGCGGCTTGAAGTTACCTGAAGTCGGGAACCACATATCCCGAGGAAGGATCCCGACCATGCTCGACATTTGATGAATGCCTTGATTGGAGATACCTGCAGCCAATTGAAACCTTTTCTGGCCCTCCATCATTTGAGACAATAAAAATCTGGGCTCCAAACGGGAATAGAAATTGGTGCCCGAAATGTAGGTCCAAGACCGCAAACCCACGTTGATGGACAACCCAATATTGGGATGCAATTCCCATTCTCCATAATGGCTAATTTCAACAGGTACTTGGGCATTCTCAACTCCATAGAGGGTATCTTGGAAGGGGTTGCCATTGGCTTGCACACCCAAATACTCCAAACCAGGCTTCATGTTATGCGCCACCCAATGGGTGCCATAACGTATGCGGCTATTGTTGTCCAGCAAATAACTGAAATCAGCCTGGGCTGAAAAATCGGTAATGGAGTGCTCTGTTGTGTAAGCGAGTTGGGATGTTTGTTGATTGAAGCCACCCGAGTCGGTAACAATTCGAATTTCAATGGGGCTGCGAAAACGGTATCGAGACATACCCGCACTGAACGTAGCGAAGTGACGGTAGTTGAAAATATGGGAACAGGAAACCCCTGCTAAGGTGTTCTGCCAATTCACACCTACCAACAGCGAAATATCTTGACGTCTGCCCAAACTGTCTTGATCTTGGGTTTCCGTGCTCAATTGGTACTTATCTCGACCGTTGTACACCCAAAATGACCACTGGGTGTATTGATCCTGTTTGAAATCCACTTTGGCATTGAAATCATGCATATTGACCACGGCCCCCAGTCCTTCTCCAGCATTGAAGTCAAACAGCCAATCCAAATAGCTTCGGCGAATGCTGGTAGCAAATGTGGTCCTACCTGTGACATCCAAGGGACCTTCCAATGACAAATTGAAAGCGAGGGGATCGATTTGAAACGAGCCTTTGAGTTCGTTTGCAGTACCCCCTTGAGTGGTGACGTCCATCACCGCCCCTCCTGCTCTACCTCCAAAGCGAGCGGGTGCCACACCGCGGTAAAGCACCGTACTCTTGCTGATTTCAGGGTTGTAATTGGACAACAGCCCCCAAACATGACCGTTTCCATAAACCGGCAAACCGTTCATCAAAAACAAACTTTGATCAGCATTGGAACCGCGAACATACATTCCGCTCAACCCTTCTATTCCCCCAGAGACCCCGGGCAGAAATTGAAGGTATTTGACCGGATCGGTTAAACTCAACAAGGTGGGAGCATCGGTCACTTGGCGTTTCAAAGGCTTGAAGGTGCTCACTTGGGCATCGTAAAGGCTCAAGTATAAGGCTGAGGAATCGGACACCCCACGGGGAGTTGGATCCAAAAACACGTTTTGGCTTTTGGGATTGTCAATATCCAACTGAAGAACTTTGGGCTTGAAGCCTGCCGCCACAAAAATGTAGGTGCGCAAGCCTTTTCTTGCTGCCAACTGATAATACCCTTGCTGCGTAGCTTCGGTAAACTCGTGGGAAGCAGAATCAATGGCAATTGCTCCTGGAATGGTCTCTAAAGTTTGGTTGTTGTAAACCCATCCGTAGACCCCGATTTGTCCGTGCAAATAGCCAGTTGCAAACGTGCAAAAAAGGACCCACAGAAAAATGAAGCGAATTGTACGATTAGCCATTGATACAAAAGTACTGCCCAAGGCCTAAATGCTTCTGTTTATATCCGTTTAATGACGAAAATTTCGCGTTAAGCAAACCGAGCTCGACTCCAATTGGGCACCCGAAATTAGAATGTGTGGTTTCACCAAGGTGATTTGAGCCTCCTCCACCAATGGAAAACGGGCCGCAATGTTATCTAAGATGGTTTCCCCAAGCGATTCCAACAGGGCAAATTCCTGATGTAGGACCGAGCGAATCAAGGAAACCACATCGGCATAATCGACACTTTGAGACAAGTCTTCCCGAATGGGCGTGGATGTCTCCCAGCTCAATTGAACCGATATTTCGAGCACACATTTGGCTTTGCGCTCCAATGCATGCACCCCGATGGGCGCTGTCACCCTCAATTTGGATATGTTTACTTGAATTAACAATCGATGGATAAGTAGCCGTAGGCAAAAATAAGCAGGTCCTTACATTTGTAAATAACCATGAGTGAGCAACATTCTTTGGAAGCATTGTATGAGGCTGGTCGAGGCAAAGACCGGTACCAAGCACCTGACTTTTACGCCATCGACGATTTGTTGAGCGAAGAACAAAAGCTAATTCGGCAATCGGTTCGGGATTGGGTCAAAAAAGACTTAAGTCCCATCATCGAACATTTTGCTCAAGAAAGCCAATTTCCCAGACACATTGTCAAAGAGCTAGGCCACATTGGAGCCTTTGGGCCACAGTTACCGGCCGAATATGGCTGTGGAGGCATGGATTACACCACCTACGGCATCATCATGCAAGAACTCGAACGCTGCGACAGCGGTGTTCGCAGTACGGCCTCGGTTCAAGGGTCGCTGGTTATGTATCCCATCTTCAAATTCGGAAGCGAAGAACAGCGCCGCAAATACCTACCCAAATTGGCCAGCGGCGAATGGCTGGGTTGCTTTGGACTTACCGAACCCGATCATGGTTCAAATCCAGCGGGAATGACCACCCATTTCAGCGATCAAGGCGATCATTACTTGCTCAATGGTGCCAAAATGTGGATCAGCAATGCTCCCTTTGCTGATGTGGCTGTCGTATGGGCCAAAAACGAAGCCGGTGTAGTGCATGGCCTCATCGTCGAACGGGGCATGGAAGGATTCAGCACTCCTGAGACGCACAACAAATGGTCGTTGCGGGCTAGCGCTACAGGGGAACTCGTTTTTCAAAACGTCAAAGTTCCCAAGGAGAACCTGTTGCCGGGTGTTTCGGGCTTGAAAGGTCCTCTCACCTGTTTGAACTCGGCACGATTTGGAATCGCTTGGGGCGCCTTGGGTGCCGCTATGGATTGCTATGACACGGCCAAACGTTACGCCGCTGAGCGCCAACAATTTGGAAAACCCATTGGTGCATTCCAATTGCAGCAAAAGAAGCTCAGCGAGATGCTGACAGAAATCACCAAAGCTCAACTGCTGGTATGGCGTTTGGGTCAACTCATGGACAAGGGATTGGCTAGCCCCGCTCAAATATCCATGGCCAAACGCAACAACGTGGAAATCGCCCTGCAAGTGGCGAGAGAAGCACGTCAAATGCTTGGCGGAATGGGCATTACGGGTGAGTTTCCCATCATGAGGCACATGATGAATCTTGAATCGGTCATCACCTATGAAGGCACACATGACATACACTTGCTCATTTTGGGCATGGAAATAACTGGAGAAAACGCATTTAACGGATAAGCATGGATACGATCAAATTTGGAACCGATGGCTGGAGAGCCATCATCGCAGATACTTTTACCGTTCAAAACGTAAAACGGGTAGCCTGGGCAACAGCCAAATGGCTAAAAAATGAATCCTTACCTCTTCATGTTGTGGTGGGTTACGATTGTCGTTTCGCTGGGCAATTATTCGCCGAAGAGACTGCCTGCATCATGGCTTCTGAAGGCATTCGGGTGAGCCTATCTCCCAGCTTTGTCAGCACTCCCATGATTTCCCTCGCCGCCCATCAACTGGGGGCTGGTGCCGGTATCATTCTTACCGCGAGCCATAACCCACCGGCTTACAACGGATTCAAAATCAAAGCCCATTACGGAGGCCCCGCCTCACCGGCTGAAATAGATAAAATTGAATCATGGATTCCCGATTCTGAGGTGACGGCCACAGGAACTATTTCTCAATTTATAGAAAGTCAAATGATTGCCTATGTGGATTTTGAAAAAATCTACTTGGATCATTGCGCGAAGCAATTTGACATGAACCTGCTTCAGCAAAATGCCCATCAACTCGCATACGACGCCATGTTTGGGGCTGGCCAAAACGCGGTAAAAACGCTGCTGCCAGCTGCCACTTTTTTGCATGCCGAATACAACCCCAGTTTCTTGGGCCGCGCACCTGAACCCATTGCCAAAAACCTACCTGAACTCAGCGAAATCATTGCCCAAACACCGCAACTCACCTGTGGTTTGGCCACTGATGGAGATGCAGACCGCATTGGGTTCTTTGACCAGGATGGACAGTTCGTGGATTCACACCATTTGATTCTCTTGCTCATGGAATACTTGAGCACATTCAAGGGTTATACGGGGAAGGTGGTCAAGAGTTTTTCAGTCAGCGATAAAGTTCAGGCATTGGCCGACCATTTGGGTTTGGAAACCATCACCACCAAAATTGGATTCAAGTACATATGCGAACACATGGTTCAAGACGATGTATTGATTGGAGCTGAAGAAAGCGGCGGCATTGCCATCAAGGGGCATATTCCCGAGCGAGATGGTGTATGGATGGGATTGGTGATCATGGAATACTGTGCCAAAACCGGCAAAACTGTCAAGGAATTAATATTGGATATATACGATAAAATCGGTTCTTTCGCTGTTGAACGTTACGACCTGCACTTGGATCCCGCACAAAAAGACCGCATTGTGGGCCACTGTCAAAACGGGTCGTATCATTCTTTTGGATCCTACACGGTAAGCAGCATTGAAGACACCGACGGATACAAGTTTCGCTTGAATACCGGTTCTTGGGTCATGATTCGACCCAGTGGAACCGAACCTGTTTTGAGGGTTTACAGCGAAGCATCTAATAGCGAAGAGTGTTTTCGCATATTGGATGCAACCCGTGACGCCATATTGGCCTAAGGGATATGCGAGTTGATGTGCGATTGGCTTTTTCGAGCAAGAATCCTTCCCTAGCCCGTTGGATTCCGGGCTTCGCATGGGCCTGGCTAGAGCGCTTCATTCACCAAAGGGAGTTGAATGAAATTTTGGAACATGGCAAATCCATGACTGGTTTGGAGTTTGCCCAATTCTCATTGGATTACTTGAATGCCAAGTTGGAAGTACGGGGCTTTGAAAATCTACCCGAGTCAGGCCCAGCCATTGTGGCGGCCAACCACCCATTGGGAGGATTGGACGGGCTGGCATTGGTAGCCGCCATAGGACAAAAAAGACCCGATTGTAAAATCATCGTAAATGACCTATTGATGGCGGTAAAACCTATGGAAAAACACTTCATTGGGGTGAATAAATTTGGCAGTAGCGCTCGAGCTCATTTGAAAATGCTCGATCAAGAATACCAAAGCCCAGGCATTTTGGCCTTATTCCCATCAGGCATGGTTTCAAGACCCATGGGTGACCGCATAGAGGACCAAGCATGGACCAAGGCCTTTATCAGCAAAGCCCAACAATACCAGCAATCGGTCATACCCTGTTACATTCATGGATTCAATTCACCGCGCTTTTATCGCATAGCTCGATGGCGCAAGCGTTTCGGTATAAAAGCCAATTTGGAGATGTTTACCTTGCCCGATGAAATGACCAAGCAAGCGGGGAAAACCATTCGAGTTCAATTTGGGGCTCCCATCGCTTATACTCAATTTCATTCAGAGAAAAACACGCTGGAATGGGCCGCCCAAGTGCGCGATTATGTGTACACCTTGCAAGACGGTGCACAGCCACCCTTTCCGTAAGCCTTCATCTAACTGGAGCTTTTCGTAGATTTGGACAATGGAGTTTTCGGAAATCATTGAACCCATTGATCGGCAGCTGCTCAAAAGCGAGTTGACGCCTGAGATCTTTGTTCGTCCCACGAACAACTTGAACAATGAAATCTACATCTTCAATGGAAATGAAAAACCCAATTTGCTCTTGGAAATTGGACGTCTGCGCGAGCTAAGCTTTCGAGCTGCCGGCGGCGGTACAGGCAAATCATGCGACTTGGACGAATTCGATCAAGGCCCCTATGCCTACCAGCAAATTGCGGTATGGAACCCTGAAAAAGAAGAAATTGTGGGGGCATACCGCTTTGTTCGCTGCATCGATAACCAAGATGCAGAGGGCAACTTTCACCTGTCAACCACAGAGATTCTGGAATTCAGCGAAAAACTGAAAAACGAGTATTTCCCCTCTACCATCGAACTGGGTCGTTCTTTTGTCCAACCCATGTTTCAACCTTCTGCCGAAAACAAACAGGGGTTGTTCTCCTTAGACAATTTGTGGGACGGCTTGGGAGCCTTGGTGGTAGACAACCCTGACATTCGTTATTTCTTCGGGAAAATCACCATGTACAGCGATTATCAAACAGAAGCGCGCGATTTGATTCTCTCTTTCATGCATCATTATTTCCCCGATCGCGATTCCCTAGTTCGGCCATATGATCCCCTATTGGCCACCTATGATTGCCAAGATTTTCTCAGCGAATTGAAGCAATTGGACTACAAAGAAGGGTTCAAATTATTGAATAGCCGGGTGAGAGCATTGGGTGAGAATGTGCCTCCTTTGTTCAGCAGTTACATGAACCTGAGCCCGAGCATGAAAACCTTTGGAACGGCATTGAACGACCATTTTGGGTACGTGGAAGAAACAGGGGTCATGGTTACCATAGATGACATATACCCCACCAAAAAGGAAAGACACATTCAGTCCTACTTGGAATTCAAAGCCTCGCTTCGCTAGGCAGCATAAAAATCGGTTCGCATCAAGATCCGACGGTTTGCCCAGTATGCAACCCCATTATAGCTTGTAGTTGAGTACCCAAAAGCGGTGTATACCGCTTTCATCCAAACATTGCACCGGGTACAATCCTTCTGGCCATGACTCCATGGAAAGGGTTTGCTGGGGACTCCAATGGGGTACCCGCAACAATTCCTGGCCGTTCAAATTGAATATTCGCACATCTGATAGGCCTCGTATACTGGGTATGTGCAGCTGCCCTTGAGCATCGACAAACGCTGAATAACGCGTGCTGGCATGCACCTGCTCCCATGCCATGAGTTTGGTGGCTGCTTGAATTCCGTCGAATGCCTGAATCTTACCCAAGCCGTACACCGAGTTTGAATCGGCACCTGTGTATGAATCGCGAAGAGCGGTCGTACGCCAAATCATGCGAATATCATCGGCTCTCAATTTGGGATTCGCCTGTAAATACAGAGCCACTACCCCAGCTGCGTGTGGCGCCGCCATGGATGTTCCAGAAAACAATACGTAGTAAACGGGTTGACCGTTCCAACTGTCGACCGACACAATGTTATCTTTCAACCAAGCCGGAACCTGCATGCGGTGCAAGGCCGAAGCGATATTTTGACCAGGAGCCGAAATGTCGGGCTTCATGCGGTGAACGGAGCTTGGACTCAAGGCTGAAAGCGGCATGGGACCGTTGGAAGAAAAACTGGCGATTTCTCCCACGTTGAGCCAATTTTGAGCTTTGTAACCGTTGTAAGCCGAAATCCATTCCTTTCGAGCGGTATAAGCTCCTACGCTGAGGGTTTGAAGCCCTGAACCTCCATTTTCACCCACTGAAAAAGAGCGAGTTCCTTTTACATACTGGCTCCCAAAAGCACTGCCCTTATGACCATCGATGAACCCGCCTGAGGTCCAGCGATAAGTTTGGCCGCTGTTCCAGGCATGCACAGTTTGACCTACACACCCAATTCGAATGTACTGGCGTTGGGCATCGTTGCTCTCAGCCATCAACCAAATGTTGGGCTTTTGTGTCGTGCTGGGGTATTGTTCCATCCACCTGAGCCAAAGTGTGTCAGTGCCTGAGACCAGAACTTCTGAACTCAAGCCGCAATTCAAACAATCTCCAACCTGGTTCCAATCGCTGCTCAACAGCACATTCCCGAACGTATCGACCAGGGAAACTTGGACCGATAGCGAGGGCACTTTGCGGGGACCCCAGATATCTACGTAGACGCTCTCATGCTTGTAATAGTTTCTTGATCGATCAATAGCGATGGAGTAAAATGTATCTAAGGCATTATTCCCCTCCCAGCCGATGTGCATGGCATTGTTGGCGTCATTTCCGGCTGCCCCAACCATGACATGACCTTGGTTGGACAGGCTATTGACACTCAAATCAAAGAGGGACGTTCCATCGTGAGGCCCTGTATGCATGCCCCAACTCAAGTTGGTTACAACCGGTTGATTGCGCGATTCCCCGAGCTTGAATAGGTATTGATACGCATCGATGATAGCCGGATTGGCAACAATATAGTCGCCCAGTGCACTTCCGTCTAAGCTATCGTTTTTATAGGCAATGTTGACAAAAGCCAAGTCGGCTTCAGGAGCCATTCCTCGGTATCGGTTGTTAGGCGACTTGAATCCCGAGCCCGCCGCGATGCCCGCAACGTGCGTGCCATGGGAATGCCAAGGGTCTATGTTTTTCACAATGGCTGCGCTGTCTTTGAACTCAGCCCCATAAAAGTATCCTTGCGGCGGTGTTCCCGCTACCGATTGATTCCAAAAACGGCAAACACGGTATTGGGTTCCATCTGCATTGTAAAACGTGGGGTGATCGGTTTGAAAGCCGATATCGACTATACCCACCAAAACACCCTTGCCCGTATAATTGGATGGCAACCCGTTTTGGGCACCGGCATGGGCACGGTCTACATCTGAAAGAATGCGAGATGTATCGTTCAGGGGCCGAGGGCTGTTGATGCGAGAGCCGACATCCAGGTACTTTAGGCCGGGATCTCTCACCAAATCAGCCAAAGATTCGGGGCGAATGCTCAAGGAAACACCCCGCCCGATTTCCCAATTGAACTCGGAGCGAATTTCAACCCCACCGGGCGCTTGGAAATCTTCGGTAACCCAAGCCAAGGCTAACAGGTTACCGTCAACCAATATTTGCATCGATGGCGCCAACGTTGAATCCAACAAGACGGCGGTTGAGGGTGAGAATGTCGAATATTCTCGAACAGGGTTCTGAGCCAGCACGCGAACGCTGCTGAGTAGAAAAACCAGTAGGCCTATCCCATTTTTGAACATGCACCAAAGATAAGGCAAGCCTTATCTTTGCCATTGTCATATGCAGGTAGATTTAGATTGGCTCGAACGAACCGAATTGCTCATTGGAAATGAACAGTTGCTTCGCCTGAATGCCGCCCATGTGCTGATCGTGGGTCTTGGAGGGGTAGGCAGTTTTGCTGCTGAATTCATCGCCCGGGCTGGGGTTGGTCAAATGACAGTCATCGACGGTGACATCGTAGATAAAAGCAATAAAAACCGTCAATTACCGGCCTTAACGAGTACCGTAGGGCGCAAAAAAGCCGAGGTCATGGCCGAGCGATTGCTGGATATCAATCCGCAGTTGAAACTCCATGTCATCGACCATTTTCAGCGCCCCGATGATACCATCGCCTTGATTGAATCTCAATCGTTTGACTACGTCATGGATTGCATCGATTCCATTAGCCCCAAATTGTATTTGATCAAGACCTGCATGGAAAAGAAGCAGCGGCTCATCAGTTCTATGGGCGCAGGGGGAAAAACCGATGCATCTGCCGTTTTTGTCTCTGATATCTCCAAATCGCATCATTGCCCCTTCGCGCGTACCATTCGAAAGCGGCTCAACAAACACCGCATTCGCAAAGGATTCAAAGTAGTCTTCAACGGTTCAGAAATCAACCGTGAAAGCGTTCAATTGACCGATGGCAGCAACTTCAAAAAGTCTTTTTACGGCACGATTTCCTTCATGCCTGCCCTGTTCGGTCTGCGCATGGCGGCTGAAGTCATCAACGACTTGCGAAAGGCTTGAGCAAATCTCTATCTTTGACCTACCATGAAAAAAACATTGTTTGGAGCAGCGGTATTGGCTTTGATGGCCTTGGCTGCTTGTGAGAAAGACCCCAGCGGTATCGACATTAAAGGGAAAACCAACCAAGAAGTATTGATGATGCAACCATGGCACTTGACCTCTTGGACCGATTCTACAGAAAGTTTTCCTGGCGTGAATCAAAACATCGTGGAGCCCTGCTTGAAGGATGACGTGTATGAATTCATCAGCACTTCTCAAGTGAAATTGACGGTGAACAGCGTTTGCAACTCGGAGAAAGATAACACCCTGACTTGGAGCATGCCCGACCCCAAAGGCACAACGGTAAACTTCTTGAATTTCAGCTGGGAGATCGAAACAGTAGCTGCAGACAAAGTAACCATGAGCCGCGACTATCTATTCAACATCGATGGCGTTACCTACACCATCTTTGAAACCCTGACCTTAACGAAGTGATTCTCCTAGATTTTCCAAGCCTTCTTGGGCAATGGAAAGCGATGGATCCAATTTCAAAGCCGCTTGGTAATCAGACTGAGCGGCTTTTTTATAGCCCAATTTTTCGCGGCAATAGCCTCTTAGAGCCAAAGCCAACGAGAAATTGGCATCCATATCCAATACCTGGTTGCAATGCTCTTCGCTTTTGAGGTAGTTCTCGAACAAACTTTCAATGACAGCGCGGTTGTAGCGCGCATACAAATGACCCGGATTGATGCGATTGGCATTTTCATACAAAACCATGGCGTCGGCGTACTGACCGTTCCATTGATTCCAAAGTCCTTTGTGATACAGGGCTTCATCGCTCAATTCATCTAAAGAAAGCGACTTGTCGAGCCATTCCATGCACAAGGGATCGTGTCGGTTCAACAGAATCAAGGCCTTTTGCATGTTGGCATCGTAATTCTGAGGACTTAAACGCAGCAGTGCATCCAATACTGCCTCTGACTTGGCTGTATCTTTTTGCTCGCGGAAAGACAATGCCTCTAACAAAAAGGCTCTGTCTCGAAAATCGGGGTTGTTTTTCAAGTTTTTGATGGGAGCGGCGGCCTTATCGTATTCTTGGCGCGCTACCCACAATCGAGCTTGCTGGTATTGGGCTTCAGCGTAATCAGGTTTCAAACGCAAAGCTTCTGACAAATGAAATGCAGCCTGCGGATACTGGGCCGAATCGCTCTGCAGGTAGGTTTCGGCCAATCGAAAATGATACAGGGGTTGCTCTGGATTGAGGCTCACACTGGCCTGCAAATCGATCAAAGCTTCCCGGTAATTTTCTTCGTAATAGAAGGTATTGCCCCGCAGGTAATAGTATTCGGCGACGGTAGGATCGTCGGCAATTTTTTTGCAAAGAGCGCGAATTTCAGGGCTCAAGGTACTATCAGTCTCCGACAGGATCCGAATGTCGGGTCCTTTCGAAGACTGACAAGCCCAGAGGAAAGACAAACCCCAGGCCAGGGTTATCCATCTTTTCATGGTACTCGGGACGGGTTTCGAACCCGTACTGCCACTGCTGGCAACAGGATTTTAAGTCCTGCGCGTCTACCTGTTCCGCCACCCGAGCAAGGGTGCGAAATTAATCAAAGTAACCGGGTTTTTGGACCTCGATTAGCGTTTGTTCAATAATCGCGAGAGCTTGTTCAATTTGAGCAGAATCAATGACCAAGGGAGGCGCAAAACGAATGATGTGTTGGTGCGTCTGTTTGGCGAGTAAGCCATTCTTCATCAAGGCTTTGCACACGTCATACGCGGTGCGGTTGTCACCAAAGGGCACAATTTCAACAGCATTCAACAATCCTTTGCCTCGAATCACACGAATCAAATTGGAATTCATTTGAGCCAAACCTTGCCTGAATTGCTGACCGCGCTGTTCGGCATTTTCAATCATTTTTTCATCCAACAGTACCTCAATGGCCTTTTTGGCCACTGCGCATGCCAAAGGGTTGCCCCCAAAAGTTGAACCGTGCTGGCCGGGTTGCAGGGTATTCATCACTTCGCTTGAAGCCAGGACCGCTGAAACGGGTAAAACACCGCCGCTCAAGGCTTTACCCAAAATCAGCACATCGGGTTTAACCCCTTCGTGATCGCAAGCCAGCATTTTACCGGTGCGACCAAGACCCGTTTGCACCTCGTCGGCAATGAACAAGACATTATATTGACTGCATAGGGCCCTCACTCCTTTCAAATAACCCTCATCGGGAACGACAACCCCTGCCTCTCCCTGAATGGGCTCAACCATGAATGCCGCCACGTTCGGATCTTTCAACTCAGCCTCCAAAGCCGATAAATCGTTGTAAGGAATCAACGAAAACCCGGGCATAAAGGGCCCGAAATTTCCAAAACTATCGGGATCGCTGGAACTGCTCACGGCCGCCAAGGTGCGGCCCCAGAAATTGTGTTCTGCAAATAGAATTCGAGCTTGATTCTCGGGCACCCCCTTGACTTGATAGGCCCATTTGCGAGCCAACTTCACAGCGGTCTCCCCTCCTTCCACACCGGTGTTCATTGGCAATAGACGATCAAATCCGAAGACTTTGCACATGAAAGACTCATAGGGACCCAATTGATCGTTGTGAAAGGCCCGACTGGTGAGGGTCAGTTTCTGAGCCTGCTCAGTCAAAGCCCCCAATATAGCGGGATGACAATGGCCCTGATTCACAGCTGAATAGGCAGATAAAAAATCGAGATAGCGCTTGCCTTCAACATCGGTCAACCAAATGCCTAAGCCCTGTTGCAACACAACGGGCAAAGGGTGGTAGTTGTGAGCACCGTATTGATTTTCCAATTCTATGTAGGTTGAGCTGCTATTCTCCATGCCTCGAAATTAATCGCCGAATCGATGGTTCCCTAATTCTGACCCTTTATCTTTGGAATGTGCGCGTTGTTCTGGCTTTGATTTGGACCCTGGCTTGCTCTTCCCTTGCCGCACAAAACTTGCGCGAATGGAATTGGAAAAAACTCAGCGTAACACTCGACACAACGTCACTTGCTCTTTTTGAGCAACGCTCCCTGGAATGGATGCAGGTATTTCACAAAGGATTGGAAGAAGCCGAAAACGAATTGGGCTATAAAAGCAGTGGTTCTCTGTACTTCCAAGCCTTTTCAAACTTGGAAGAATACGAGTCTGCCCTTCAAACCCATTCAGCCTACATGCATCAGAACGGGCAAAACATCGAAGACGCGAACGATGGCCTGTTTCCCATATACCTGCACGCTACCCCCGCACAATTTGAGCAGCAAATTCGCTGGGGCATTGCGTTCTCTCTGTTGAGGGAATATTTATTCGGCATTACGGTCAAACAACGCTTCGACCAAGCCAAACTCAATCGATTGCCCGCCTGGTTGTTATATGGCTATTGCCGGCATTTCGCCTTAGGTTGGACCATTCGAGATCAATACGAATGGAACTTGCAGGTGCAACATCGGTCCTTTTCTGACATCAATCACATTCCCGGCTATGCCCAAGACATTTTTGGGCAGTTTGTATGGAACCGTCTAGCAGAACAATTGGGGCGAGGCACGCTGTCCTCTCTGTGGTTCGTCATCAAGTATACAGGAAGCGTAGACCAGAGTTTTCAATACCACTTGGGGACGAATTTTCATCCCTGGCTAGAGCAACAATTGCCCACAGAATCAAGCTCAAGTTCATCGTCCAGTTTGTTTCAAAGCGATTTCGACTGGGGGAAACCCTGGATGAATCACCCCATTGCTCAATTGTGCCTAAGCCCCAGTTTGAACAAGGCTGTGGCAGAGTTTCAATGGCCGGGAAAAACGTGTTTGGGTTACGTGGATGAATCGAGCAATCGCAAGTGGTTCAGAACCCGAGACAAGATTTCCCTTTGTTTTGATTTGAGCTTTGACCGACCACTCATCTGGCGCAATCACTTGTTTTGGGAGAGCCTTTGGAGGGAAGATGGCAAATGGGTCTGGTCTCGCTGGAATTGGTACGGGGAGCTGGAACAACGGGAGCTATGGGAATTTGAAGGCCACCCGGTTCAAATACTCACCGTCCATCAAGAACTGATCATCGTAGAGCAGCTTGGCGCCTTTCAACAAGCGAGCCCATATGGCAAAAAAATACCATCGCATTTAAACAATCAAATTAACGAAATCAAGAATATAAGCCCAGATCCTTATTCAGATCTTGCCCTTTTGCGTTGCCAAGACAGTGCCACTCATCAAGCCCAATTGTGGTATGATAACCGCATTTGGAGTCAGGAAAATGGCTTGGGTAGCCAAGCGAAATGGGCCGTGAGCGAACGTCCTGGGTTTTGGTCGGTAATGATCGAGCAAGACAATTCCCTGCATTGGCTGTATGTGCGCGACAGTGCAAACCATTGGATTCCACTGGGAGAACAGCCTCTGGATGGCGATTTTGCCATGCTGGGAAATACGGGGCATCCTGACTTTCGATTTGTTTCAGACTTCAAAGATGGCCATGCTCGCATTCGGCTGTATTCGATATTAACAGGACCTACCCAATTGTCCGATTGGAGCCCTAAGAGCTCCATGGGCCTTGCTAATCCTTGGGATTCAGACAGCCTCGAAAACCAATCTCCGAGTCCGCAAATTCGATTTTTGGGTACTTACCCTAAGCCAAAATCGTGTGCGTCCAAGCGAAAGTCAGCCGGGCCTGACTGGACCAATTTCTCCATCAATGAAGCCCGGCGCTGGTATTACCTCAAACACGCAGCTTTGGCTTTTTCAAACGTTCGAAGTCCTTTGGGAATGCCCAGCCAAGTGTTTTTCCAGTCCCTGTACAATGCGACATTCACTCCCCAATGTTATGCTCAAATTGCATCCAGTGACCTGCGGCATCGCATTTACTTCAAAGGAATGATAAGCCCCGATTTTCGCCGAAACGCTTTTGAATTGAATCAAGAATTCGATGCGCTCAAGAATCTTCAATGGGGCCATCACTTGAACTATGAACGACGCCGATTCGAATGGAAAGAACAGGGGTATCAATTGCAAGCCTCGGGTCTGGAGGTTTACCTGAAACAATCGCGAAATTCCCGAAGTCAGTTTGCTGTTTCTGGGCAATTTCAACAACACCAATGGGCTAGTTTGTTCACCCAAGATGCCACCTTAAAACAAAACCCCAATCGCCAGATCCAATATGGCATGGGTTTTACCTGGAACCGAATCTGCAGCGACTTGCCTCTGTTTCGAAGCCTGGACAAGTCTCATTTTCAGGCGAGCATTCACCCGACCTATTCCCCCGGTAACCGGGCCATGAGTTTTGCCAAATTCGATTTTCAGGCAAACCATAAGTTTGGAACCCACCTTCGCTGGGATGGTCAATGGCAAATGCGGTATGCGCCAGGATCAGGAGCGAGCATTCAATGGGTAGGCGGCAGTGCTGGTTGGGTCAGCCAAGAGGCCTGGCAGCCATATCCTAGCAGCGTTTTCTCCAATCGATCTCAATGGCAAGAGATGGGGCCTGGACTGAGGGGATTTCAAAGCGGTGCTAGACTGGGTTCAAGCTATGCTGTTTTTCATCAAAGCCTATCTTCACCCGTGCTGCAATACTGGCAGAAAGGCTTGTTGCGATCTGGGTTTTCCAAAAGCTTGTTGCTGTATGTTTTCAACGATCTCGGCACGGCATTTTTTGGTGCGACACCGCGCACAGAGGGCAATCCTTTCAATACCGTTTACTGGCAAACCCCCAACTATTTATTAAGTGTGAGCTCACAGCGAAATCCCTACTTGGCTTCCTTTGGCATGGGCCTTCAAGCCCGTGTACTGGGACTGGATTGGAGACTCGAAAAAGGCTGGGGATACCTCGAACGAAAACTCTTGCCTCCGTTGTGGCAGCTTTCTATGGGCAAAATCATTGATTGGCAATGATTTAAAATTATAAAATTCCCCTTCCGTGTAACGCTTGGTTTGTGTTATTTTGCAGTCAATACATCTGCATTACTTACATGGGTCTTTTCAGCTTTTTAACGCAAGAACTTGCCATCGATTTGGGCACTGCCAATACCTTGATCATTTACAAGGATAAAGTAGTGGTAGACGAACCGTCTATCATTGCACTGGAACGAAATACTGGCAATGTGATAGCCATTGGTTCAGAGGCCATGCAGATGTACGGTAAAGAGAACGAAGGCATTCGCACGGTTCGCCCTCTCAAAGACGGTGTCATAGCAGATTTCCAAGCTGCCGAGCATATGATTCGAGGCATGATCAAAATGATGAACCAAAAGCAAAATTGGATCAGCCCTCAACTCAAAATGGTCATTTGCATTCCTTCTGGCATTACCGAAGTGGAAAAAAGAGCGGTTAAGGACAGTGCAGAACGCAGCGGCGCCAAAGAGGTGTATCTCATTCACGAACCCATGGCAGCGGCGGTTGGTATTGGCATTGATGTAACTCAGCCACAAGGCAATATGATCATTGATATCGGGGGCGGAACCACTGAGATTGCAATTATCGCTTTGGGTGGAATCGTCTGTGATGAGAGCATTCGAGTGGCAGGAGATGAATTCAACTTGGACATTTTGGAATACATGCGCCGGGAGCACAACTTGCTCATTGGAGAGCGCACAGCTGAAAAAATCAAAATCCACATTGGGTCTGCTTTGCAGGAATTGGAAAATCCGCCAGATGATTACGCCGTATACGGTCGCGACCTCATGACGGGTATTCCCAAGCAAATCATGGTCAGTTACAGCGAGATTGCACGTTCGCTAGACAAAAGCATCATGAAAGTCGAAGAAGCCATTCTTCGCGCCTTGGAGCAATCCCCCCCCGAATTGAGCGCCGACATTCTCACCAATGGAATATGGCTCACAGGTGGTGGAGCGCTTTTGCGCGGCTTGGATAAACGTGTTTCAGCGAAAACCAAGTTGAAGGTAAACATCGCCGAAGACCCCTTGAGGGCCGTTGTTCGGGGCACTGGAACCGCACTCAAGAACATTGGGCGTTTCAAGTTTTTGATGACCGCTTAATCCATCGACCATGAGGATCCTATTCCGTTGGATACGGAAGCAATCCTACTTGCTTTTGACCATACTCCTTCTGGGGTTCTCGGTCAATCAGGTCATGCGGTTTCACCTCTATCAACACAGTTTTTACGTTCAATCCAGCTTGGGCCTTTACCGGCAGATGGATGAATGGAAATCCAACTCAGATTACTATTTCGGGCTGCGGGCTGAAAACGAACAATTGGCCCGGGAAAATTTGCGTCTGCGCAACCTATTGGAGCAGTTCGGCGCCTCTCCCGATAGCACCTTTCTCCAATCGCACTACGACAGCGCACATCACAAGGCCCTGAATTACCGATACAGACAGGCCAAAGTCATACGTAGCAACACCCGCCTGCGCAACAACATTTTGATCATTGACAAGGGTCAAAACGATGGAATCAGGCCCAATATGGGTGTCATTGCCCCCAATGGCATCGTAGGCATTGTGATCGAAACAAGCGCGCATTACAGCTTGGTAATGAGTGTATTGAACTCCAAGTTTGAATTAACACCCTATTTCAAAGAAGTTCAATTGCAGCAAGGCGTACTGGCTTGGCCGGGCGGCGACCCAAGCCGAGTGCGGGTCATGGAAGTCAACAAAGCCGAACGCATTCGCAAAGGCATGCACGTTCAAACCAGCTACTACAGCACCTTGTTCCCGCCTGGACTGCCCATTGGTCGGGTTTCTCAGATTCGCGAATCGGCAGACAACACTTACGTAGAATTGGACGTCGCACTTGGAGTGGACTTTGAGCGATTGCGCTATGTCAGCATAGTGGAAAACCTCATGGAAAAAGAAGAGACTCAACTGATGCAAGCCCACCAAGAAATGCAAAATCATGATTGAAGCACTGAAGTATAGCATAGCGGCGATTTTACTGGCATTCTTGCAAGCCTACCTAATCCAGGAAATCAACATGGGTGTTTGGCTCAAGCCCCTTCCCTATGTCTATCTATTTTTTGTCTTGAATGTTCAGTCCAATCGCTTCATTGTTTTGGCCTCAGCCTTCGTTTTCGGTTTTTTAATCGACCTGCTCAGCGGCAGTTTTGGCATGCACACCGGGGCTTGCGTTTCCTTGGCTTTTGCCAAAGACCTCTACGACCGAAAAGCACTGGATACCGATAGCCTGCTCCTGCAAGGTGATGCATATTTGACCCCCCAATCCAAAGGTTGGCCCAGCTATTTGAGCTACGTAGGCAGTTTGACCTTCGTTCACCATGTCGTATTCTTCTCCTTGGACTACTTCAAAGCTTCTGCTTGGGGATCGATCTTGCTTACATCCCTGATTAGCACCGCTGGAACCATAGGGCTATTCCTGTTGCTGCGCGCCTCATTCTCAACGAAATAACCATGGACCAGAACAGCAACCGTCGTTGGGTTTACATTTTGACTTTCGCGGCCATTTTGTTGCTGTATGCGATGCGCATTGCGGGTTTGCAACTGGGAACTACGCCCTATGAGCAAATGGCCATCAACAATGCCCTCAACAAGGTGACCCTGTACCCGGGCCGATCGGTTTTATTTGACCGAAACGGCCGCATATTGGTGCGCAACACCCCCGCATACGACCTCAAGGTTTTCCCCAAAAAAATGGGAAGTGCCGATTCTGTGCTGATATGCCAAATTTTGGGATTGGATTCAGCTGATTTTGCTCAGCGCACTTTGTTGGCTTGGATCAATTCCAAGAAGAGACAACGCAACAATTCCTATGATCGATCGGCTGTTTTTTTCTCCAACCTCAGTCCAGAACAATATGCCATCATTCGAGAAAACCTCTATCGACTCAAGGCCTATTACGTAGAGCCGAAAACCGACCGCTTATACAACTTCAACGGTAGCGCCCATGCTTTTGGCTATTTGGGCGAGGTTTCAGAAGAGATGCTCGAATCTGACCCTTACTACCAACCCGGTGATTTGGTGGGCATTACGGGCATTGAGAAATACTACGAAAACCAAATTCGAGGCATCAAGGGAGTCAAAACGGTTTGGCAAGACCGAACCTATGTGGAGCAAGGCACGGTTAAGAATGAATCATTCAACAAACCCGCCATAGCCGGCCCTGATGTGCAGCTCAGCCTGGACATGGCTCTGCAGCTGCTCGCCGACTCCTTGATGGCCGGAAAAAGAGGAAGCATTGTAGCCATCGAACCCAAAACGGGCGAAGTACTGGCCTTTTACAACAGCCCACACTACAACCCGAATTTGCTAGTGGGTCAACAGCGCACCGAAGAATTTCGCAAGCTGTTGATTGACCCCAAAAAGCCCTTGTACAACCGGGCTGTAAAAGGGGTTTATCCTCCAGGCAGTACGGTAAAACCCATATTGGCCCTGATAGGACTGCAAGAGGGTATTTTAACTCCCGAGACTCGGCATTCTTGTGCCGGAGGGTATCACATGGGCTCCATTACGGTAGGATGCCACCCGCATCCAAGCCCTTTGGCCTTGGCTCAATCCATCCAAATCAGCTGCAACGCCTATTACTGCCAATTGTTTCGAGACATCATCGATGCCCCCAAGTACGGAAACGTTAGGGAGGGCTATGCCATACTCGAATCGTATTGGAGACGCTTTGGATTGGGAAGCCCCACAGGAATTGACCTGTTGGGCGAATCGGGAGGAAACATTCCCAGTGTGGCGCAGCTCGATCGACGCCACGGTGAACGATGGAGGAGTTCCATGATCATTTCATTGGGCATTGGTCAGGGCGAAATCTTGCTCACCCCCATTCAATTGGCCAACTTAGCTGCCATCATCGCCAACCGGGGCTATTATTACACCCCCCATTTGGTCAAACAAATTGAGGGCTATAGCGATACCGCTTGGGACCGTCGATTCAGAACGGCTCATTATACCGGCATTGAACCCCGGCATTTTGTCCCGGTCATTCAGGGAATGGAAATGGTAACCCAAGTCGGGGGCACGGCCCGAGGTGCCGCCTTGGATAGCGTAGTGGTATGTGCCAAAACCGGTACCGCTCAAAATCCGCATGGCAAGGACCACTCTCTCTTCATTGCTTTCGCCCCCAAAGATGACCCCCAAATTGCCATTGCCGTAATCGTAGAAAATGCAGGATTCGGCGCTACCTATGCAGCTCCCATAGCCAGTTTGTTGATGGAGCGCTATTTACATCCCGAGCGCGACACCAAAAAACCCTACATGAAGGAAAACATGTTTAACGCCCGTTTGGAAACCCCCTAATGCCCTTCAAACAAAGCATAGAGAATCGCTTGGACCCCATCGCCCTGCTGGCGTATATCGGGTTGGTTTTGATTGGATTCATCAACATATATTCGGCATCGGCCGGTGTTGACCAAGAATGGTTGTCGCTTTCTACTGTGGCTCGCAAACAACTGGTTTTTATAGCCTCTGCTGGCCTACTGGCCTTGTTCATAGCTTATGCCAATGTTAGGCTCATGGATTATTTCGCCTACGGGTTCTATGGTTTGGCCATTGCCTTGAACATTGCCGTTTTGTTTTTGGGCAAAGAGGTAGCGGGAGCCAAAAGTTGGTTTGGATATGGTGGTTTCGGCATTCAGCCCTCTGAATTTGCCAAAGTAGCCACGGCCCTAGCTTTGAGCAAATTCTTGGGAACCTACGGGGTGCGCTTCAAAGGGTGGAAAAACGTTACCATCGCCCTGTTGCTTTTCTTGCTACCCATGGGCCTGATTCTGCTACAGAACGATACAGGTAGTGCCTTGGTATTCACGGCTTTCTTTTTCATGCTCTATCGGGAAGGCCTTCCTGGATTCATCTTGATCTCGGCTGTTTGGCTCGGCTTTCTGGCCATCATCAAAATCTATTTGGAAAGCCTTGGGGTCTCGTACTGGTACGAATATGGCATATTGGCTGGCCTGGCTAGCTTATTTATCTATTTTACACGATCAAACAAGAACCTAGTGAGATTAACCCTGATGATTCTCGTGGTTTCATTGGTATACTCGGCCACCATTGGTTGGTTTTACAACCAAATTCTTCAGCAATATCAACGCGATCGAATTGAATTGGTCCTCCAATTGAAGGAAGATCGTTTGGGAGTTGGGTTCAATTTGGAACAAAGTAAAATCGCCATTGGTGCGGGCGAATTCAGCGGCCGTGGATTCATGGAAGGCACCCAAACCAAGATGGGATTTGTTCCTGAGCAGCATACCGACTTTATTTTTTGCACCATTGGAGAAGAATGGGGCCTGCTAGGGGTATTGGTTTTCTTTTTCATTTACGGCTCATTGCTGATGCGCTTGGTTTTTCTGAGCGAACGACAAACCACCACGGCAGCGCGCGTCATGGGCTATTCTGCCGCCTCCATATTCTTTGTGCACTTTGCCATCAATGTCGGCATGACCATAGGCATTGTACCGGTCATAGGCATTCCTCTGCCCTTTATTTCGGCCGGAGGTAGCAGTTTATGGGCCTTTACCTTGCTGCTTTTCCTGTTTTTGCGCATGGATCAGAAGCGCATGTAACCTCCATTTTGTAAATTACCCACATGAAGCTACATATACCCCACATCCTGCTCAGTACCCTGGCACTGGGACTGTTGAGCATGCAAGGTTGTTCACCGTCTTTAGAGGGTCGCTTTGAACTGCTCAGTCCCAGCGAAACGGGGATTGATTTCACCAATGAAGTTCCCGAAAACGATAGCCTCAACCAGTTCACCTACCATTATTTGTACAACGGCAATGGTGTAGGCATTGGTGATTTGGACAACGATGGCTTACCCGAAGTATTCGTAAGCGGCAATTCAAGTTCATCGCGACTGTATCGCAACAAGGGTAACATGCAGTTCGAAGACATCACAGAGGCCGCTGGTGTTAGCACCTCTGAATGGTGCACAGGTGTGAGTTTTGCCGATGTCAACAACGACGGTTTATTGGACATCTATGTGTGCCGATCTGGGCCATCGCAAAATGGAGATAAAAAAAGGAATTTGTTATTCGTCAATCAGGGAAACTTGAATTTCAAAGAAGAAGCCAAGGCCTATGGATTGGATGACCCAGGCAATGCCACAACGGCTAGTTTTTTGGATTACGATCGAGATGGCGACTTGGATTTGTATGTGGCCAATCACGCCGATCGGTTTTTCAGCGATGTCGACATTCGTTTTAGCAAAACCTTTCGATTGGACGACAACAGCCAACAGCATTTATACCGAAACGATGGCGGGCATTTCCAAGATGTGAGTGAAGAAGCGGGAGTAAAAGCAATGGGGTATGCACTGAGTGCTACTGTTTTTGACATCAACGCCGACGGATGGGATGACATATACGTCTGCAACGACTACCATGTTCCTGATTACGTGCTGATCAATAACCAACAGGGTGGGTTTGTCGATGAAAATGCGCAACGCTTCAAGCATACGAGCAACAACAGCATGGGCAGCGACCAAGCTGACATCAACAACGATGGAAAACTCGATTTTCTATCGGTCGATATGCTCGCCGATGACCAGCGCCGTTTCATGACCATGGGAGGGCCCAAAGATTACGACTACACCATGGTGGGCTTTAAAAATGGCTATGGGTATCAGTATATGAAAAACGCCCTGCAGATCAACCACGGGCAAGGTGCATTCAGCGATGAAGCTTATTTATTCGGCATCGCGAGAACTGATTGGAGTTGGTCGCCCTTGTTCGTAGACTTTGACGGAGATGGTTACCAAGATTTGCACATCACCAATGGCTATTACCGCGACGTTACCGACCAAGACTTCATGCTGTTTCAAAACCGAAAACAACAGCAAGAGGGCAAAGGGGTTACGCATGAAGAGCTTTTGTCCATGTTGCCTTTTGAAAAGATCAGCAACTATGCCTTCCTCAACCAAAAAGGTAAAGGATTTGAGAAAGTCACCGAAACTTGGGGTTTGGAAGAACCCTCTTTGAGCACCGGTTCAGCTTACGGAGATTTGGATGGAGATGGCGATGCTGATTTGATCATTTGCAACCAAGGTTCTCCATTGTCGGTTTACCAAAACAACCTGAATCCCAAGCCCACTTTGGTCAAGCTCCAGTTCAATTTGAGCAAGAGCAATCGCATGGGCTATGGAACCAAAGTTTTGATTCACAGGGGCAATCAAACACAAATCATGGAGCTCAATTCGGCCCATGGCTACCAAAGTTCTTCACAACCCTGTTTGTTCATCAGCCCTGTACAGGTTGACAGTGTGGTTTGTTTTTTCCCCAACGGAAGTGCTTGGAGCAGTTCAGAAATTCCAACTTCAGGATTCTGGACCGTTACCGACGACAAGGCACAGCCACGCGAATTCCGAGAAAAACAAGGTGATCAATGGTTCACGGCGGCTGATTTGGGCTTGGAATTCTGGCACCGCGAACAAGAAAACCCCGATTTCAAACGCGAGCCCTTGCTACCCCATCGTTTTACACGACTCGGCCCTGGCATGTGCAGTGGTGACATCAATGGCGACGGTTTGGAAGACATCTTCATTGCCAATGCCCGAACCGGGGTTCCCAATCAGGCACCTGCAGCCAGTTTCTTCATTCAAGACAAAAGTGGCCGGTTCAAAGCGCAATCTGCACAATCCCTGTTGCAAGGCATGGACGTCGACATTACAGGATGCCTTTTCTTTGATGCTGACAACGACGGCGACCTTGATTTTTACGTGGCTGCAGGTGGAAGCGAATATTCTTGGCCCAGTGATCAGTATGCTCACCGCTTATACATCAACAATGGCCGTGGTGAATTCAGCAACCAAAGCGAGCGACTTCCGCGCGTGCTCAACAGCGGCTCCTGTGTCATCTCGGGAGACATGGACGGCGATGGAGATTGGGACCTGTTCGTGGGTGGCCGAGTCATGCCTGGCTTCTACCCCCAAATTGACATTCGCAGTTACCTGTTGAGAAACGATCAAGGTCGATTCACCGATGTGACTTCAGCTTGGTATCCTGCCCTGGCGAATGCAGGCATGGTTTGCACCGCCGCCTTTGCTGATTGCAACGGAGACAATAAACTCGATTTGTTATTAGCGGGGGAATACACCCCGTTGGTGCTGCTGCTCAACAAGGGTAATGGCTTTGAAAACGCGACCGCCAGCTGGGGCCTGGATCAGCATTCGGGTTGGATCAATAGCCTATTGCCGATTGACATTGACAACGACGGAGATCTGGATGTGGTCGTGGGCAATAAGGGTCGAAACAGTTTCATACAAGCTACCCAAGAAGAACCCTTGAAGGTGTATTACACCGATTTGGATCAAAACGGCAGCATGGATATGTTCTTTGGCAAAGTGCGCCAAGGCAAGGAATATACCCTGTATCAACTCGAGGAGATGGCTAGGGCTTATCCCGGCTTCATGAATAAGCATTTCACCACCTACAAAGACATCGCGAACAAAGACATTGTGGAAATATTCGGCCAAGAAAACCTGGAACGATATCAGTTGGCCAATTATTTTGACCACTTTGTGGCCGTCAATGAGGGTGGGAAATTCAGAATTGAATCGCTTCCTTGGGAGACGCAAGCAGGTCCTTTATATGGCCTGGCCAGCCTGGATTTGAATGCCGACGGATTCGAAGATATTCTAGCCATTGGAAACAATGCTTCTACCCGAGTCCAACACGGAAAGGACGATGCCCTGAATGGTTTTGTATTGTGGAATCAGCAAGAATCTCCAACCCAGTGGATTGCAGAAAATGGGGCCCAATGCGGCTTTTATGTTCCGGGTGACGGACGCAGTTTATTGGTGGTCCCCGGTACCAGCGGCCCTATTTTCCTGGCCGGCCAAAACGACAACAAAGCGCTGAGTTTCATGAGTCCCAAAAGCACTCATCGATTTTTACGAGCACCTAAAGATGCGCAACACGCTTGGGTTTATCTGAAGGTTGGTGGCAAAAGAAAGGTCAATTTGAGTGCAGGCAATGGCTATCTCAGCAGCTCGTATCCTGGGGTTTGGATCAATCCCAGCGTGGAAAAGGTAGAATTCGTGAATGCTCAAGGCAAAACACTTGACACAGTAAAGAATTGACCCTATATTTGCACCAAAATAAGGTTATGGCCGTTACACGTTTGAAAAGAAAAGAAGCAAAAAACCGCAGCCGCTCTTCTAAGCGAGTTGCTGATATCAAGCGCCTTAAGACGTTCGTTCAGATTCAGTCTCCCTACAAAGGCGAGTCAGGAATCGTGATCGAAGACCAGGCATAATCCTGCAATTTAGAACGAAACCAAATTTCAAATAGGGCCTCAGCGATTGCTGAGGCCTTTTTTAATTGTTGTATTTTTACGTTCCTATGATGAAATTCCAATACAGATTAGGCCTATTGTTAGCCATGAGCGCGGCATTTTTAGCGCCCAGTTGCAACCAAGAACCTACTGAACACCGATCTATTCTCAACCACGATGCCCTGAGCGATTGCAACATCGCCATTCAAAATGCAGTGGTAGTAGACCGTGTTCCCCCTCCCGTGGGTGGACGTCGTTATTTCTATGCTGCCGTCGCGGCTTACGAATCATTGGTGCCGTTTTATCCTGAACAAAAAAGCCTAGCCGGTCAGTTGCACGATTTGCCCGCCCTAAACCTAAGCTTGGACACCAGTCAAGATTTTTGCTTGGATTTGGTGGCCATAGCTGCCCATACTTATACATCTAAGGCCTTGGTCTACAAAGAAGACAGCATTGCCAATTTCAGAGACCGGCAACTCGCCTTCTACAAAAAGCAATTGAGTTCCAAAGTGTTCAACAATTCTGTGGCATGGGGAGAAGAAGTAGGCAAACAAATTGTCGAATGGTCAAAAAGCGACTCTTTTAACTACTACCGAGGCAAGGAATATTACCTCGCCAAGAATGCTCCTGGATACTGGCAACCCACCTCTCCCAACTTTTCAGACGCGGTAGAACCCAACTGGGGCAAAATCAGGCCTAGCTTGGCTCCCGATGCTGAATTCATTCCCCTGCCAGGACCGGCACCCTATTCAACCGATCCAACTTCGGCTTACATGATGCAGGCACAAGAAGTAAAAGACACGGTTTCTCATTTGGACAGCAATGGCTTGCGCATGGCTAAATACTGGGACGACAACCCAAATGCCACCGTACATTACGGCCATGCCACCATCAACATATTGAAAGTGAGTCCTTTGGGTCATTGGCTTTCCACTTACAGCACCGTTGCGCGCAACCAACACTTGACTCTTATGGAATCGGCTGAAGGCATGGTTCGATTGTCTGCAGCTGTGTACGATGCCTTCATCATGGCTTTCAAAGCCAAATACAAATACGAGTACATTCGGCCTGAGACCGTCATTCGCAACCATTGGGATTCGGCTTGGTCTCCCGCCATTCAAACACCCTCTTTTCCTGAGTACCCCAGTGCACACAGTGTGGTATCTGGTGCAGCCGCCACCATTCTAACCGATATTTTTGGTGAAGTCAGCTACATTGACAGCGCTGAAATGGAGTTTGGACTGGGAACGCGAGCATTTGCCAATTTCCATGCAGCGGCCAAAGAAGCTTGCTTCAGCCGTTTGTACGGAGGCATTCACTTTCGCGATGCCATCGTTCATGGACGCGATCAGGGAATGAAATTAGGCGAATACCACATCGCCCATCTTCAAACCCGGCAATAGCAATATGGATGGTATTGCAAAAAAGGAGGGCTTTGCCCTCCTTTTTTTATACTAGGAACCCAAGGCGGCCAATTGACCTTCTAGGTTTTTCAACTTGGTGAGGGTATCGCTTTGTTTTTGACGCTCACGTTCCACCACATCAGCTTGGGCATTGGCAACAAACTTTTCGTTGTTGAGCTTGGATTCTACTCCTTTCAAGAAGCCTTTCAAGCGATTCATTTCCTGCAGAATGCGTTCCTTCTCTCCTTCTACATCCAAAGATTGACCTAAGGCGACCAGAACCTCTAAGGTTCCCACCAAGAATGAGGCTGCGCCCGTGGGGCGATCACTGGGGTTCCAAACTGCCGTGCAGTTGGCCATCTTGGAGACCATATGGCCGTATCCTTTTAAGAGGTCGGGATCCCCGAATATGCAAATCTCCAGGGCTTCTTTGGGTGAAATCCCCTTTTGTGCCCGCAAATTTCGCACTTCACTCACCATAGCCATGGGATCCAATGCGTCGTTTTGAACCTGTACTTCCACCACCGGATAATCACTCACAGCACACGCTGCACTGGGTTTCTGCTCGTGCAGGGCATGGTGCAACTCTTCGGTAATGAAGGGCATGAAGGGATGCAAAGCTCGAACCAAGGTTGCGAAATAGGCTCTCGCTTGATTCCATGCGGTTTCAGAAATTCGCTCCCCATAAGCCGGTTTAATGGCCTCTAAGTATACGGAGCAGAAGTCATCCCATACCAATTTATAGAGATTCATCAAGGCATCGCTTAAGCGGAATTGACCAAAGTGATGCTCGTTCTCTGCAAGGGCTGAATTCAAGCGTTTCTCAAACCAGTCACCCGCTTCTTTCTCGTAAGGTCGTTGAGCCACTTCAACTGGCTCCCACATCTCAACCAAGCGATACGCGTTCCAAATTTTATTGCAGAAATTTCGGCCCTGCTCAATCTGGCTCTCGTCAAACAAAATGTCATTTCCAGCGGGTGCACAAAGAAGCAATCCCATTCGAACGGCATCGGCGCCAAAGCGTTCAATCAATTCCAAGGCATCGGGACTGTTGCCCAGACTCTTGGACATTTTGCGGCGTTGTTTATCGCGAATCAGACCTGTGAAATACACGTTTTCAAAAGGCTTCTTCCCTTCAAACTCATAGCCGGCCATGATCATGCGAGCCACCCAAAAGAACAATATATCGGGCCCGGTGACCAAATCCTGGGTGGGGTAATAATAATCGAGCTCGCTGCGGTCAGCGTTGGCTCCTATTCCATCGAATACCGATATGGGCCACAGCCAGCTGCTGAACCAAGTATCGAGTACATCGGGGTCTTGAACCAAATCATGGACATGAATGGACTTGCCTTTGTTTGCAAACTCAGCTTGAGCTTGTTCAGCGGTGGCCGCTACCACGAATTCCCCATCAGGACTATACCAGGCCGGAATGCGATGGCCCCACCACAACTGACGAGAAATGTTCCAATCGCGTACATTCTCCATCCAATGGCGGTAGGTATTTTTCAATTTTTCAGGAAAGAATCGAACCTCATCGCTCATCACCGAACTGAGCACCTCGGGGTTCTTTTCCATGAATTTCTTCATGTCCAGGAACCACTGGGTTGAAATTCGAGGCTCTACGACGGCATCGGTGCGCTCGGAGAATCCCACGTTGTGGGTGTAATCTTCGGTCTTTTCCAACAGCCCTGCTGCCTTCAGGTCCTCGACCCAAACCTTTCGGGCTTCGAATCGATCCATTCCTATGCAACGTGCACCCGCCTCAGAGATTCGTCCATCTTCGGTCAAGGTATCGATGATGGGCAATTGGAATTTCTGGCCGATTTCGTAATCGTGAATATCGTGGGCCGGAGTGACTTTCAGAACACCGGTTCCAAATTCGCGATCGATGTAGTCATCGGCTATGATAGCCACTTCCCTATTGATCAGGGGTACCCGTACTTTTTTGCCGATCCAGTTTTGGTAGCGTTCATCTTCGGGATGCACGCAAACTGCCACGTCGCCCGCTATGGTTTCGGGGCGAGCAGTGGCAACCTGTAACGACCCATCAAAGTCAACACCTTCGTATTTGACGTAATACAATTGGTCGTACTGCTCTCTGAAAATAACCTCTTCGTCGCTTAATGTGGTCAAACCCTCAGGATCCCAATTCACCATTTTGGTACCGCGGTAAATCAACCCTTTTTGGTACAGATCAACGAAAACATCAACCACCGCTTGATACAGACTGGGCTCCATGGTAAAGCGTGTGCGGGACCAATCGCAGCTGGATCCCAACTTTTTCAACTGTTCCAGAATGATGCCCCCGTATTTCTCTTTCCAATCCCAGGCGTGTTTCAGAAAGTCTTCACGGCTGAGGTCTTTCTTTTGAATGCCTTGCGAAGCCAACAACTTGACAACTTTGGCTTCTGTTGCAATGCTGGCATGATCGGTTCCCGGCACCCAACAAGCATTGAAGCCCTTCATGCGCGCACGTCGAACCAATACATCTTGAATGGTGTTGTTCAACATATGGCCCATGTGCAACACCCCTGTTACATTGGGAGGGGGTATCACCACGGTGTAGGGTTTGCGATGATCGGGCTTTGATTCAAACAAACGCTGCTCCAGCCAATAGCTGTACCACTTGCCTTCTATTTCATTGGGACTGTATTTCGCCGATAATTCCATTCGCTGCAAAATTACGATTTTTCAAGGGCTTGGATACGAAAAAGGGCCACCGATGGTGGCCCTTTTTCAAGCTTATTTCGAGCGTCTTAAACTCCCACGTCGTGGTGTGCAGATTCCTCGATGTAGGGGTGGTTCACGGCAATCAAACCGCGTTTGGTCAACGCCGTCAATACCCAGTAGATAAACAGACCAGCAAAGGTCATGTATACACCTACTTCCATGACTCCGATTTGCATTCCAGGGCCGAAAACGCCGGGGAACACATTGAACCAAATGTCGTGATAGTGAGCCAAACACATGGTCACAGCGATGGTCACCAACAAGGGGCGGAAACGCTTCGCTGAACGCATCAATAAGAACAAGAAGGGTACGCAGAAGTTCAAAATCAAGTTACCCAAGAAATTGGCCTTGTAATCTTCAAATCGAATCTGATAGTAGTACATCTCTTCGGGAATGTGCGCGTACCAAATCAACAAGTACTGGCTCAACCATACGTAAGCCCAGAAAATGGTAAAGGCAAACATGAACTTACCCAAGTCATGGATGTGTTCGTCAGAAACAATGGCCAAATAGCCTTCTTTCTTCAAATAAACCACGAACAAGGCAATGATGGATATGGCCGTTACCCAAGTAGAAATGAAGTTGTAAACACCAAAAATCGTAGAATACCAGTGAGCATCAACGCTCATGATAAACAACCAAACAATGATGCTGATGGTGAAACCAAACAACACTGCAAAGCCAGCTGAATAGCGAATGCTCTTCTTGAAGAAGCTTACATCGCCTTTGGTCGCTTGATCCTCTTGGGCTGACAAACTGCGAAGTTTGCGACCCAACATGTACCAAATGGCTACCAAAATGGTGGGGAAAGCCAACAACATAGTGGAATTCAAGAAACCGCTCTTGCCGTCCAATACCTTGTCATAACCTGCATCTCCAGGTCCCAAGTGCAAGTGCTCATAATGAGCCCAGTGGTACAAATCAGTCTTGGCCACCAAAACGGCCAACATCAATACCACAAAAGGCACAGGGATGAACGTAAGCATGGCCTCGGGAACGCGCTTGATGGCGGTGGACCAACCGGCGTTGGCTACGTATTGAACTGCTACCCAGAAAAGGGCGCAAAGCGAAATCATCAGGAAGTAAAATCCAGCCACCAGCAAATTCGCCCAAAAACGGGTCATAGCAGGCTTTTCTTCTGCATGGAATGCAGCACGAGGGCCAAATTTCTCATTTTCCACATTGCCATGGGCTTCAGCATGGGCTTCTTCATGACTTTCATGAGCCGCAGCAGTTTCGCCGCCGTGGTTCTCTTGATGAGACTCAGCAGCATGGGCTTCTGTCTCATGAGCCACTGCATCGTGCGAATGTGCATTGGAACCACCCAAAGTGGCCAAACCAATGCCCGTCAATACCAAGCCTATTACCATCATGAGGATGGCAAACCGTTTGGCTTTAGCAGGAACTACAAAGTTCTCTTGTTTTATTTCAATGTGATGTCCGTGTCCCATGGTATTAGTTAGCAGTTTCCATTTCTGATGCCGCATTCTCGGTTGCCGATGCTGCAGGAGCAGCGGCCGATTGCATGCTAAGCTGTTTTACATAATTGATCACTTTCCAGCGGTCCAAAGGAGCCAAAACCGAAGCGTGGCTACCCATGTTGTTTTTACCGTAGGTTAACGTGTGGTAAATCTTACCTACAGGCAAGGTTTGAATGTAGGGGTCGCTGTATCCTTTCCAAGCAGGCTTCAAATTCGCCGCTTTCTGGAACACAGCTCCATCGTTGTTACCCTTAGCGCCGTGGCAAGGAGCGCAGTAAATGTCATACAAATACTGACCGCGTCCATCGGCGTCGCTGAATCCTTCAGGCATGGTCAATTCTGCACCAGCCAATTCATATCCAGCACCGTTGTTTTCGTAAGGATACACGTAATCGCTCTTACCCATGGCCACCGAACCTACCGCAGGAGTACGCATGCTCATGCCATAGGGGTTCAAGGCAGAAGAATCGGCCTGAGAATAAGGCTCATATCCCTTGGAATAGTACATATCGGGGGCGTATTCCCATCCCGGATCGTTTCCACGACTTACGCATCCGCCGAGAAGAGCAGAGGCCAAGGTTGCCGACAATAAAATCTGATTCACTTTCTTCATATCCTTGATTTATAAGATAGTTTGAACCCCATTGTGGAATTCACGCAATTCAACTGCACCGTGCTTCTTCATGAGTTCTAAGGTCGATTTCTCGTCCATGCCCTCTTGAGTCTCCACGGCAATGATCATACGGTCGTCTGTTTGGCGCAAATCGAGCACTTCGTTCTTCACTCCGTGCAACATGCGGTTTCTCCAGAAAAAGAAGAAGCCCATGCCGAATGCGGTACACAAAACGGTAGCCTCAAACATGACGGGAATCCAGCTAGGCGTAAAACGCTCAGGCTTGTTACCGATGTTCATTGGCCAATCGTGTACGTACATATACCAAATCATGGTAACAGCCAAGCTTAAGCCCGTCAATCCACAGAAAAACGCCACACGAGCCAAACGGCTACGGCGAATGCCCATGATGCGGTCCAAGCCGTGCACCGGATAAGGAGTGTACACGTCGTGAACACGGATGCCAGCGTCGACCAATGACTGGGTCGCGTGCATCACATTGTCTTCGTCTTCGTAAACGCCAACCAGCATTTTGTTGCGGTTGCGCAGACTGAGGTTTTTATCTAAAATAGCCATTCAGCAATTCTCCTAATTGATTACTCGCGGTTGCGCAAGATGGATTTAACTTCAGCCATGTTGATAACAGGCAAGAACTTAGCAAACAAGAAGAAGCAGGTAAAGAAGATACCGAAGGTACCCAAGAACAAACCTACCTCTGTCAATGAACCCGAGTACATTACCCAGCTAGAGGGCAAATAATCGCGGTGCAATGAGGTTACAATGATCACGAAACGCTCGAACCACATACCCACGTTCACCACGATGCTCATGATGAAAATGAACCAAGGAGTCGTGCGGCACCATTTGAACCAGAAAACCTGAGGAGCAATCAAGTTGCAGCTCATCATGCTCCAGTAAGCCCACCAGTAGGGACCGAAAGCACGGTTCAAGAACGCGTATTGTTCGTATTCAACACCGCTATACCAAGCAATGAAGAATTCAGTCAAATAAGCGATACCCACCAAAGAACCGGTCACCATGATGATCTTACACATGGCTTCCAAATGACCAATGGTGATGTAGTTTTCGTAGTTCATCACTTTGCGCGCCACGACCAACAAGGTAGCCACCATGCCAAATCCAGAGAAAATAGCACCCGCTACAAAGTAGGGAGGGAAAATGGTCGTGTGCCAACCGGGAATCACGGAGGTAGCAAAGTCAGTCGATACGATGGTGTGCACAGACAATACCAGAGGAGTACTCAAACCAGCCAAAATCAACGAAATCAATTCATAGCGAGCCCAAGTTCGGGTAGAACCTGTCCATCCCATGGAGAACAAGCCGTACCAGAATTTGGCACCCTTGGTGGTCACCTTATCGCGAATCGTGGCGATATCAGGAATCAAACCAATGTACCAGAACAACAACGATACAGAGAAGTACGTCGAAATGGCGAATACGTCCCACAACAAGGGAGAGTTGAAGTTCACCCACAGGGAACCAAAGCCGTTTGGCAAAGGAAGAGCCCAGTATCCAACCCAAACACGACCCATGTGAAACACAGGGAACATGGCGGCACAGATAACGGCGAAAATCGTCATGGCCTCAGCTGAACGGTTGATACTCATGCGCCATTTTTGACGGAAAAGCAGCAGAACCGCTGAAATCAAGGTACCGGCGTGACCAATACCTACCCAAAATACGAAGTTCGTGATATCCCAACCCCACATTACCGATTTGTTGATGTTCCAAACACCAATACCGGTCCACAGGGTGTAAAACAAACTCAAGGCAAAAATGCCCAAGAAAATGACCGAAAGGGTAAAGCCTACCTTCCAGGCGGTGCTGGGTTGGTTCAAAATGGGACGAGCAATGTCGCGGGTTACATCTGCCGCAGTCTTATCGCCCGTTACCAGCCTTTCTCTAATGATGGAATCGTGTATCATTCTTTAACTCTTTTAGGTAGGTTAAGCCTTAGTTGTGTTGCGAACCTTGGTCATGTAAGTAACCGAAGATTGTACGTTGATCTCATCCAAAACTCGGAAACCACGTTCGTTGCGGTAAAGCTTGGAAATTTCACTCTCAGGATTGTGCAAATCACCGAAAACAATGGCGTTGCTTGGGCAGGCGCGTTGGCAAGCCGTCTCCACCTGAACTTCATTGGGAGATTTACCTGCACGCTTGGCTTTCAGCTTGCCTTCCTGAATGCGCTGCACGCAGAAAGAACACTTCTCCATCACACCGCGGGTACGAACGGTTACATCAGGGTTGATGACCATCTTACCCAAGGGGTTGTTGAAGTGGAAATCGAACGCATCGTTGTCGTTGTAGCGGAACCAGTTGAATCGACGAACCTTATAGGGGCAATTGTTACCGCAATATTTGGTTCCAATGCAACGGTTGTAGGTCATTTGGTTCAGACCCTCGCTTGAGTGAGTAGTTGCCAATACTGGGCAAACCGTCTCACAAGGAGCCTGTGCACAATGCTGGCACATCATGGGCTGGTGAATGACTTGTACATTCTCCCAGTGGCTGTATTCGCCTTTGTTGGCGGCATCAGCCGTAGCAATATCGGCTTCGCGAGTCATGGTAGACTCTTCAGAAACAAAGCTGTAGTAGCGATCGATGCGAATCCAGTGCATCTCGCGACGCAAACGAATTTCATCGCGGCCCACAACGGGTACGTTGTTTTCAATCGAGCAACTCACTACGCAAGAACCGCAACCGGTACAAGCGTTCAAGTCGATGGCCATTCCCCATAAATGGTTGGGGGAACCGTCCTTGCGGTAGTCGCGCTTTTCCCAAATGGTGTACACATGGGTAGCGGCCTTATCATTTCCTGCTTTGGGGTTCTTCTTGAAGGCATCCAAGGTGGTTTCGCGAACAATGTCACGACCTTCAATGCTGTGGTGGGTTTGGGTTTGAGCCAAGTGGTATTGAGCATCACCTTTGGTGATTTCAACATTTCCAACCACTGTAGAAGTGCCACCGCCCAAATTGAAGGCGTTGAATCCAATGGTTTCAAATCCCTTTTCAACGGAGCCCCCGACTTTACCGGCGGCCGTTCTTCCATAACCCAAAGCCATTGCCAAAGTGCCATTGGCTTGACCGGGCTGGATCAATGCGGGAACGTTTTGATACATGAGCTCACCGGCTTTGATGTTCACCGTATCGCGCTCTTTGATTCCCAATTCAGAAGCCAAAGACTTTGGCAAAGCCACGTAGTTGTCCCAAGAAACCTTGCTCACGGGGTCGGGCATCTCATGCAACCAAGGGTTGTTTCCATGCGCACCGTCGCGAACGCCCACAGGAGCGTAGAAGTTCAATTCGATGCCGTTATCAGCTTTCACAGAAGCTACCTCACTAGCCAAGGCTACGGCATTGCCTGAATAGGCCATGCTAGCAGCACTTGCGGTACCGCTTACTACACCCATTTCCAAAGCTTTGGTCCAAGCAGCTTCGTTCAAGCCTTGAGACTTCCAGTTGTTAGCCAAATAGATGTAATAAGGATCGGCTTCAAACTTCTGGGACAAAATGCCTTTTTTAGCAAAGGGATCAGCGTCGATTTGAGGAGCCGCTCCTGACCAAGTCAACAAAGACAATTGAGCCTGGCGGGTATTGAATACTCGAGTAATGGTTGGCTGACCCAAATGGTAAACACCGGCTTGGGGTTCAGCATCTGACCAAGATTCCAAATAGTGACTATCGGGGCAAACGTATTGGCAAACCGTAGCCGTCTCATCTTTGCTGGCAGCAAATGAAACAGACAACTCAGCTTTGGCAATGGCCGCCTGCCATTCTTGACCGCGGTTGTAAACGGGGTTGGCACCGTAGAAAATCACAGCGGCAATGCTCTTGTCATTCAAGCCTTTCAAAACAGCAGCCAATTCGCTATCGCTACCCTGGTGCTGCTTGCTGTGCTGATCCATGTGCAGAGTTGAGCCGTAGTTGCCCAACAAAACGTTGATGGCGTTCACCAATTGCTGGCTCACTTTATCATTGCTACCGCTGACCACGATGCTAGCACCTTTGGCATTCCAAAGAGCTTCGGCAGCCGATTTCAATGCGTTTCCAGCCAATTCACCTTGCTTTACCACTGGCATTTGAGTAGCACCAGCCTTCTGAGCGAGATAATTGTACAAAGAAGACAAGTACAAACGCTCTTGGCTCATCTTCATGGGGAAGCGGTGATCGGCATTGGTGCCGGTCATGCTCAATGCAGATTCAAATTGGAAATGCTGGTTCATTCCTCCCTCGGCATCGGGACGGCGCTTTTTACCATAGGCCTTGGAGAATTCAACGGGAGAAACCCAGGTTCCCAAAAAGTCAGCGGCAAAACTGACAATGACATTGGCTTTGGAAAAATCGTAACGTGGAATGGCGCGGGTTCCAAAATCAGCCGCGTTTGCGTCCAACATGCCACTGTATGAAACCGCATCGTACATCACGTGCTTCGCGGTGGGGTATGCGGCCGTGAAATCAGAAATGGCTTTCAACGTGGTTGGACCGTGTACCGTTCCTGAAACCACTGCGATTCCTTTACCGGATTGGCTAATGGAAGCCAATTTGGCTTTGATACCGTTGTCAAGCTCTGACCAATCTTTGGCTTCAGCACCCAAATGCAAGGGGTTAGCCAAACGCTCGGTGTCGTACAAAGACAGAATGGATGCCTGACCAGCAGCGCACAATCCACCCCCAGAAATGGGAGAATCAGCACTTCCATCTACCTTGATGGGACGACCCTCACGCACTTTCACTTCAATACCGCAACCCACTGAGCAAGCGCCACAGGTAGAACGGTAATAGTTGGCCACACCAGGAGTCACCTCTTCGGGCTTAACCAAATAGGGAACTGCGTGACGAACGTTGGTCTTGTAGCAAGCAGCCAAGGTTACGGCCGTTACACTAAAACCAAAATATTTCAAAAAGTCTCGGCGATTGGAATTCAATTCGAATCCGTCTTCGCTCAATACTTCATCCAATGGCAATGATTCGTTGAACTCGTTTTTTTGAGCCGCCAAAAAGCGGGCATCTCTATTCAACTCCTCCTCGCCTTTCCAATATTTCATATTGTTTGACATGGTGATTTTCTCTTTTCTAATTAATAGTGGCACTTGGCACACTCCAATCCGCCGTTCATAGCGGGAGTAATGCGCACTTTTCCATCAGGTCCAAAGTATTGGCTGTTGTTGCCGTTATTTTCCAAATCGCTGGCCGCTTTAGCGTGCAAAGCAGCGTAATAGTTGTTGTTCGCTGCGTCAATACCTGCATTGCGGTGGCAATCGATGCACCAGCCCATTTGCAAGGTGTTCCACTGCTGCACCTTTTCCATGCGCTCAATGGGACCGTGGCAAGTTTGGCATTCCAATTTGCCCACTTTCACGTGCTGTGAGTGGTTGAAATAAGCGTGGTCGGGCAAGTTGTGAATGCGAACCCAACGAATGGGTTTGGGATTGTCGCCAAATTCTTCACCGGGTTTGGCTTCAGGATCGTAATCCAAGGCATCGTAAATCTTCTGAATCTCAGGAGACACGTTGCCGTTGTATTTTTCTGTCAATTGAACACCCTTGTGACAGTTCATACAAGTGTTCAACGCAGGAATGCTCGCTGATTTGCTCTCTTCAACTGTGCTATGGCAATAGCGACAATTCAACTGCAAATCACCGGCGTGAAGTTTGTGAGAAAACGCAATGGGTTGTTCGGGAGCGTACCCTTTCTGAACCCCTACTTCAGAAATGGAGAACTTATATCCATAGCCTGCCATGGGAAGACCAATGATCAAGGTGATGAACAAACTCAAAACCGTGGTGTTCATATTGGCCAACTTCTTGGGCAACAAACGCTTCCACAAAGGAAGTTTGTTCATTTGCTCGGCATAAGTTTCAGGATCTTGTTCAGCGGCAACGCGCAACAAGGTGTTTTTAACCTTTGATAAAACCAACAATACCACCGCGAATACAGCGACCAAAATCAACAAAATGTAGATGCTGTTGCTGTTGTCTTCTTCAGCCGTTACACCTGTAGTCTGTGCCTTTTCCTGAACGGGAGCAGGAGCCGTTTTGATGTATTCGAGAATGTGCTGAACCTGCAGAGGAGACAAATTCTCGAAAATGTTCATAGCTGCTCCACCATACTCTTCGTACAAAGCATTGGCATCGGCATCACCGCTCTTGCGGAATTTTTCGTTGTTACGGATCCACTGAATCAACCATTCTTCAGAACGGCGATCGGTCACCCCTCTCAGGGCGGGACCTACCACTTTCTTGTCTAGGGCGTGACAGCTTCCACAATTGTTGGCTTCGTAGAGCTTTTTACCTTCATCTGCACTGGGTGCATCCTGGGCGAGAACTGGAGCCGAGACTGCAAGAATGGCAGCGAGGGCCCAACCTTTCAAATGTTTAATGATCATGTGTGATTACGAAGGGGTTTTTCGCACTGCAAATATAGATTGACCCCTGAGAGGTGGGGAACAATTTGTACACAGGTTATTCAATTTAAAATGCGTCTAAATTAGCCCTATATTTACTCAATATATTAATGATTTACGCCGTTTGATAATGGGCAACAGATTTCATTTGTTTAGTTTTCTTGACACTCTAGTCGATTAAATCAAGCGGTTCAGCGTCATTTTTGCCTCATGATATACGGTCAAAGCATAGCGGTGGTGTTGCCTGCCTACAACGCCCAGGCCACATTGGCTCAAACGGTCTCAGAAATTGACCGGGCTTGGGTAGACCATGTCATTTTGGTAGACGACGCCAGTTCTGACCAAACGGCTGAATTGGCTCGTTCTTTGGGCATTGAACACATTTGGATTCACCCTCTGAACCGCGGCTATGGAGGCAATCAAAAAACTTGCTACACCCAAGCCCTATCGCTGAACGCCGACATCATCGTCATGGTTCATCCCGATTACCAGTATACCCCTAAACTCCTTCAGGCCTTGGTCAGCATGGTGGCCAGCGGGGTCTACGACGCAGCCTTTGCTTCTCGCATTCTGGGAAAAGGAGCTTTGGATGGAGGGATGCCTAGGTACAAATACTGGAGCAACCGAATGTTGACGGCCGTGCAGAACGCCATCATGGGGCAACACCTGAGTGAGTACCACACAGGTTATCGCGCTTATCACAAAAAGGTCTTACAAACGGTACACTTCGATAAAAATTCAGATGACTTTGTATTCGACAATCAAATCATTGCTCAATTGTTCGCTGTCGGATTCAAAGTGGGTGAAATTTCCTGTCCCACCCGTTATTTTCCCGAAGCCAGCTCCATCAACTTCAGACGCAGTGTTCAATATGGGCTGGGAGTACTTGGCGTAAGCCTTCAGTACCGCCTGCACAAGTGGGGCCTTTGGACGGCTGATTTTCTCAAGCCTTAGATGCCGAAACCATCAATGGTACAGGAAATCCCTGTACTTGCAATAAGAGGCCAAAGCCACCTGAGAATAGTTTTGGGATTGATTGCCAAAACGACCTGCTTTGGTTTTCCAAAACTGCTGAATCCACTCATACGGGTCGCTGGCTGAACCGATTACTGCAGCGGCTTCTTTCACGCTGGCTGCACCGGCGTTGTATATGTGCAAGATGAGCATCTGATACCACAAAGCCTGGCGGTCTACCTCTAACCCAGCAGCAACACAAATGGCATCGGCATTGGGTTCTGCATACTCTTTGATCAAGCGAGCCGCGGCGTAGGCGCTGCGCGAAAAATCCAAGCGCTCATCGTGGCCGGGTGAAACACTCAAACCGTATTTCTTCGCTACGAACGGCATGAGTTGAAAGTGCCCCACGGCGCCAGAACTTGAAACACCCCCTGGGTTATTGGGGCTTTCAATCAGCAACAGCATTTCTGCAATGCGCGGGTCCAACCCTTGTTGACGGAATACAGCAAAAGCCTCATTCATGAGAGGCCCGATTTTATGGTATTGGAAAAACTGCGATTTGCCTCGAACGAACTTAATGGGAGCCAAACTATCAAAGCCCAAAGCCATGCGAAAGGCCTTGGCAAAAGAATCAAGCTTTCCAATGTGTTCCAACGAATCGATGAATTTGGCGGGCAATACTCCAAAGGTTTGGCGGGTTTGAACGTGTACTATCACCGAAGAATCTTTGCTCAAATCCAACACTTGACGCCAAAACATAGGGCCTGCTTGCTGGCACAACTGTTTGGAAGAAGCCGGGTCCAAGGCTAAGAAAGCGAATCGTGACCCCCATTTTTCGAAAGTAGAGTCTTGGTAAACAGACCAATCCAGCTGCGAGGAGGGTTTCGCAATGTCAAGCGGCGCAGCTCCTGCGAACAACAAAGCCACCAAGGCCCAAACCTGAATGCCTCTATTTTTCATGGTTGTGTGCTGCATCGGGTTCGAAAATAATGACCAGCCGCCGGATCCCCCAGCATATGGCCCCGGTTCCAATCTTGGCAAGCCTCTGCCCGCTTTCCAGCCTCGTATCGCGCAACTCCGCGAGATAAATATGCGTAGGCCAAGAGCGTGGTCTTGCTTGAAATGGCCTTGGTCAGCTCCTTTTCAGCCCGAGACCAATCTTTTTCCTGCAATGAGACCAGAGCCACGTCTACCCATAAATCAGCGTTATTGGGCTCCATTTCCATCAGTTCTGAATAAATCTGCCGAGCCTTTTCGTACTCGCCCATGTAGGTGCAGTTGTCAGCCTGCAAGTGATAAGCCGAGAATTCGCGGTCGCGGCCTGTCATGTAAAGGGATATCTCCCCTTGGCTTTGCTCGTAGGAACCTTGAACATGCAAGGCCCAAGCGCGGTCCATGTGTATCCATGTCCACTGCGGATGCTCCAGCAACGCCGTATCAGAACCCAGAACATATCGTCCCCATAATTCCCCCATCAAGCAGTGGTTGGTCCATTCCTTAAAGAAGCGTTCTTGCCCTTGCAAGCGGTACAAATACCAAGCATCAGAGGCGGCCAATTCGAATTCACTCATTTGTTGAGCCATGCGCATGCGCAATTGACGCGCCGAGGTATCGGCTGGTTGATAGCTTAAAAAACGAGATAAATCAGCCAAGGCAAAGTGGTAGTTCTGAGTAGCATGATAGGCCACGGCCCTGTTGTAATAGGCTTCCTGCAAAGTAGTGTCTAGAAAAATGCATTTGTTAAAATCCACTACCGCAGAACCGTTGTCTTTGAGCTTCAACAGGCACAGGGCACGGGCATAGTAGGCCATGGCCAACTCAGGATTTTGAAGACCCGGTTTGGAAGCTGGCAATTTTTCAATGGCTTTGGAAAAACAGAGAGAGGCCTCTTTGAAATGGCCCGCATCAAAATGCCGTTGCCCTTCCTTCATCTGAGCCGAAATTGAAGACTGGGCCCACAAAGGCCCCGCAAACCAAAGGAACAAACTAACGACAACAATTTTCACTCGGCACATGATTTCAAAAATCAATCCAAAAACACAAAGTCTACCCCCCGCTTTTTCGGGTGTCTATTATCATAAACGAGCACGGGCTACCTTTGTGCTTTGTAACGCCCTATGCAGTCAACTCCTACCCTGTCCAAACGCCAAGTTTTATTCACGATTTTGGGCTTTTTGTTTTTAACCAATGCCCTGGTAGCCGAATTCATTGGAGCCAAAATCTTCAGTTTGGAAGGGACCTTGGGCATTGCACCGGCTCAGTGGAACCTCTTTGGAGACGCATTCAATTTCGACATGACCGCAGGGGTGATACTTTGGCCATTCGTATTCATCTTGACCGATTTGATCAACGAATATTTCGGCAAAAAGGGCGTGAAGTTTTTGAGCTACTTAGCCGCCGGTATGTTGGTGTACGCCTTCATTACGGTGCGCATCGCCATGCAGCTCAAAGGGGCCGATTTTTGGCTCAATAGCGGCGAAAACCGCGGACTTAGCGACATGAGCGCTGCCTTCAATGCGATTTTCGGGCAAGGTCTGTTCATCATCATGGGTTCATTGGTCGCCTTTTTAGTGGGGCAATTGGTCGATGCCTTCGTATTTGAAAAATTGAAATCGAGCCAATCAAGCAATCAAATTTGGATTCGGGCCACCGGGTCAACCCTGGTTAGCCAGCTCATCGACAGCTATGTTGTATTGGTCATCGCCTTCTGGTGGGGCGCAGGTTTCCCCTTGAAATGGGTTCTACAAGTAGGTACCTTGAATTATTTCTACAAAGTAGGCATGGCCGTTGTGCTGCTACCCCTATTGTACCTGGCCCATTCCTGGATTGATCGATTTCTCGGCCAAACGGAAGATTAAAATGGCCACATCATCAGACCAGAGAGCACCAAGACCCAACCGCTGATCATACCCGCGTTGTGCTCAATCTTGTGCGAATCAAAGCGCTCTATGCCTTTGTACATGATCCAAACCCCCGTGCACATGGAAAGAATGGTACTGAAACCGTAAACAGCGATGAGCTTATAAACCGCAGACAAACCGTGTTGTTCGAACAAGGTGACGAAGAATACTTCAATTTCCAAGCAAGGCGATAGGAACATGGCCAATAGCAATGCCAACAAAAACCCAATGCCTCTCTTATCGCTATTGATGCCGTGCACGTGAAAGTGCTTATGTCGGTAATGTTTGAATAAAAAAACACCCCCTACCACCATCAACAAAACGGCGGGCAAGTAATCCAATCCTTGAACCAAACTCGTATTGGAGGGCTCTTGACCTTGGCTGAGAAAGACCAAGGCGCCTGAAAAGCCAAAAATCAAAGCGAGTCCAATCAAAATGGTGCTGGCAGCATGGGCCATACCCGCCATAGCGGTGTAGCTTAAGGTTTTAGACAAAGACCACTTTTGCTTTTTGGACAGAGCCAACAAGGGCAACCAATGGCTCGGAATCAAACCGTGAAGCAAACTCAGGGCGATGGCGGCTAACAGTTGCTCATTCATGGATGGGAAAGGTAAAAATACAACAGAATTGGGGATTGGGGTAAAAAAGAAAGCCCCGCCATGGGCGGGGCTTTCTGAGAAATTGCAATTAATTAGCCTTTGGCTTCAGCGATCCACTTGTTCAAAGCGTCAGCTGAGATTTTGGCATCGGCTTCCACGATGCTCGCGATCTTAGCTTCGTCCAAGGCAGTCAAATCAGCTACGCTGTTTACACCTTGTTCTTTCAAACGCTTTTCCATAGCAGGACCCAAACCGCTCAAAGATTTCAAATCACCCTGCTCAACAGAAGCTTGTTCCTTAGCGGGAGCCACTTTTTCAGCCTTTGGGGCTGCGGCTTTCTCCGCTTTGGGAGCAGCAGCGGCGGCTGAACGCTCGGCTTTTTCAAACTGCGCACGCAATTCGGCCAATGCATCCAACTCACCCATGGTGCTACGCTCTTGGGTTTGATTGATTTTCTTAACGGCTTTAGAAGCGCTGCGACGGGCTTTGTCTTTGCCATCTTTATCAGCTTTTACGCGCTCACGCTCAGCACCTTTCCACAAATTCGTGTGAGAAACGATGATGCGCTTGGCGTCTTTGCTGAACTCGATGATTTCGAAATCCATCACTTCGTCTTCTTTGGCTGCGCTGTTGTCTTCTTTCTTCAAGTGGCGAGTAGGAGCAAATGCCTCTACACCATACTGCATTTGAACAGTAGCGCCCTTGTCGTTGATAGAGGTCAATGTACCCTGGTGAACCGATCCGATCGTAAAGATGGATTCGAAGGTCTCCCAAGGATTCTCCTCCAATTGCTTGTGACCCAAGCTCAAGCGGCGGTTTTCTTCGTCCACTTCCAATACAACCACTTCCATCTTTTCACCTTTCTTGGTGAATTCGCTGGGGTGCTTGATTTTCTTGTTCCAGCTCAAATCTGAAACGTGAACCAAACCGTCGATTCCCTCTTCCAATTCCAAGAACAAGCCGTATGAGGTCAAATTCTTAACCAAACCGGTGTGCTTGCTATCGATGGGGTAACGAGCGGCGATATCAACCCAAGGATCTTGAGTCAACTGCTTGATGCCCAAGCTCATTTTGTGTTCGTTGCGGTCCAAAGAAATAACGACAGCTTCGATTTCCTCACCAACCTGCAAGTATTCTGATGGGTTGCGCAAGTGAGAGCTCCAGCTCATTTCGCTTACGTGAACCAAACCTTCTACACCGGGGGTGATTTCTACGAATGCTCCGTAATCGGCTACAGATACTACGCGGCCTTTTACTTTGGAGCCTTCTGAAATATCGATGGCCAAATTGTCCCAAGGATGTGAAGTCAACTGCTTCAATCCCAAAGAAATACGCTTCTTGGTATCGTCGTAATCCAAGATTACTACCTGGATCTTCTCGTCCAACTTCAACACCTCTTCAGGGTGATTGATGCGGCCCCAAGAGATATCGGTGATGTGCAACAAACCGTCAATTCCACCCAAGTCAACAAATACACCAAAGGTGGTCATGTTCTTCACGACACCCTCGATCACTTGTCCTTTTTCCAACTTGGACAAAATTTCAGATTTCTGCGCTTCAATATCGTCTTCGATCAAGGCCTTGTGAGAAACCACAACGTTTTTGTAAACGTCGTTGATCTTCACAATCTTGAAATCCATGTTTTTACCTACATACTGGTCGTAATCACGAACAGGCTTGGTATCGATTTGAGAACCGGGCAAGAACGTATCGAACCCGAATACATCAACCACCAAACCGCCTTTGGTGCGAGAACGCACGAAACCAGTTACGATAGCGTCGCTTTCGTGGGCTTCTACAATCTTATCCCAAGCCGTTTCTTGCAAAGCTTTGCGGCGGCTCAAAATCAATTGACCCATGCGGTCTTCAGCGATATCAATGAATACTTCAACGTCATCCCCTACGGCCAACTCAGGCACATCACGGAATTCTTGGCGAGGCACCATGCCGTCGCTTTTGAAGCCGATGTTCACCACTACGTCTTTGTCGTTGATGGCTACTACTTTGCCTTTCACTACCTGTTTTTCGGTAATGGGGTTAAAGGTGTTGGTGTAAGCCGATGCCAAAGCTTGGCGCTCGGTAGCGCTGTAGGTTTGGAATCCAGCGTCGTCCGCGTCCCAATCGAAATCATCGTGGGCAGACACAACCTGTACATCGGCCTTCTTGGCCTTCGCAGGGGTAGAAACTACGGGAGCTTCTTCGGTTTGTTGAATGTTTTCTTCGTTAATCAAGTTAAAGGTTCCTCCTTTGAATGGGCGGCAAAATTAGCATACGGAATGCAAATTTCCTATACCAGCGAAACCGTCTGCCCCCGCTGCTTGACGCTTTGCTGGGCGGCTTCCAATATGGTCACCACATTCAACCCGCTTTCCCGGTCGCTTATGGGTCGAGTCCCACGTACAATGGCTGACACAAAATCTTGCGCAACCCCAAGCAGGGCTTCGGTTTGAGCAATTTTGGGAATGGCGATATCGCCAAAACGGTAATCGACCAACCAGCGGTGCATGTCTTCGGGAGAGCTCACAGAAAAACCACTGTCGTAAATTTTGATTTTCTCAGTAGGCTCCACGTCATCGTAAATCACCATCTTTTTCGAACCACCGATCATTGTTTTTCGAATTTTCACCGGGCTGATCCAGCTCGAGGTGATATGAGCGATGGTGCTATCGTTGAAAAACAGGGAAATGTAGGCAATGTCTTCAATGCCCATTTGGGTATGGGAAATACCCGTAGCGCTTACGGCAACCGGTTTTTTCCCCGATGAGATGTAATCGAAAATGGACAAGTCGTGTACCGCGAGGTCCCAAATCACACTCCAATTGGGATTGAACAAACCCAAGTTGATGCGCGTAGAATCGAAGTATTGCAGTTCACCCAATTCGCCAGAATCCACCAGCGACTTGATTTTCTGAACCGCCCCCGTGTAAAGGAAGGTATGATCAACCATGAGTTGCAAGCCTTTGCGGTCGGCAATTTCCATCAATTCCAACACTTCGGCACGGCTTGTGGCCAAAGGCTTTTCTACCAGCACGTGCTTGCCCGCTTCTAAAGCCATTTTCGCCAATGGGAAATGGGTATTGATGGGCGTAGCCAGCACCACGGCATCGATGTCGCTGCGCTGAAAGACCTCGGTGGCCTCGCTGAGCAGGTCAACCGCCGGGTACAAACTGTGAATCTTCTGAAGACGGGCGGCGTCGCGATCAGCCACGCAGCGAACCTCAGCTTCAGCAGCCGCTGAAAAATTGCGAACCAAATTGGGACCCCAGTAACCCAAGCCCACTATTCCTATTCCTAGCATTGAGTGCAAAGAAACAACTTGTACAAGGAGTTGCCAATTGCCAATTGTGTCAATTAAGTTTGCCTTTCTATGGCTTCTAGCAAGAAATCCCAAGCGACAACCGCAAATCAGACCCCTAGTACGGCCCTTTGGTTGTTGAGCGAATCGCAGACCCAGTGGCCTGAGAAGGTCCAGGTTTACCGCAGCTTAAGCGAATGGAAAAACGCCATTCAAAGCGCCAACTGCGAGGTTTACGCCATTGCAACCGGGCAGGCCAATGCAGCTGATTTCAATAAACTGAGCGAAGCCTATCGGGGTGACGCAGTGGTTCGAACCGGCAGTTTGGTACCGGGTTTCGATTGGAAATCGCTGTTTCACGGCAGCGAGCAAGACGCCTCAGATACCCGCATGGCATGGATGCCCATTCAGGCCGCAGCGGCTTTTGCTGAAGAAGGATTCTCTCCTGCGACTGAATCTGATTTGCATTATGCCTTAGGAAAATTAACCGCTCCCATTCGCGTAGTTGAACAGGGAAAAGCCAATTCCAAAAGCACGGCCATGGCTCTGCTCAGCGAAAAATGCCGTCGAAGCCTTCGTTATTATGGAAAAGTCGACGGGAATTTGCACCGCACGGGTTTTCTAACCCTGGCCCTTCTGCTATTGGTGGGCATGTTGACCATGAGCCGCGATGCCGCCATCTCGGGTGACGAATTCACGCAGTACGAATATTCCAAGCTCACGGCCAATTACTTGCTCGACAAGGTGGGCATGAGCATACCCGTAGATACCCTGGCTTTGAAAGGGCAAAAAATGAACACCTTGGCGCGGGCCTATGCTCAGGAAGGCGCCAATACTGCGACTTTGGTTGACCCTGAGCGTTTGATGCACTTGTACGGGTCCAGTTTTGACACCTTTACCACCCTGTTGGGGCATGCCGTAGGCACCGATGACATCATGGAATTTCGGCACTGGTGGAACGCCATGTTTGGCTTCTTTACCCTATTTTTTGGGGCATTGTTGGTTCGGCAAGTGACCGGTGGATCTTGGAAATATGCCTGGATATCGCTGCTGTTGCTGTTTTTCACCCCTCGCTTGCTGGGCGAAGCCCTGAACAATCCCAAAGACATTCCCTTCGCCTTGGGGTATGTAGCGTCTTTGTATTACTCGGTGAAATTCTTTCGCCAATTTCCCCGGGTGCAGCCTTCGACGGCCCTGGGCTTGGTGTTTTTCACCGCATTGGGCATTTCCATTCGCATTGGAGGTTTGCTTTCCATCGCCATCATTGGTTTGTACGGGGTGCTGAGCTACGTGCGTCGCATTGAGCTGGGTTCCTTCTTGCGATTGAAATGGACCGGTGGACTTCGCTGGATCGTGGCCCTGGCGCTGTTTGCCCTGCTTTCCTTCTTCATGGGCATCTATGCATGGCCCTATGGCTGGGATGCTCCGCTGAGCAATCCCTTCGCTGCCTTGGAAGCCTTTACCAATTATCAGGGCAGCATTCGGCAGCTGTTCGACGGTGTCATTTACGATTCCAACATGCTTCCCCGCACCTATTTGATGCAGTATGTGGCCATCACCTTACCCTTGATCAGCCTGTTGGGATTTGCCTTGTTCTTGGTGTTCTTTCCCCGCTATTGGAAAAAAGACGGCAGCCAAGGCTTGATTCTGTTTGCCGCTATTTTCCCCATTGCCTACATCTTCTACAACCATTCGCAGGTCTACGGCGGATTGCGCCAAATCCTCTTCACCCTTCCCCTCTTTGTAGCGGGAGCTGCCGTGGGATTCTGGTCCTTGGAAAAAGCCTTGAAAGCCCGCTGGGCTGCGTTTGCCGTTCCAGGCTTGGCCCTGGCCGGATGCGCACTTCCCGCCAGTTTTGTCGCTCAAAATCACCCCTTGAGCTACGTGTACTTCAACGAAACCGTGGGGGGAACCCAAGGGGCCTATGGGAAATACGAGATGGATTATTACCTGGCCAGCTTGCGCCCATCTTCTGAATGGTTTTTGGAGAACATTGCCCGCAAGAACCCCAACAAGAAATACACCGTATTGACCTACGGCATGGACCAGGTCAAGTATTACATGCGCCACGATAGCAACGTTCACGTGGGTTATACGCGTTTTGACGACCGGGCCGGTAAAGATTGGGATTACGCTATTTTTTACAATGCCTACTTCGACGAAGCGCGATTGAACAACGAAATTCCCGTTTGGGGAACCCTGTACAGCCCAATGGTAGATGGGAAACCCATGGGCTGGGTCATTGAGCGCAAAAGCCGCGAAGACCTCAAGGGCATTCAAGCGGTCATGAGCAGTCGATTTGCTGAAGGCATAGAGCATTTTAAAGCCTATCACAAACTCGATGCGCGCAACAGCGAAACCCATTTTTACATGGGCATGGCCTACGCCAACAGTGGGAACATGGATTCAGCCATCATCTGCATGGACAACAGCTTGAAGCTGTTTCCCGAATACAGCAAGGCCTTGTTTGCCAAAGCCGAGTTTCACGGCGGATTGCGCCAATTCGACCAAGCCATAGCCTGCATGAACACGTATCTCGAGAGCCGCCCCGGCGATGCTGAAGGCTATTACATGCGCGCGGCTTATGAAGCCTCAGCAGGCCAATACGACGAATCCTTGGCTAGCCTGACAGAATCCATGAAGCTCAATCCCTTAGATGCTCGCATCTACCAATTGGGTTCACAAGTGTATGGAGCCAAGAGCGATGCTTACAACAGCAAGCAATGGCGCAGTGCCGGTTCGCTTTCGGCGGCTACCACCGCGGCTGAACAGCAAGCCTGCATTCAAAGCATTGCCATCGTGTACGAAACGGCCACGGGAGAAATCTTGGATTTGAAAAAATACGGATTGGCCCAGTAACAGGCATTCAGCCTTAGGGCAAAACAGAGTCGCAAGCCACAAAGCGACCTCGTTCATCTTGGGTTAGGGCCGCTGAGATGCAGCGTGCATCGTGTTCAAAGAAGAACCGAATGCCTTCGCTGACCGCTCTCTCATTCATTCGGGAGCGTTCTTGCATGGTGATCAAGGGCTGTATGTCATATCCCATGACGTAGTTCGCGGGAATATGCGCCACCGAAGGGTACAAATCAGCCGCGTACAACAGGGGACCTTCTGCCGTGTGAATCATGGGACACAGCATTCCCAGCGTATGACCATCAAATACACAAGCTTCAAGCCCCGGCAAAAACTCTTGGCCTTCTTGAACCATCACCAAACGGTCTGCCAATGCTTGGTAATTCTCTTCCAAGAATGAGGCTTTCTCGCGGGGATTGCTGTTGTGAGCGTGTTTCCACTGAGCTTCGGTTACGTGAACGGCCGCATTGGCAAAGGTGGGTTGCAGTTCACCTGATTCGCCTCGGCTCACGGCCCCACCCACGTGATCAAAATGCAGGTGCGTCAACACCAAATCGGTGATATCGCAGGGTTGCAGACCCGCTGCATCCAGGCTACTCAACAGGCTGTCTTCACCGCTCAACTGGTAGAAAGAAAAGAACTTCTCGCTCTGTTTGCGCCCAATGCCTGTATCGATTAATATGTTTCGATCTCCGTATTGAATGAGCAAACAACGCATCGCCCATTGGCAAAGGTTGTTTTCGTCTGCGGGATTGAGTTTGTTCCAAATGCTCTTGGGAACGGTGCCAAACATGGCCCCTCCATCCAATTTGAAAAAACCTGTGGCAATGGGCGTGATTTTCATCAGAAGTCTCCGTATACGTCTGTCAAGGCCTCGAAGCCTGTTTCGGTAATCAAAATGGTGTGCTCGAATTGAGCCGACAATTTGCCATCAATGGTGCGCGCGGTCCAACCGTCTTTGCGATCTACCTTGGTGCGAGCCTTGCCGGCGTTGATCATGGGCTCAATGGTAAAGGTCATGCCGGGCTTGAGCAAGACGCCAGAGCCCTTTTCGGCAATGTGCGCCACTTCGGGGTCTTCGTGAAACTTCAAACCTACCCCGTGACCACAGAATTCATAGACCACCGTGTAACCGTGTTTGTGGGCATGTTCAGCAATGGCCCAGCCCACGTTGCCCAAACGAGCATCGGGTTTGCACTCTTGCATGCCCAATCGCAAACACTCGCGGGTTACATCGACCAATTTCTGCGCGTATGGGCTGATTTCCCCTACGCTGTACATTTTGCAAGTATCGCCGTAAAATCCATCTAAAATGGTAGTGATGTCAATGTTGACAATGTCGCCCCACTGCAGTTCGTATTGATTGGGAACCCCATGGCACACCACATCGTTGGGGGAAATGCAGCTGGCGTGCTTATAGCCCTTATACCCTTTGGTAGCCGGAATCGCCCCATGGTCGCGCACAAACTCTTCTGCCTTGCGATCCAAATCAGCCGTTTTGGCGCCGGGAACCACGAAGGGCTCTAAGTATTTCAATGTTTCAGCTGCCAATCGGGAGCTGCGGCGAATGCCCTCAATTTGTTCGGGTGTCTTGATGATGATTCCCACGCTGCAAAGGTAAGGCAATTGGCTCAGGCTGCCCCGTCGAGTTCTGCTTTCAAACGCTTAGCCGTATCGGCCAATCGCAACAAGGGCGGGCCATACCAGCTAAAAGGTTCACCGTCAACCAAACAGACCCAGGCCGATGGAAACTGTTCTTCTAGGGCTTCGATGTGCTCCTGTTTGAAGGGATAAGGCTCAGAAGAAAGCATGATAATGTCGGGGGTTTCGGGCAAGGCTTTCCACTCATCCAAGCTGGGGTATCGCGGCTCTTGAACCACATTTTTCAAATTCAATTCTCCCAACATGTTGTCGATGAAGGTTCCTTTTCCCGCCGCCATATAGGGGTCTTTCCAGATCAAATACATGCAGGTGGCACCTTCAAAATCAGGCCAGGATTGTTTGGCATTTTGCAGTTTTTGCAAAAAATCTGCTGCTTTTTGCGGGATGTGCAAAACATCGGCGATTTGGGTGGCGAAAGTTGCAAAATCGTCCAAGGTTTTGATGTCGCTCACCCATACAGGAAATTCTTGGGCCAGGGCCTCGATTTGCTCCTTATCGTTCTCTTCTTTGTTGGCAATGATCAAGTCGGGCTGAAGCTGGCGAATTTTATCCAGATGGACCTTTTTGGTCCCCCCTACACTCTTATCGATGGCCCATTGGCGCTCGGGGTTCACGCAGAACAAGGTCTGCCCCACGATGGTATCAGCCGGAAGCCAATGGTAGAGCAGGTCGGTTTGAGAAGGAACCAACGAAACAATGCGGCTCACCCGGTGAGGAACCCGAACGCCGCGTCCGAGCATATCGATGCATTCGCGCATGGCCTTAATGGGCGATGGCTTGTATCAAATCCTGTCGGGTAATGATGTGCCAATGGCCGCCCATATCCATCATTAACACCGCATGGTTCTCTTTGTTTATCAAATTCGAAACTTCCTTGATTCCCGCGCTGAAGGCCACCGTCGGATAAGCGGGCCCCATCAAGGCCGAAACCGAATCATTCAATCGGTTGGAATCTTGCAAGATCGCCGAATACAGTCGAGCATCTTCAAGCGACCCCACCCATTCACCGGCTTGGTTTTTCACCGGCAATTGGCTGATTCCGTATTTCTGCATTTTGGCAAAAGCAGCCTCAGCTTTGTCGCTATCGAGAGCCGTGACCAAGGGCTGATGCACATGACTCTGTACCAAATCCAAGGCGGTGGTCAATGCTTTGGGCGCCAGGAATCCGCGGTCGCGCATCCAGTCTTCATTGAACATCTTACCCAAATACCGGGTGCCGTGGTCGTGGAAAATCACCACCACCACGTCTCCCTTTTTGAATCGGTCTTTCATTTGCATGAGACCTGCCATGGCGGCGCCAGCGCTGTTGCCCACAAAAATCCCCTCTTCGCGGGGAATGCGGCGTGTCATGATAGCCGCATCGGCATCGGTAACCTTTTCAAAATGATCGATGAGCGAGAAATCAACATTGGCCGGCAAGAAATCTTCGCCAATGCCTTCGGTGATGTAGGGGTAAATCTCGTTCTTATCAAACTCCCCTGTCTCTTTGTATTTCTTGAAAATCGAACCATAAGTATCGATTCCCAGTAGCTGAATCTGGGGATTCTGTTCTTTCAAAAAGCGCCCGGTTCCGCACAGGGTGCCACCGGTACCCACTCCAACCACCAGGTGCGTTATTTTGCCTTCGGTTTGTGCCCAAATCTCAGGACCCGTTTGCTCGTAATGGGCCTGGCTATTGCTCAAATTGTCGTATTGATTGGGTTTCCAGGCATTGGGAACCTCAGCCGCTAAGCGGCTCGAAACCGAATAGTACGAACGGGGATCTTCAGGATCCACGTCGGTTGGGCACACAATGACTTCAGCGCCAAAAGCCTTCAAGGCGTCTACTTTTTCTTTGCTCTGCTTGTCGGTGGTAGTAAAAATGCAGCGGTAGCCTTTCACCACAGCCGCAATGGCCAAACCCATACCCGTATTTCCACTGGTACCCTCGATGATGACCCCTCCCGGTTTCAAAGCACCCGATTTTTCAGCGTCTTCGATCATCTTCAGGGCCATGCGATCCTTGATCGAATTGCCGGGATTCACGGTCTCTACTTTAGCGTACACCTCGCAGGGCAACCCTGCCACCAACTTATTCAACTTGACCATGGGCGTATTGCCTATGGTTTCGAGGATATTTTGAGCTACTTGCATGCGCTTTCAAAGGTAGTACATCTAGCTCGCTCGGGCTCGCTTTACTTAACCCTTTTACATTCACTCACTTAAGTTCCCAACTTGTGGTTTTTCAAAAAAAAAATTCTTCAGAGTGCGATTCGCAGTTCAATTCTCTTGCTATATTTGCACCCCCGAAAGGGAAGAAATTCCTCGGGAGCTTAGCTCAGTTGGTTTAGAGCATCTGCCTTACAAGCAGAGGGTCGGGGGTTCGAATCCCTCAGCTCCCACCAAACACCCAAGCCGCACCATGTGCGGCTTTTTTTATGCTCAAACGAGCCGAAGCCCGAAGGGATACAAGGCGATGATGAGCATAAAAATGGCCCGCAGCTTCGCCGCGGGCTTAGGTGTTTGGGACTCCCCCCTCTAGGGATCAGCGAGCCCGGCAGGGCGAGCTAGTCCCGGTGCTCCGACTCAGCCCAAAGCCATTTGCCCAAAATTTGCCCATCGGTGCAAACAAAGTTGAAAACCCGGCGCCGTCTAAATCGGCGAATTGGCGACATTCGTGGTCATGCGCAAAGAATCACTCGATTTCCTGGAAACCTACTTGAACAACGTAAGCCCCACAGGCTTTGAACACAGCGGTCAAAAGATTTGGCTCGACTATCTCCAGCCTTACATCGATGAGTCTTTTACCGACACCTATGGCACTGCCGTTGGGGTTATCAACCCTGGCTGCGACTACAAAGTGGTCATCGAAGCCCATGCCGATGAGATTTCTTGGTTTGTCAATTACATCAGCGACGACGGTTATTTGTATGTGATTCGAAACGGGGGTAGCGATTGGCAAATTGCTCCTAGCATGCGCTGCAAAGTGCATTGCGAAGGCGGTCAAATCGTCGACGGTGTCTTCGGGTGGCCCGCCGTACACGTGCGCATGGGGAAAGACCCCGAAACCAAACCCGAGAATATCTGCGTAGACTTGGGCTGTTCCAACAAACAAGAGGTTCTAGACAAAGGAGTGCACATTGGAGCCGTCGTTGTATTCGAGGCAGACATGAAGGTGTTAAATGACCGTTACATCGTAGGCCGTGCCTTAGACAATCGAATGGGCGGCTTTATGATTGCTGAAGTGGCGCGCAAAATCAAAGAAGATAAACTCGCTCTTCCCTTCAGCTTGTATGTGGTCAACAGTGTTCAAGAAGAAATTGGACTCAGAGGTGCCGAAATGATTTCCCGCCGCATCAATCCGAACGTGGCGATTTGCACCGATGTCACCCACGATACCCATGCCCCTCTTTACAACAAGAAATTGCAAGGCGATACCCAATGCGGAAAAGGAGCCGTGGTTACCTACGGCCCTGCGGTTCAAAACAAGTTGCTACAGCATATCATAGGAGCCGCTAAACAAAAAGATATTGCCATTCAACGAAATGCAGTAAGCCGCAGCACAGGCACCGATACCGATAGTTTTGCCTATTCTGGCATGGGCGTGGCCTCAGCCCTGATTTCCTTGCCCCTGAAGTACATGCATACCACCGTAGAAATGGTTCAGTTTGACGATGTGCAATCGTTCATTGACTTGATGTACGCCAGTTTGCAATCCTTGCCCGCAGGCGAAGACTTCAGCTACTTCAAATAATGGAAGATTACCAGCGCCATAGCGTACCTCCCGCACCTTGGGCCTTTCGCGTGCTGGTATACCCCATATTCAAGGGCTTATCATTATTGCCTTTCTGGGTGCTTCACCGCATCTCAGATGTCTTGTTTGTCTTGATTTATGGCCTGTTCGGTTACCGCAAAAAGGTGGTGCGCGAAAATCTGGCCCATTCATTTCCTGAGAAATCGGCGGCAGATCGAAAAACCATCGAACGCGAATTTTATCGCCACTTCTGCGACGTATTGGTTGAAACCATCAAGGGCCTCAGCATTTCAGCCGAAGAATTGAGTCGACGCATGGTCAATGTAGACCAGTCCATATACGATGAATTGAACCGCGACCAACGAAGTGCCATTGTCGTCATGAGTCATTGCGGAAATTGGGAATGGATTTGCCTCATGTCCCAGTTGAGCTGCGAGCAAAAGGTTCAATGCGTGTACAAAACCCTGAGCAACCCGGGTTTTGATTGGTTGATGTTCCATCAGCGCACTCGGTTTCAGGTTAACGCTGTGCCCATGGAGCAAATTCTGCGAATCATGAGCCAAAACAAAGCGCATTGCACGGTCACGGCCTTCATAGGCGACCAAAGTCCATCCTCGGGGAAAGGAGCCCATTGGACTTCTTTCCTGAATCAAGAAACGGCCTTTATGATGGGTTCCGAAAAAATTGCCAAGAAATTGAACCTCGGTTTGGTTTACCTGAGCTGCCAAAAAGTGGGACGCAGTCGCTATGAAGCCAGAACGCATTGGCTGTGCCAAGACCCGTCTCTGGAACCAACGGGTGCCATCACCGATTCCATTGCCACCGCCATCGAAAACGAGATTCGCCAACAACCGGCTTACTGGCTCTGGAGTCATCGCCGATGGAAGCACAAAAAAGTTTCATAGCCTTTTTCAGTTGAAACTTGAATAAACGTATATTCGCGGTCCTCAAATTGCCATGAGAAAGACCGATTCATTTGAAGATAGTTTACAAGCCCTAGCTCGATTGAGCAAGGCCATTGGCCACCCCGCTCGCATTGCGATTCTCTTGCATTTGAAGCAGCAAGGCGCTTGTACTTGCCAAGACATAGTAGACGCCCTACCCTATAGCCAAAGCACGGTATCTGGTCATCTACAAAAACTCAAAGAAGGTGGTTACATTCTCATGAAGCCGGTCAAAACCTCCAGCATTTACTCTTTGCGCAAAGAATCACTCAACGAATTGCAAGATTCGCTGGGTGAGGTTTTCGGGATCAAGCCCGAGAAGAAACAATTGAGTTTGTTTTAAAACAGTTGCGTGATCATTCCCGTTTGCATCTTGGGTTCTATCCAGGTGCTTTTGGGAGGCATGATCAAACCCTGATCGCCCACTTGCTTTACTTCGTCTATGCTGCAAGGAGCCAAAACCATGGCCATTTGGATGCAGCCCTCGTTGAGCTGCTTTTGCAATTCGCTCATGGGTGTATCCCCGCGCATGAAACTCATTCGCGCATCGTGGCTGGAGTCTTGAACGTCAAACAAGGGCTTGAGCACTTGTATTTCGGCTTGGTGCACGTCCAATAACTCATCGGCCTGGGTCGACTCGGGTTTGAGCAGTTGCACTCTCAAAGTTCCCTCGCGGTGCATCAGGACACATTCTCCGTGCTGAATGACTAGCCCTTCCATGACACAGGGCTTAGGATTCAATCCCAAAGCTTCCAAGTCAGCCTGAAACTGTTCCAAAGTCTGTGTCCACGATGGGTCTGTGAATACTCGGTGAAACGATTTGATAGCCAGCTCTTCATCGTCTAGCAACAAGGCCATGAAACCTTGATCTTCTTGACCCTCTAAGAAAGTGGAACAAGCGGCTACCCGATGGTGCCCGTCAGCGATGTACACCTTGGGAAGTTGCATCAACGATTCCAGTACTTGCTGACAGCGAGGGTCAGTGCAGGGCAGCGGAAACAGCTCGTGCACCAAACCCTGTGCATCGGTATAATGAAGGCGGGGTGCACCGCTTCCCAGTTCTTTGCCCAAAGTCAATACCGCTGCGGGTAGTTTTTGGGTAAACAACACGGGCTCGGCCATGGCATGCAGGGTTTGCAGGTATTTCACCAGTCGGTTTTCTTTGGATTTGATGGTATTCTCGTGGCGAACAATACGACCATTTCTATATCCTTCTGCTGTTACTCCTACGATCCACCCTTCGTAATGCGAACCATCGGGTTTGGATTGACGGTAATAGCAAAGACCTTCTGGCCATTCTTCGAGCGCATTCTCATTCAACAAAGCATCGAAATTGGCCTTGGATGCCGCATAGTACGCATCGGTACCCGCTTCCAATTCAGGCTGAATGTATTCAGGCTTAACTACACGCAAATAACTCAAAGCATTATCTTGAGCTCGCTTTTGAAGCCATTTCAAGGGCATTTTACCCGAACCCAACGAAGTAACCTGAGCCGCGGTATCTGAACGAGGTACCAGCGATCGAAATGGAAAGAATTTCACAGCGTTAAGCTTTCAAGTGTTGGCAAATGCGCTCGGCCAACTCGATTCCCACTCGCTCTTGGGCTTCTGGCGTAGAGGCTCCAACATGGGCAGACAAACTCACATTGGGCGCCAGCAACAAATCGTCGTTCACAGGAGGCTCCTGCACAAAAACATCGACACCCGCAAAGGCGATATGACCTGATTCCAAGGCTGAACGAAGTGCAGGCTCATTGACCACTCCTCCGCGAGCGCAATTGATCAATACAGAACCTGATTTCATATGTGCCAATTCAGCAGAACCTATTACTTCAGCACTGCCAGGGGTATGCACCGTTACAACATCAGAATGGGCCAACACGCTTTCCAACTTCTGCCCTTTGAGCACCACTTGAAAATTGTGCTGCTGATAGGGCGTATGGTGTTGAACCACCACTTCGAACTCGCGTTCCTTGTAGTCGTAAATCAGTACTTCCATGCCTAAACCAATGGCCATTTTAGCCACCTCGATGCCGATGCGGCCAAAGCCTACAATCCCGATTTTCTTGCCCATGAGTTCAAAACCATTGGAGGCTTTTTTCTTCATGGAAGCAAAATCTTCCTTGCCGTGCTGGGGCATGTTGCGATTCGATTCATGCAAGTAACGAGCCACTGAAAACAAATGGGCAAACACCAATTCGGCTACGCTGCGCGAAGATGCGTTGGGCGTATTGACCACGACGATGCCTTTGGAACCGGCATGCTTCAAGTCGATGTTGTCCATACCCACACCCGCACGAGCAATGAGTTTCAGTTGACCTGCATCCATGATTTCGGCCGTTACCTTGGTGGCACTGCGCACAATCAAGGCGTCAAATTCAGCGATTCGGCTTGCCAAATCAGCCTGGGCTATATTATCTGTGATGACCTCGAAACCAGCGGCTTCCAAAATGGATTTACCAGCTGCATCGATGCCGTCGTTGGCTAGAATTCTCATGTTACGAAAAAGATTGTATGACCTGAACCAATGCTTCTACACTCTCAATCGGCAAGGCATTGTAAAGAGACGCTCTAAACCCTCCCACAGAACGATGCCCTTTGATGCCGCTAATTCCTGCCTCTTTGCAAGCCGCCATAAAACGGGCTTCGAGGTCTGATTCTTTGTCTTTGGGAACAAAGCAAACGTTCATTCGGCTTCTAGAACCCTTATCGGCGGTACCCTCGAACAACGGGCTATCATCAATGGCCTTGTAAAGCAAGTCAGCCTTCGATTGGTTGCGAGCTTCCATGGCGGTTAATCCGCCCATGTCGCGCACCCATTCCAAATTGTATTTGGAAACCAAAATCGGGAATACGGGAGGGGTATTGTACATGCTGCCATTTTCGGCGTGTACGGCATACTGCAACATAGTGGGAATGTGTCGATCTGCTGTACGGGCGTACAAGGATTTGCGAACGGCCACCAGGGTTACGCCAGCAGGTCCCATATTCTTTTGAGCACCCGCATAAATCATGGAGAATTTCGAAACATCAACCGGGCGAGAGAAAATATCGCTGCTCATGTCGCAAACCATGGGTACTGGGCTATCTGGGAAATCAGGCATTTGAGTGCCATAAATCGTATTGTTGCTCGTGCAGTGAAAGTAATCGGCATCGGCAGGAATGCTGTAGGCCGAAGGAATGATATGGAAGTTGGTATCGGCGCTACTCGCTACGACATCAACGGCTCCATAGCCTTTAGCTTCAGCGATGGCTTTTTTAGACCAAACACCGGTATTCAAATAAGCCGCTTTGCTGCGCAAGAAATTCATGGGAATTTGGAAGAACTGGGTGCTAGCCCCCCCTTGAAGGAACAACACATCCCACTCATCGTCCAACCCCAAAATTTGCTTCACCAGGGCATGTGCTTCGTCCATTACGGCTTGAAACTCCTTGCCACGGTGCGATACTTCCAGCACAGACAAACCCGTGCCCGCAAAGTTTTGAATATCTTGAATGCTCTTTTCGAAGGCCGATTGGGCCAATATGGAGGGTCCTGCTGAGAAATTGTGAACCCGCTTGCTGCTGTTGGTCATGCACTGCAAATTAAGGCCTAATATTGCGGGCAATCAAGGCCTAGTCTCATGCAATTGAAAGAATCCTTTTGCTTCCTAATCGCCGTTTGTACACTACCCTTATTTGGCCAATACGAAGGTCTGGACAGCAGTCGAATGCGCACAAATGAACGTCAATCGAGCGATGAATATCAGAAATCGTCTGAGTTGTCATTTACGGAGCATCTGCAATACGGTCTCGAAACTCAAATTTTCTCCTTGTACAACGGCATTTACCTCGAGGCATACCCCATAGCCTTGTACAATGTCCAAAACCGCTTTTATGCCGGGATTGGACCCCACTTCGCATTGGTAACGGCCGCTGGCATGAGCCCACGAGCCCAGCTTCAGTTCGGAGGTGAAGTTTTTGCTCGTCTGTCGATACAGAACCTTTACTTGCAGGGAGAATACAAAATCATTCGGGCCCAAAACACGGGCACAGTGGAGAAAGAGACCATTACCTCTCCCATTTTTGGCATCGGATACGTCTACGGCTCCAACATGGCTTCTTGGGTCATGGTGGGAATCGCCACCAACAGCGAAATAAGCAGCCTGATGCCTTTGGGTCGAATTGTTTACCGAATCGGCTTCTGCTTTTAGGGCAAGAACCACATGGGGGCGCAGCCTACCAGTAGAATCAAGGCTGAGATGACGGCGAATCCCACCGGTATGGATATGGACTCTTGATTTTCTTGCTGGGACCAAGCCTGCTGAAAGGCACGGAAGTAATAGGCAATGCTCAAGAACGAACCCAACAGGGCCAATCCCACCGCCCAAGGAGCGATCTCAAATGCTGCTGAAAACAGATAGTATTTACCCGCGAAACCCGCTGTGAGGGGAATTCCTGCCAGCGACAAAAACACCAATACCAAATTCACCGATACCCAAGGATTTTGGCCAAGGCCCTGGAACATGCTAAAGTCTACCTTGCCACTGCGTTCACTAGCCCATTCCACCCAAGCAAAGGCGGCAATGCTAGCCAAGCTGTAAGAAGCCAAATACAAGAACAAGATGGATTCTACCGAAAAAGCTGCCTGACCAACCAAAGTAAGCGCTAGCATCATATAACCCGCATGAGCGATACTGGAATAGGCCAACATTCGCTTGGGTGAAGACTGAACCAGTGCCAACAAATTGCCCAGCAAAATGCTCAATACGGCTATGATGGCGACTGAACTCTGGAACCAAAGCACCATAGGTTCAAAAGCCAAGGCCACTCTTGCCAACGCTGAAAAACCCGCAATTTTGACCACAGTTGCCATGAAGGCCGTGCTTCGAGCGGGGCTGCCTTCATAGACATCAGGAGCCCAAAAATGGAAAGGCACAGCCGATATTTTGAAGAGCAAACCAATCCCCAATAGGATCAAACCAGCCGTCAACATGGGAGGGTAAACTCCGAAATGGGCATACATGCTTGCCTTGTTGGTCATGGTGCTCAACACCAGAGTTCCCGTTGAACCATACAAAAAAGCAGAACCAAGTAACAAAATAGCCGTAGAGAAGGCGCCCATCAAGAAATACTTGATAGCGGCTTCGTTGCCGAACAAATTGCGCTTGTCTGAGCCAGCCAATACATACAAGGGTATGGAAAGTACCTCTATGCCCAAGAACAACATAACCAAGTTTTCTTGACCAATGATCATGATGCCGCCGCTGAGGCTGAGCATCATCAAGCCCAAGCGATCGCTGCCTAGGCTTTCCAAACCTTCAAATACGGCTATGGCCAATGCGGCCACTAAGCAAATCAAGGCGACATACATCTGATCCATGCTGGAATAGGCCATCATTGTATCAGGCAATTCAAGCCAAGATACCCAATCCCAGTTGGCAAAAGCCGTGGCGGCCGCCAACAAGAGAATGCCCACTGCTGGCCATTTCAAGGCCTTTTCAGGGCGATTGATGCCCGCAAACAACAAGGCTATAGCGCCAAGAAAAACAATCAGAAGCGCGCTCATGACAACATCCCTCCACTTTCAGCAATGGCATTGAGCCATTGTTCGGTATTCGACTGTATAAAATCCACAACAACTTGAGGTTGAACTCCTAAGTACAAAACCATTCCTGCAATCAGCATCAATGCCCATTTTTCGTTCCAGCTGAGAGGGCTTAAAACTTGCTTTTCAGGACCCATGAACGAAAGCTGGAAGAATCGCAGCATGTAAACGGCACAGAAAACAATGGTCAATGCGGCTAAAATGCCACAGGCACCGGTTCCTGAATTGTATACCGCTTTCAGCATGAGAAATTCTCCAGGAAAACCATTGGTCAAGGGAACGGCCACCGTACCCAATACCACGATCAAGGTAAGAGCTGCGAACAAGGGAGATGATTTCGCGAATCCGCCCATTTGGGTCAAATCGCGATGGCCCAGACGACGCTCCACAATATCCACGACCATGAACAAACCTATGGCGTTGATGCCGTGCACCAGCATCTGCAAAACAGCTCCATTCGTGCCATCGCTTTTCAAGGTCAACAGCGCCATGGCGATCAAGCCTACGTGCGACAAAGAAGAAAAAGCGATCAAGCGCTTGGCATCGTTTTGACGCATGGCAATAAAAGCTCCATACAAAATGCCGGCCAGACCCATGATGAGAATCAGATCGCGGAAATTCAACCAATCGGCAATGAATTCATAGCGCAAAGATTCTGGTGCTAGGGCGACGAACCACACAAACAAACCATACAAGCCCATTTTCAACATGATGCCTGAAAGCAACATGGTACCTCCAGCTGGAGCTTGGGTATAGGTATCAGACTGCCAAGCGTGGAAAGGCATGAGGGGAATTTTGACAGCGAAAGCCAAGAACAAGCCCAGCCCTACCCAAAAGCCCTCGGTGCTGCTCAATTCAACGGCTTGCAAGGCAGCATAAGCAAAACTGTGATGGCCGTCATCTCCCACAGCGGTTTGGCTATAGAGATAGAACAAAGAAGCCAACATGGCCAAAGAACCTAAGAAGGTATACAAGAAGAACTTCAGGGTAACAGCAAAACGATCGCCTTCACTGAAGCGCAAGGCCAAGAAATAAATGGGTATCAATGCCAATTCCCAGAAAATGTAAAAGGCCAATCCATCTTGGGCCATGAACACACCGTTCAAGGCTGCCTGCATGAAAAAGGTCAAAGCTACTTGCAAAGAGAAATGAACACCGTCTCTCCAACCGGCTAAGACAATCAAGGGCACCATGGCGTTGGTGAGAACCAACATAACCAGTCCCCAGTGGTTGGGCGCCAATGTCAAACGAATGTGCTCTGAGAACCATGGGAGATCGACGGTACCCACTCCAAGAATCAAGGCTCCTAAACCGGGCAACAAGGCCAAAGCAAAGGCCGTCATTCGGTTCAATCGAGCACCCAACAAATAGCTCAACAAAGCGGTCGCGAGCGACAGAAGAATCAATACCATATTATGCAAACATTTCCAGGCCCAACATCAGCGCCGCTGCCAGCACCATGATAATCAAATACAATTCTATGTTACCCGATTGAAGACGGGCTGCCACTCTAGCTTTCCAGAGGGTAATGGCTCCCAAGGCATCGGTTCCTTGAACAAAGCCCTTGCGATCCAAGACTCGGTACATCCACTCGCCTAGACGCTGCAAAGGGCGAGCAAACAAACTATCGTACAACTCGTCTACGTAAAACTTGTGAGCCAGCACAGACCCAGAAGCAGGCATATCTGCATCTTCTTCGGCTACAGCTCCCTGGCTGATGTATTTATGGCGCATCCAAAAGAAGGCAATGGCAAAAACAGAGACGGCAACGCCCAGCAATGCCCATTCAGTGGAAGCCTCCACATGAACGCTAGCGTCACCGAAAACAAACAAGGGGGCCAACCAATGAGCCAAGCCCTCAGCCATGTTATGGGTTAAGTAATGAGGCAAATTCAACAAACCTCCCAATACACTCAAAACCGCCAAAATGGCCAAAGGAATGGTCATCAAGGCTGGGCTTTCGTGCACTTTTTCAAAGGGATAATGCGAATTGCGATACGTACCGTGGAACGTCAAGAAAAACATGCGGAACATGTAAATTCCAGTCAAACCAGCCGAAAACACGGCCAAGGCATAAACCACTGGGCTGTGTTGGAAGGTGTGAAGCAAAATTTCGTCTTTGGAAAAGAATCCTGACAAGAAGGGGAAACCGCTGATGGCCAGCGTACCGATTAAGAAGGTCCAATAGGTCAAGGGCATGGCCTTGCGCAAACCGCCCATGCGGCGAATGTCTTGTTCGTGGTGCATGCCGTGAATGACCGAACCCGAGCCCAAAAACAACAGGGCTTTGAAGAAGGCGTGGGTCACCAAATGGAACATGGCGGCTGAATAAGCCCCGCAACCCAAAGCGATGAACATCAAACCCAGCTGAGAAACCGTTGAATAGGCCAGCACCTTTTTGATGTCGTTTTGTTTCAAACCGATGAAGGCCGCCATCAAGCTTGTTGCCAAGCCTATGTACAATATCAAATCGCGGGCCACTGGCGCCAATGCGTATAAAGCCTCGCTGCGAACCACCAAATAGACACCGGCTGTTACCATGGTAGCGGCGTGAATCAGGGCTGACACAGGGGTTGGACCCGCCATGGCATCGGGCAACCAAGTGTACAAAGGAATTTGAGCACTCTTACCCATGGCACCTATAAACAACAAAACAGCGATGCTCGTGTACACCCACTGAGGATGCGACACCTTGGCTACCTCGCTGAATACCACTTGATAGTCCAGACTACCAAAATGTTGGATCACCAAAAACAGTCCCAACAACAAGCCCAAGTCACCTATGCGGTTCATCACAAAGGCTTTGCGAGCTGCATAACCAAATTCGGGGTTGTGGTACCAAAAGCCAATGAGCAAGTAAGAGCAAAGTCCTACCCCTTCCCAGCCGAAGAAAAGCATCATGAAATTGGCTCCCAGAACCAAAATCAACATGTTGAATACAAACAGGTTTAGGTAAGCGAAAAACTTATAAAAACCGGCATCTTCAGCCATGTAAGCCATGGAATACAGGTGAATCAAGGTGCCAATACCGGTAATCACCAAGGCCATCACCAGGCTCAAGCGATCGAGCAGCAGTTTGAACTCTATGTGCAAATCGCCCACTTGTAAAAATGTAAAGGCCCGGCTAACTAAAGCACCTTCTTGAACGGCTCCCCACATGGAAACCGCACTCACAAAAGGAATGAGTACAGCCGCTGTACCGATCATTCCCACCACTGTTTTGGGCAACTTAGAACCCAACAAACCGTTGATGGCAAAACCCAACAAGGGCCACAATATCAATGCATACAATCCCATGATTAGCCTTTCAAATTGCTTAAGAAGTTGACAGTCGTACTGCGCGTATTTCGGTAAATCATCACCAAAATGGCCAGACCCACAGCGGCTTCAGCTGCGGCTACTACCATGATAAAGAACACAAAAAGTTGACCACTCGAATCGCCCATGTAGGTCGAAAATGCGGTCAACAACAAATTCACCGAATTGAGCATCAGTTCGATGCACATCAAAAGCACGATGGCATTGCGCCGAAACAAAACCCCGAACAATCCAATGCAGAAAAGCACCGTGCTGAGGTAAATGTAATGGCTTATATCAACCTGTTGAAAAACAGTATTCATGCGTTTTCTCCTTTCTCTTCAGCCAAGGCCGCCGATTCGTGATCACCCGAATCGCGCTTGCCGAGCAGAACAGCCCCTACCATGGCGCCTATGAACAAAGCCCCAGACAATTCAAAGGGTATCAAATACTCCCCGAATAAGACCTTACCCAAATTTTTCACCAAACCCACCGAGTCTGAGGGGTTGCGATACACTTGTTCACCGCTGCGCTGAAAGGCTGCGGTTAAAATCAACAAAATGCTTCCGGCAGAGATGGCGGCCGAAATGGCCCAGGCATTGGACTTGATGGGCTCAGCGGCTTTACCCAAATTCAGGAGCATGAGCACGAACAAGAAGAGCACCATGATGGCGCCGGCGTAGACCATGAGGTTGACAATGGCCAAGAACTGAGCATTCAACAACACATAATGCGCTGAAATGCTAAAGAAAGCCACGATTAAGGCCAACACGCTGTGCACGGGGTTCTTACTCGAAACCACATACAAGGCGCAGAGAATGGTCAAAAAAGACAAGACCAAAAAAGGAATGGGCAAAGAACTCATGCGTTTTCGTTGTTATAGGACCAAACTTGGCGCTTTGAGACATCCACTCGCTCGTCTACGGGCTCTACCAATCGGTCTTTGCCGTATATGAATTCGCCACGACCAAAATCAGCATCGACAATGCGATCGGTCAAGAAAATGGCTTGCTTGGGGCAAGCTTCTTCGCATAGACCGCAAAAAATGCAACGAAGCATGTTGATTTCATAAGTCGATGCATATTTCTCTTCCCGGTACAAATGTTCCTCGCCTTTTTCGCGCTCAGAGGCCACCATGGTGATGGCTTCTGCAGGACAAGCCACTGCACACAAACCGCAGGCGGTGCAACGCTCACGACCCGATTCATCGCGCTTCAACACGTGTTGTCCTCGGTATATGGAAGACATAGGGCGCGTTTGCTCAGGATATTTCACCGTGGCGGCGGGCTTGAAAAAATGCTTCAAGGTAATCGCCATTCCTTTGAGGATGGCTGGCAAATAGATGCGCTCTGAAAAGCTCATCTCTTTGTTGACCACCAACTTAGATCGATTGCTCAGTTTCTCCATTGAATTCTGTTGGCCTTTATGCTGGGTTTTTCTTGTGCTCGCAGCACACACCCGCGCGGCGCAAATTTAAGGCTTTTCCCTGTTTGTCTCAGGCAATTTGTATAATTGCTGTGCCATGAATATTAACCCACGAATTTGCTCGTTGCTGGCACTTTTGGCAGGCTCTTCTCTCCTAGCCCAAGTCGCCAAAACTCAGGTTCATCGTTTCCATGCAGAGGCATTGGGCGAAAATGGTTTGCGCTTGGAATGGAAACCCGAGACCTACAGCGGCACCTTTCGCATCTACAAACGCAACTTGATTCATACCAACGGCGATTGGGGCAGTCCCTTGATCAACATTTCCGGGACTTCTGGCGACACTTCATGGACCGATCCCGACTTGCTTCCCGGTCAAGCCATGGAATACTTGGTGGCCAAAGTGAATACCAGCGGCGGGTTCGAAGCCTTTGGATTTACCTATGCGGGCAATGAGGCTTTTCGGGTAGCACCTGATAGTTCATGGTTTTTTGGCCGAGCGCAGCGAGGCCACATGTTATTGCTCATCGACAGTGCTTATATAGGTGCCTTATCTCAGGACATACAAGAACTGCGTGAGAACCTCTTGGCACGAGGTTGGTTTTCTGACTGCCTGTACGCCGGCAGAGGCGAAAGCGCCGCGGCTGTAAAAACCCGAATTCTCGCCTTTTGCAATCAAAGCAAATTCCAGCCCAGCGCTTTGTACATCATAGGCCATGTTCCCGTGCCCTACAGTGGCTACTTTTCCAATTCGGGCGATCGTCCGCCGCCAGATGGACACGTAGAAGGGGTTGGAAACCATACCGGTGCATGGCCTGCCGATGCTTATTACGGCGACTTGAAAGGCAATTACACAGACGAAACCGTGAGTTGCACCACCGGCAATCAAACGCGGCATCACAATGTCCCGGGTGATGGCAAATTCGACCAAAGTGTCATAGCCAACCAAGTAGAATTGGACATGGGCCGAGCCGATTTCTACCAAATGGATGCCTTTAACAAGGACGACACCGCCTTGACTCGCCAATATTTGCGACGCAGCATGGATTGGCATTACGGCCTGAAGCGCTCTCAATTTGAGAAGATCGCGCTGATCGACAACAACTTTACAGGCTTGAATTTAGCCTCTAGCGGCTACCACAATTTTGCTGCTTTGTTGCCCCTGTCTAGCACCAACGATGCCGCTGACTACCTCAGTAGTCAAAAAAATCGGTCCTATTTGTGGAGCTATGGCTGCGGAGCCGGCAGCTACACCAGCTGCAACGGAGTGGGAACTTCGGCTCAATTTGCGGCACAAAAAGACAGTTTCTTCAATGCTTTCACCATGCTTGCAGGCAGTTATTTTGGCGATTGGGACATCAAAAACAACCTGATGCGTTCAGCCTTGGCTGCCGGCAGTTTGAGCTGTTTTTGGGGCGGCATTCCCAAATGGTATGTACACCACATGGGCATGGGTATGCACATGGGCTACGGAGCTCGCATCACTCAAAACAATGTCAATGATTACTTCAACGGCTCGTTCAACGGCTCTTGGAAAGGCGTTTTCATCGCCCTTATGGGCGACCCAACCCTGGAAATGAGTCCAAGTCCCCGACCTGGGGCCCTGAGGGTTCAACGCCAATTGGGCTCCAATTGGCTGCGCTGGGACGCTTGCAGCGAAACCGTAGCCGGCTACAACGTTTACCGAGTTGATACCGTCAATCGCATCTGGTACCAATTGAATCGCGAACCCTTGACCGAGTTGGTTTTTGAAGACCGAATGCTCATCGATGCAGGAACCCTGTACGCCGTGCGAAGCGTGGAGCTCATAGAAACCGGTTCAGGAACCTATTGGCAAACCAGTGCTGCCCAGTTTGGAAGCACCCGCATGGCCTCTGGTGAAGAGTGGGCCTCCCCCAGCCTCTCCATATACCCCCAGCCTAGTCAGGGCGAGATTCAAATCGCGGGATTACCCATCGATGGGCCATGGAATTGGGAACTGCTCGATGCAAGTGGTCGAATGCTGCACCAAGGCAAGGTCAATTCCGCGGCAGGCCAAGCTCAATTGAAATGGGCTGTTTCCCCCGGAATTTATTCCCTTTCGCTTGAACTCAGCTCTGTGAGATTCAGCCAACCTTTGATCATTCAAACGCCTTAAGACTAAAAAGTTTAGCGGCTGATTGGTGGAAACCTTTTACGTTTTCACTGCAAAGGGTTAATTTCGCGCCCCTTACTATAGTATATAGCCAAGATTTATGAACAGTTCGATTCTTTATTTGATTCCCGCCCTGGGTGTATTAGGCCTCGTCGTGATGGCCCTGAAAAGCGCATGGGTAGGCAAGCAAGACGCCGGTGATGAAAAAATGCAAAACCTGGCCTCCAAAATTGCCAAAGGCGCCATGGCTTTCTTGCGCGCCGAGTGGAAAGTGTTAAGCTATTTCGCCATTGTAGCCGCCGTTTTGTTGGCTTACAGCGGTACCATCACCGAAGTTAACGGTCGTGCCATTCATTCGCATTGGCTGATTGCCGTAGCCTTCTTGATCGGTGCATTTTTCTCTGCCACCGCTGGCTATTTTGGCATGAACATCGCAACCAAAGCGAACGTTCGTACCACTCAAGCTGCTAAAACGAGCTTGCCCAATGCATTGCGTGTTTCCTTCAATGGAGGAACCGTTATGGGTCTGGGTGTTGCCGGTTTGGCCGTATTGGGTTTGGGCGGTTTGTTCATCATTTTCTACAAAATGTTTGGAGAAGGCATGGGCACCGAAGGCATGGAACGTACGATCGAAGTATTGACGGGTTTCTCGTTGGGTGCTGAATCCATTGCGTTGTTCGCTCGCGTGGGTGGCGGTATTTATACAAAAGCTGCTGACGTGGGAGCTGACTTGGTAGGAAAAGTAGAAGCCGGCATTCCCGAAGACGATCCACGCAACCCTGCAACCATCGCCGATAACGTGGGTGATAACGTAGGTGACGTTGCGGGTATGGGTGCCGATTTGTTTGGCTCATACGTGGCTACCATTTTGGCTACCATGGTTTTGGGTCGCGAAATCATTGTGGTAGACAATTTCGGTGGCTTGTCCCCCATTTTGCTCCCCATGTTGATCGCCGGTTTGGGCATTGTTTTCTCCATCATGGGCACCTGGTTTGTGCGCATCAAAGGCGAAGATGGCAATGTTCAAAACGCCTTGAACATGGGCAACTGGTCTTCCATCATTTTCACCGGCATAGCCTGTTACTTCATCGTAGATTGGATGTTGCCCGCTGAAATGGAACTGCGCGGAGTGATCTTCACTTCAGGCCAAGTTTTTGGAGCCATTATGGTCGGTTTGGTAGTGGGTGCTTTGATGAGCATTGTTACCGAATACTATACCGCTATGGGTAAGCGCCCTGTCAACAGCATCATTCAACAATCGGCTACCGGTCACGCTACTAACATCATCGGCGGATTGGCCATTGGTATGGAATCAACCGTGATCCCCATTTTGGTTTTGGCTGCGGGTATTTACGGTTCATTTGCCTTCGCCGGTTTGTACGGTGTAGCCATTGCGGCTGCGGGCATGATGGCCACTACAGCCATGCAGTTGGCTATTGACGCCTTCGGCCCTATCGCTGACAATGCCGGCGGTATTGCTGAAATGAGCGAATTGCCCGAAGAGGTTCGCGGTCGTACCGACATTTTGGATGCCGTAGGCAACACTACTGCTGCTACTGGTAAAGGTTTTGCCATCGCTTCAGCGGCCTTGACCTCATTGGCCTTGTTTGCCGCCTTCGTAGGTGTAGCGGGCATTGACAGCATTGACATTTACAAAGCCGACGTATTATCTGGCTTGTTCATCGGAGCCATGATACCGTTCATCTTCTCAGCTTTGGCTATTTCAGCCGTAGGCCGTGCCGCTATGGACATGGTCAAAGAAGTTCGCCGTCAATTCAAAGAGATTCCCGGCATCATGGAATACAAAGCAGAACCCGAATATGAGAAGTGTGTAGAAATTTCGACCAAAGCTTCTATTCGCGAAATGTTGGCTCCTGGCGCCATTGCCTTGTTGTCTCCCGTATTGGTTGGTTTCTTGTTTGGACCCGAGGTATTGGGTGGCATGTTGGCCGGCATTACCGTAAGCGGCGTATTGATGGGTATTTTCCAAAACAATGCCGGCGGTGCTTGGGACAACGCCAAGAAATCTTTTGAAAAAGGGGTAGTCATCGACGGCGAGACATACTACAAGAAGTCAGAGCCTCACAAGGCCTCTGTAACCGGTGATACGGTTGGTGATCCTTTCAAAGACACCAGTGGTCCTTCCATGAACATTTTGATCAAATTGACTTCCATTGTTTCCTTGATCATCGCTCCCTACATCTCGGGTGCTTCTGCTGGCGAATGCCAAGACATGGATGGCTGCGAAGCCAAAACCGAACAATGTGACAGCAAAGGCATGTGTGCCGCACACGAGTGCATCGAAGAAGGCATGACCGCTGATCAGTGCAAAGCCAAGTGTGAAGCCAAAGGTTGCTCTGAAGAAGAGATGGCCGCTTGCATGAGCCACTTTGATTCTACCGGAGCCTTGATGCCTTGCACCGCAGCTTGTCAACCGGCTAAGGACTGCAAGAGCGGCCAAGACTGTAAAAAAGACGAAAAAGATTGCTGCAAGAAAAAAGAGGAAGCTCCCAAGGCATGCTGCAAAGACAAAGAAGGGCACGAATAATCCATTCTTGCTCCATAAAAAAGCCCCGATTGCTCGGGGCTTTTTTTATGCCTTGCCTCATCAGGCAAATAACGTCGACGCATTCATACATCCAACTTGCGCATGATTTTGGATAACGCCTTACCCTGCGCCAGTTCATCTACAATTTTATCCAAGCGCCTTACCTTTTGAGTGAGTTCATTGTCTATGTCAGCAATGCGAATGCCGCAGATGCTACCGCCAACCAGTTCCGTTTCTGCGCATAGCTGGCGGTTTTGAAATAGGGCTTCGAAGGAAATGGGCTCAGCCAAAAGAGCATCGAATTCTTCCAACTGGACAGCCAGGAACCAAGCCAAGATTGTTTTCAATTCGGCTTCGCCTCTCCCCTTTCTTTCTACCTTTTGCCTATACAAAGGATACACCGAAGACAAGGTCATTCGGGCGATGCGTTCATCGCTAGTCAATTTCGCCGCCATAAAGCCTTTTAGCGAAACAATACCGGCGTCGGATAGCCTTTGTCACGCAAAGACATCACAAGTTCTTCATACGCCTTTAAAACGGCTGCCATATCGACTCTCACCTGCTGCATTTCTTGCGCAACCTCTGACAAGGCTTGTTGGTGACTCAGAGTCGGGCCATAGGTAGAGCTATTGGCATAATACCAAAGGTTTCCTGCGCGTTCTGTAATGGATTCAGGCGTTTCAAATTCATGACCCGCCAAGGCACGGTTTCCGTTAATGGCCAAATCCAGTGCTAAGCGTTGACTCTGCAACTCGGCCACCGTTTTCAAATCTCCTTTGTCAGTGGGCTTGAGTACGTATTCCAAATGGCTCAACTCCTCCAAACCTGCATTCAACTCTTTCAACAGGCGAAGCATCAAAGACAATTCCTTGCGAATTTCGGCTGCACGAGCTTGGAAAATTTCACGTTCAGCCTGAGACAAAGCGGGAGCCAAACTGGAAGAAAACAAGCGGCGAACTTCAAATGGCTGGCCCGTCGCTAAGGTGATCCATTGACCTTGATGCAAACGCATCAAATCAGCGACATACAAACCCTCGGGAACAAAGTCTGACGATTCAGGCTTGCCATTTTTCCCTGAAGGCAATTCGGATCGGTCTGTATAGCGCAGGTTCCATGAAACTTTTTTGAATCCAACCCCAGACGGCACTGAAATCATGGCCACCGATTGGGTGCCCGTAGACAGTCGAATGCGAATGAAATACTCTGGCAAGGCCTCTACCGACTCCCAATAAATGGAATCTTTCTGCGGATAAACTTGGGCCATTTTATCTGTTGCCAACGCCTTTTCGCGCTCGTGGCGGCGGTCTTCAATGCTTTTATACTCATCGGCATTGTAGAAATAGATTTGAGCCCCAAAATCGGGATTGGGAGCGAAATAACGAGTGGAGCCTACAAATCCATTGCCGGGACGACCCAAAGGGGATGATTCTCCAAATAAATCGGCTTTTTCTACCGTCAATATGGCTGAGCTCGCCTTGGCTGAAGAACCAGTCATAGTTGCCAATGCCGCTGATTGACCGATTCCGCTCAAATCGCGCAGCACATGAAAGTCATCGCACACGGCGAATCCGCGGCCGAAAGTGGCAACTACCAGATCATCTTCGCGCTCCTGAAACACCATATCCTTGATGGCGATGGGCGGCAAGCCGCCGTTCCAATTGTACCAAGTCTTCCCTCCATTGAAACTGATGACCATACCGAACTCATGCCCGACTAGCAGCAGATCCTTGTTTTTATAATCCTCCAAAAAGCACTTGATGGGAGCATTGGCAGGAATGCCGGTGTTGATGGCTACCCAAGTCTTACCCAAATTCGTACTCTTGAACACATAAGGCTTGTAATCTCCCCTGCGATGGTTGTCTAAGGTGACATAAAGCGTTTGGGCGTCGAATCGCGAACTGTAAATCGAGGAAACAAAGGTATTGGCCGGAGCACCCGGGAAATTTTGGCTGCAGGTTTTCCAGCTCAATCCCCCGTCTTGGGTATAGCGTACAACCCCATCATCGGTCCCCGCGAACAAAGTCAGGGAATCGTGAAACGACTCCCACAAGTAGGTAATGTTGCCGTAAATACTGGTGCTCTGATTCTTGGCTACCGCATCCAATCCCCAAATTTGATCCATGATGGGCAGCTTGTTGCGGTCGATTTGCTGGCTCAAATCCCCTGAAATGGCCTTCCATGAATTCCCGCGATCAGGGCTTACAAAAACGCGATTCGCTGCGAAATACAAACGAGCAGGGTTGTAACGAGAAATCAGCAATGGCGCATCCCAATTCCAGCGCAATGCGGGTTCCCCGGGCCCTACATGGGGTTTGATGTCTAACTCCTCACCGGTTTGGCGATCGAAACGAATCAACCCACCGTACTGCCATTGCGCATATACGATGTTGGGATTGTAGGGGTCAATTTGAGATTTAAAACCATCTCCCCCTACCGTCACAAACCACTCTTCACTGCCAATGCCGTTGTTGCTGTTGTTGCGGCTGGGGCCACCCAAACTGTAGTTGTCTTGGGTTCCACCGTAGACGTTATAGAAAGGCTCTGAATTGTCTACCGAAACCCGGTAAAACTGAGTAATGGGCAGGTTGGACTTAAAAATCCACTGCGCTCCTTTGTCGTAGGTTTCATAGATGCCGCCGTCGCAACCTGCCAACCAATGGCTCGAGTTCGACGGGTCTACCCACAGGGCGTGGTTATCTACGTGTTTATAAGTCTCAGACAGCGGTTTTACTGTTTTTCCAGCATCGCTTGAACCGTGAAGGTAGGTATCCAACATGAAGAGCGTCTCCCCGTCATTGGGGTCCAATACCAATTCTTGGTAGTAATTCCCCGAAGTCTGGTAAGAGCTCTGCTTCACCCAGCTTTCGCCGAAATCCTTTGATAGGTAAATACCCCCTTTGTCACTGGAACCTTCTACCATGGCGTAAATCCAACCCTTATGGTCAGCGGGCAAGGCCAAGGCTATTCTTCCCAAATCACCCCCTGGCAGGCCGCCGTTTAGCTTTTTCCAGGTTTTGCCACCGTCAATCGAACGGTACACCGCCGATTCAGGCCCACCGCCCAGGTAGGTATATTCATGGCGCATGCGCTGGTGATAGGCTGCATAAACAATGGCAGGGTTGCTGGGATCGATGTGCACTTCGTTGCAACCCGTATAATCTGAAACTTTGTGCATCTGCACCCAGGTTTCACCCCCGTCGGTGCTTTTGTAAACGCCTCGCTCTCCCCCTTTGCTCCAAACAGGACCGTAGGCCGACACATAGAGGGTGCCTTTTTCGCTGGGGTGAAACACCACATTGCCAATGTGTTCGCTGTTTTTCAAGCCCACGAGGTGAAAATTCTTACCCCCGTCGCTGCTCTTGTACAGGCCATTTCCATAGCCCACGCTGCGTTGGTTGTTGTTCTCGCCCGTCCCTACGAATATTTCGTTGACATTCTGCGGATTGATGGCCACGCACCCGATGCTCTGGGTGCCATAACGATCGAAAATGGGTTGAAAAGTAGTGCCATTGTTGTCTGTCTTCCAGACGCCGCTGTAGGCCGTAGCTACGTAATATTGAGAAGGTTGATCTGGATTAACGGCAAAATCAACCACGCGACCGCTTGTCTTGGCTGGACCAATGTTTCTGAACTTCACTTGGCCGAGCAAAAGCTTGGTCATGGAATCACCTGACTGCGCAATGCCCGAGGTCATTGCGGCTATTGAACAGAGTACAAAAAGCACTTTTCTCATAGCCCAAATATACACGTACTGGGCCTGATTTGAGTGCCCTAATCCCTTCGAATGCCTTGTAAATAATTTTCCAATTGCTTGGCTACTACCCTCCAAGCAAATCGAGACTGAACCAACTCATAACCTTTTTGGCCAATGTCAACAGCCTGATCAGGATTCTGCAACAACGCGACGGTGGCCTTGGCAATTTCAGCCGCCGTCTTGGCCAACACCACGCCTTGCCCAGATTCGATGCCCAATCCGTAAAATCCAACCTCACTGCTCACAACCGCTTTGGCCATGCTCATGGCTTCCAAAACCTTGTTTTGAGTACCCGCACCCAAACGCAATGGGCTTATCACCACCTGAGCATGGGCGTAGGCATCAGCCAAATGGGGCACAAAACCCAGCACTTGTATGGATTCACTTTCCAAAGCCCGCACCGAGGCCACCGGCCGTTGACCGGCTATGATCCATTTCGCGTGGGGCACTTGTTTCAATACCTCTGGCCAAATCTCAGCAGCGAACCATGCAACGGCATCTACATTGGGAGCATAATCCATGTTCCCGGTAAACAAGACTTGAGCCCTCGGTGAATCGACCGACTGGGGTGCAAAAGCATCGGTGTCAACTCCATTGGGAAGCATATTGAGTTGGCCTTGAGCCAAACCACAATGTTCTTGCAAATAGGCCCGGTCTTCGTGGGAACAGACCAAGTTCAACGCAAACTGAGGAAGCAATCGCTGTTCCCAGATTTTCATGCGTCGATATTCCATGGCATTGAACCATTTGAGCAAGGGATTTCGAGCTTGGTCGCGCCTGCGCTTCCAATACAAGCTAAACGCGTCGGGCAAATCCAAAACGGCATTAGCGGGAACAGAACCATCAAAATATTGCCCCATGCGCAAGTGTTGCACGTGAATGGCGTCGTACGATTCACCGAGAAAAAAATTCAAGCGCTTTTGAAAGGCTCGGGATCGAAAAAATGCGAGTTGCAAGGGCCTATTCCCCAACAGCCCCAACAAGGCGGCCCCGTAGGACTTCAACTTGGGCCGGTACACCCAATCGATGCGCTCAAACAATGGCAACCCATTGTCGAGGGTCATTTTTTTCAATTGTTCCCCGTAGGCAATGTCTTCGTGAGACTCAGCCACGGTCAACAAATGAAGGCGGTGAAAAGGGGCCAATTGCTTGGCCAAATTGAAGATTTTCAATTTGTCTCCCCGATATGGCGGGTAAGGCATGCGGTTGGCAACAAACAGAATCTTCACCGAACAAAAATACGGGCAATTGCCGGCCCGATTCGGTATTTTTGTGTATGACCCGTATCAGTCAGCGCATAGCCGATATTGTGGAAAGCCAAACCTTGGCCATGACCAAGAAAGCCCGCGAACTCAAAGCCGCCGGGCGTGACATCATCAGTTTGAGCATTGGTGAGCCCGATTTTGACACCCCTGCTTTCATTTGCGAAGCGGCTCATGAAGCTGCCCAATCTGGGCAAACCCACTACCCTCCTGTTTCGGGCATACCTGAATTGCGACAGGCCATTTGCGACAAATTGCTGCGTGAAAACAAGGTCCAATACCAAGCTGACCAAATCATCATCAGCAGCGGCGCCAAGCAAAGTTTGATCAATGCCGTATTGGCTTTGGTAAACCCAGGCGACGAAGTCATCTTGCCCGCCCCGTATTGGGTGAGCTATCCGACCATGGTAGAATATGCCGGGGGCAAAGTGGTACCTCTGTATACCGATGCGAGCCAAGATTTCAAAGCTTCGGCCCAGCAGCTGGAGTCAGCCATTACCGATAAAACTCGCTTGCTGCTCTTTTCTTCCCCTTGCAACCCTTCAGGGGCCGTTATGACGCCGGCCGAACTCGACGCTTGGGCTGAGGTCCTGGAGCGGTATCCGCAGGTGTTCATCCTTTCTGACGAGATTTACGAGCACATTCAATACGAGGGGCCGCACAGCAGTTTGGCTACCCATGAGGCCTTGCAAAATCGACTGGCCATCGTGAATGGCTTTAGCAAAGGCTACGCCATGACCGGTTGGCGCTTGGGTTACTTAGCCGGTCCCAAAGACTTGGTAGCGGCCTGTGACAAGGTTCAAGGCCTGTTTACCTCAGGAGCCAACAGCGTAGCCCAATGGGCAGGAGTAGCCGCTCTAAATGGTGATCAGTCTGAGGTGCGTCAAATGTGCGACCGGTTTCAATCTCGGCGCGATTTGGTCATCAAGGCCATGAACGAGATTCCCCACCTTCAAATGCCGGTACCGGCCGGGGCTTTTTATGTATTCCCCGACGTAAGCCATTACCTGGGCAAGTCTGACCCACAAGGAAATAGCTTGGAAAGCAGCGAGGACCTGTGTCTTTACCTTTTGGAATCAGCCGGTGTAAGCTGCGTATCCGGAACTGGATTCGGAGCCCCCAATTGCATACGGCTCTCTTATGCGGCCGCTGAAGAATCCTTGCTCGAAGCTTGCCGTCGACTCAAACTGGCCTTCGAGGCCCTGAATTAAACCCTTACCTTTGCCCATACATGCAACAGACTGCTATCGATGATTTGATGAAGAGTTTTTACGGCGTGCGCGTCCTCATTGTGGGCGATGTCATGGTCGACAATTACATCATTGGAAAAGTAGATCGCGTTTCCCCTGAAGCCCCTGTTCCTGTGGTCGACGTTCAGCGCTTCGACAGCCGACTGGGAGGGGCCGGAAACGTAGCCTTAAACCTCAAGGCCCTTGGGGCCATTCCCGTTTTATGCTCGGCCATTGGCCGCGATAAAGAAGGGGAAGACTTGCGACGATTGTTGGAAGACGCCGGCATGACCACTCGTGCTCTGCTGGTTAGCGACAAGCGCAAAACCACTACCAAAACACGCGTGTTGGGCAACAATCACCAGTTGCTGCGCATAGACCACGAAGTAAAGGACGACCTGGACACCCTGGATTCGTATTTGCTCGAAGAACATTTTCGCCGCGAATTGGACAATGCCGATGTGGTCATCTTTGAAGATTACAACAAGGGTGTATTGCACGGCTTGAACATCGAGTCTTTTTTGGAGCTGTGTCAAAAGCACGGCATTCCGACCATTGTAGATCCTAAAAAATCCAATTTCTTGAGCTATAAAAAGGCCACCCTATTCAAACCCAATCTCAAAGAGATTCGAGAGGGACTGAACTTAGAAGGGGCGCTGTCGAGCATGGACGAAATTCGAGCGGCTGTTCATGAATTGAATGGCATCTTACGCAACCAAGCCACCATGGTAACCCTGAGCGAAAAAGGCGTATACCTTTTGTGCGGCGAAGAAGAATACCTCCTGCCTGCTCATGTTCGCAACATCGCTGATGTCAGCGGGGCGGGCGACACGGTTGTGAGCGTGGCCGCCTTGTGTTTGGCCAAGAAATGCCCTTGGAACACCTTGGCTGCCTTAAGCAATCTCGCTGGGGGGCTGGTTTGTGAAGAAACAGGTGTAGTTCCCATTCAAGCCGATCGTCTGTTGGCCGAAGCCATTCGAGTAGGACTCTGATCCTTGATTGGTTTTTTCAACCCCCTGATTCAGACGAAGGCATTCAAGTAGGACTATAATTCTTCATTGGGGTTTTTCAACCCCATGATTCATAATTCAGACGAAGGCATTCAAGTATGACTATAATTCTTCATTGGGGTTTTTCAACCCCATGATTCATAAAAAAAGCCCCGAAGATTCGGGGCTTTTTTTATGAAAGAGATGGCCGGTGGTTAGCGCAAGAGCGTAACCGTACCATCGAACTTATAGGGTTTGTCGTCAAATGAAATCACTTCAATGTGATACACGTAAACATCTTGTTGGCACTCGGCGCCGTTGGCAGTACCGTCCCAACCGATGTTGATGTCATCAGTCTCGAACAACTTTTCACCCCAGCGGTTGTAGATGCGCATGTTGTAGGCTTTAAAGTTGCTAGCCACTGCGTTGAAGGTGTTGTTGCGCTGAGGACCCGCTCCATCAGGAGTGAACACGTCAGGAATGAATACAATGATATCAGGCCCAACCACCACTTTGCGTTCAGCCGTGTCGCTGCAGCCGTGGTTGCTGGTGGTGATCAAGCGAATCGTGTAGGTCGCCGTATCCTTGCCATAGGCAAAGCGGGGATCCTTCATCGTAGATGTATCGTTGGCATTGCCGGTTCCAAAATCCCAGTTGTAGCGCAAGGTGGGCGCAAATGGGCTCTGGGTGATCGTGCTCATGTTCGTAATCTTGAACTTCGGCAAAGCCACCGTCGTGCTGTAAGGAGGATCGGTTACGAACTTCGCTACAGGAATCGGGTATGCTTCTACCGCAGGACGCAAACTCGTCGTCGCTGCGCAGGGGCCTGCCGTGTTGATCACCGTCAAGCTCACGTCGTACTTGCCCTGCTGTTTGTAGGTAATGCTGGGGTTTTGCAAGTTGCTGGTATCGCCGTTTCCAAAAGTCCAGCGGTACTGCAACTGAGAGGCAGGAATGCCCTTGTTCTCTTCAGCCATCCATGTAGTCAGCAAGGGCACACATCCCGTCTGCAGCGCCAATGGCGTCAACACAGGGTACTGGTGCAAGATGATCTCGATGCTATCTGAGGCCGGCGGGCACACATCGTTGGCGATGGGCACTGTGGTTACCTTCAAATACGCTCCTTTGTTCGCGCTATCCTGCAAGCCATGCTGGTAGCTGATGTTCTCGGATGCCGCATTGTCGATCGAACCGTCTGAGCCGTTCAAGCGCGTCCAAGTCACTTTGCCATCGCTGAACAAGCTGCTGCTCTGTATCGCAAACGGAGTGCGTTCGCAGGCCTGAGCCGGCTTTTGCGTGGTGATCTGCACCTCGGGCTGGGTTCGTACAAACACGTTGTAGGATTCTGTATCGGTACAACCGTTGTTATCGGTCAGCACATAGGTCAAGATGCGGGGGCCTTCGATGTTGGCCGTCTTGTTGGTAACCGGCGTAAACTTGCTGGTTGCTGAGTTCACGTTCGGGCCGCTCCACACCCCTACCGCAGAGGCAGGCTTCGTGTTCGCCTTGTCCACGCGGGTGGTCAAGTCCAAATCACCCAAGCTGCTGCACACCGTAATGGGGGGCTGCATCACCGCATCGGGCGTATCGTTTACGTAGATGTAGAAACTGTCTTGCTTCAAGCAACCCGTTCCCGCGTTGCTGTAGCGTATGTACCAGGTACCCGTTCCAAAGGCAGGAAGGAACTGGTGACCGCCAATCAAATTGGTGTTCTTCACCTTCGGGTCGTTGCGGTTGTAGTTGTACTCGATGATCTCGTACAAGGAACCGTCGCCGTCTTGGGCTTGAACGCCGTTGACTGTGATGTAATCGTACAATTCCATCAACTTCCAGTTCACGCAGACAGGGTCGGGTGACTTCACCTTCACCGTAGGTTCGGCTACAATGTCAATGATCGTAGAATCACAAGTACGGCAGCCCGTCAATTGGTCTTCCACGCAGAGCTGGAACTTATACTGACCCTGGTAATAGTCTTCGGTGGGGTCTCCAAACTTGAAGCGCCAATCGGGGGTACCCCAGGGGTTGTTATTCACCAAAATGCTGCTGGGGTCTACGCCGTTGGGGTAATCCAACACCGACCAATCCAACTTCACACCCACTTTTACCTTGGGGCGAATCATGCTATTGTCCATCAGGGCTTCACCCAAGTCTTGGCAGTATGATAGCGTATCCAGCACCACCACGGGGTTGCCGTTGATGCGCTGAACCACTGAGTCGATGTTGATACAGCCGTTCGTGTCTTTGTACCAGCCGTATACCTTCATCTGCAGGTTGTTGCCGTTCTGAAGCAAGTTGTTGTCCAACAAGGTGGTCTTGAACAAGTGGCGATCGGGCAGAATGCTGTCGATCATGTTGTTCGGCTTCCACAAAGAACCCGCCCACATGCGCACGCCGGTCTCTTTGCCGCGGTTGAAGAAGTTGTTCAACTCAATGTCACCGTAGTCGTAGCACTGGGCCTTCAAGGGCTTGGGATCCCACTTCACAAAGGGAAGTGTATTCACCTTCACCTTCACCGTATCGTCGTCTTCGCAGGTATGGCCCCCTTGGGTCACACTCGCATACAAGCGGTAGTAGAAGTTCTGAGCGGGTTGGCCCGGGGTATTCGTGTTCTTCGGTGATACCGTATAACCCATGTCGCTACCCAAGGTCTTGGCACCGGTCAAATCGTACCAGGTGTAGCTCGCCGTGCGGTTCACAGGGGCGTGCTGGGCCGCCAGCAAGGTGCTCTTCAAGTGGCAGATCGTCACGTCAGGTCCCGCATTGGCGATGACCGTGTCGTTGACAAACAGCTCCATCGTATCCCACTTCTGGCACAACCACTTGGTCTCTGTCACGCGCACCGAGTATTTACCCGCTACGTTGATCTCGATCTTTTGGGTCGTGTCCATGGTGCTCCACAAGTACTTCACCGTGTCGTTGTGACCCGCATCCAACACCACGCTCTCGTACGTACAAATGCGCTGGTCGGGGCCAATGTTGAGCAATGGCAAGGGCTT
>JAURGZ010000090.1 GCA_030833525.1 Bacteroidota bacterium | reverse complement strand
TGGAGCCTTTGACCTGCGCATGCGAAACGGCAACAACGAAAAAGCCGAATTCAGCTCTCAACTCGGTTTCTTGGGTTGGGACTTGAACGCCGAAGCTCCCTTGGGTAAAAAAGGGGCTTCTTTCATTGCCGGATACCGCTACTCCACCCTCAACCTTTTTTCCAAGCTCAACATAGCCGTTGGAACCGATGCGGTTCCCGCTTACCAAGACGCCTTCTTCAAGGTCCATGTACCCATGAAGGACAATGCCACCTTGGATTTCTTTGGTATAGGCGGTAAGAGCCAGATCGACATTCTCATCTCTGACCAGCTCGAGAGCTCTCCCAATATTTACGGAGACAATGACCGCGATCAGTTGTTCGGCTCCAACATGGGCGTCGTTGGCGCTTCATACATGAAGCCCTTGAACAACAACAGCTACGCCAAATTCATCGTATCGGCTACTTCCCAAAGCGTGCGCGCCGACCACCAATTGGTGTTTCGTCGCATCACCGACACACTCGAGCGCGATGGAGAAACCCTGTTTCGCTACGCCATTGATTCCCTTGTGCCCAATTTGGATTATGACTTTGTCGTCAGCTCTCTTCAAGGGCATTTCTTCATCAACAAGAAAATCAGCAACCGCTCGGTGGTGAAATACGGGGTTCAATTGAATCAGTACTTCTATCATTTTCACGACAGCGGTTTGAACTACAATCCCGCCCAACCTGACACCTATTGGAAATGGTCGACACGTTGGGCTTCAGATGCTCAAAGCCTGACCGCCATACCCTACATCAATTGGAAATACCGATTGGATCGCCGTTTGACATTGACTGCAGGTGTGCAGGCTCAATTGACCTCTATGTACGACCCCCAAGGCGAAGCCGTTAGCGGTGTCGCTGGGTGGAGTTACCTACCCGTTCGCTACACCCACATTGCCGGATTGAAACGCGACAAAGGCACCCCTACTCCCTTGTTGCCTCGCGCCAGTTTGCGCTACCAATTCAGCAACAAATCGGCCTTCAATTTGGGCTACGGATTGCATGCTCAAACTCAGTCTCCCTATGTCTATTTCTACCGCATGCCTGGCAACATGGCTCCCCACAATTTGGGAATGGGATTGACCTACAGCCGTCATTTGGTCGGCGGATGGGACTATACCGTGAAGCCTGGAAGCCGCATCAAAATTGAAGCCTATCAGCAATCCCTAAACGGTATTCCCGTGGAAGTGCAATCTTCCTCCTTTAGCTTGGCGAACTCGGGTTCAGGTTTCAGCCGTTTCTTCCCAGACACCCTTCAAAACACCGGTGTAGGACGCAACATGGGAGCCGAATTGACCATCGAACGCTTCTTTAATGCTGGTTATTACTACCTCTTGTCGGCCTCGGTTTTCGATGCCAAGTACCAAGGCAGCGACGGGGTTTGGAGAAACACCGACTTCAACACTGATTACGCCGCCAATGCTTTGTTCGCCAAAGAATGGGTATTCGGCAACGGCAATAGCTTGAATTTGGGTGGCAAATTGACCATGGCAGGGGCTCGTCGATATTCCCCGATGGATACCCTCGCTTCGCAAAACGCCCGCGAATTCATTGAAGTTGACGCCTTAAAAAACACCGCGCGATTTGGCAACCCCTACCGCCGTTTCGATGTGCGAATCGCCTACCGCATTGAAGCCAAAAAAGTGTCTCACGAAATTGCCATCGACTTGGTCAACGCGACCAATCGCCAGAACATTTTGAAGTACTCGTACATCAACGAAGCCCCTTACATCAAAACCGATTATCAGTTGGGTCTCTTGCCCTTGTTCTATTACAAGGTCAACTGGTAAACGCAAAGTGTCCACTTCGCGGCACATGTGAAGAGAAAGGCGGCGCGCCCTGCCGGGCGCGCCGTAGTTTCGTCATTGATGAAATGGCTTTGGATTGCAGCCGCAACAGCGCTGCTGAGCAGCTCCTGCGTGAGCAAAAAAGAACACCAACTGGTATTGGATCAAATGGCCGCTTTGGAAAAAGCCCAAGCCATGAAGCTTCAAGACTGCAACGACCAAAACCAAGCGCTAAGCGGAGTGCTGGAAGATTTGCAGTTTCAACGAACCACGCTCGAATTGCGCGTGTCGGCCTTGAACGACAGCATTTTGATTTGCGAAAACAAGTTGGAAGAGAACAATGCCTACATCCAAAATTTAGGCAGCAGCTTGGACCAACAACGCCGCAACCTCGCTTCCGAACTGGAAGCCAAGAACAAAACCTTGCAAGCCAAAGAACTCGAGCTGAACGATGCACTGGCCAAGGCCGAAGCCGAGCGCATGCGCTTGGAGAAATTGCGCAAAGAACTGGAAACCGTCAGCAACCGAGTCAAAGAGCTTGAAGCCGAATGGCGCCGCAAAGAGGAAGCAGTGGCTCGTTTGAAAGAGGCCATAACCGCTGCATTGGCTGGGTTTAATGACTTGGGCATTGCCGTCGAATTCAGAAACGGAAAGGTATACGTGATCT
>JAURGZ010000042.1 GCA_030833525.1 Bacteroidota bacterium | reverse complement strand
TATTGGATTCGGGGCACTGGAAGCAATTCCTGGGAAGGAAAATTCATGGTCGAAGAGTCTAGCGATGGAAATAGCTGGAGCACCGTACACGCTTACGACAACAGCATGTCATTGTCATTTGTGCAGGTGATTGATAAACTGAAGTCAAGTTCGCGTTTCGTACGCTTTTTCTACACGAGCAAGGCCTCGGGATTCAACGTGGCTATGGATGATGTATACATCGGTCCCGCTTCAGGAGGCTTGTTGCCCGAGATCAAAGTGGCCTATCAAGGCGCCGAACAAGTGCCCGGTGCAACGGTTAAAAGCGGCAGCGATACCTCCATTGTGTTCGCCTTGAAGAACATCTCAACGGTCGAAGATTTGACGCTCCAAAGCGTTCAATTCACTGGCGCATCAGCTGGGAATTTTTCGGTAAAGACCAGCCTTCCTTTGACTTTGAAGCCCGGTGAAAGCAGCGATTTGGTCTTGGGACTCAGCGCTAGCAACAGCGGTTCTTACAAAGCCACGGCTACCTTGAATAGCAACGATCCCGAAAACGGGGCCTTTGCCTTGAATTTATATAGCATTGTCGGTGGTATAGCCTCTCAGCCCATTGGCAAACCTTCTTTGGTTGTCAGCAACAACAAGGCTTACCGCGTTTGGGCAACCGGTTCTCATGCCCAGGCTGATGCCCTGATGGTGGTGCAGGGAACTGACCTGCCCCAAGACGGTAAGGTCTATGAACAAGGCGGGTATGTGGGTAGCAGCCGCGTGGTGTACCTGGGCCCATCGGGAAGCATGGAAATCGACAAAATCAAGGCCAATACCCAATACGATTTCAGGGCTTATGCCTTGAACGGTTACGGTACATTTTTGAACTACAACGATTCGTTTGCTTCCTTGAGCCTTACGACCCCCGGCTTGACTCCTGGCACCTACTACAACGGCATTTCTACGGGTGATGCTGACTTTATAAGCAAGTTGCGAGCGAAGGTCAATCCGCATTTTCGCGTTTACTATTCCAACTACATCAATACCGTGGTCAATAACTTCGAGGCCTACGATACCGTAGGTGGTCAAAAGGCCATGGAATGTTTCTACAGCGGATGGAAACAAGTGTTCACCCCTCCTTTTGTGTTCAGCAGCATGTCACGCGAACACTCCTATCCCTACAGCTGGATGGGTGAGAGCAGCCAAGACAGTTCCAACTACAGCGACTTGTACATTTTGTGGACCGTCAATCAGAACGGGGCCAACGCCGTTCGTTCCAATTACCCAATGGGAGTGGTCAAGACCATTTCTTCTGAATTTTATGCCGGTAAATTTGGCCGCGATTCTTTGGGTGAGTTTGTGTATGAACCCCGCGATTTCGCCAAAGGAGCCTTGGCGCGTTCCAATTTCTACATCTGCGCTACTTACCACAAAAGCGACAAGCCTTTTACCATTCCCACCTCGAATACCTTTTTGGGAACCGACCAGGATCAGTATTTGCTCAAAAAGTGGAGTCAACAGTTCCCACCTAGCAACTGGGAGATTGCGCGCTGCGAATACATAGCTTCGGTGCAAGGCAACCGCAACCCCTTCGTAGACCATCCCGAATGGGCCTGTTACATTGACTTTAGCGACATGAGTTTCGTGCCCACAGGCGATGCCTGCGAAGGAAAGGTCAATGCTGTGAAACGGGCCGATCAGCGTTACATTGAGGTATATCCAAACCCTGCTAGCGCCTTTGCTCACGTTGATTTGAGCGCATTTGCCGGTCAGCAGGTTGAGGTTCAGCTGGTTGATTATTTTGAACGCGTCGTTTGGTCGGCTTCTGATCTGGGCGGTTCAGCATTGGAAATCCCCTTGGCTGATTTGCCCTCTGGAACATATTTGATCATGGTGCAATCGGAGCAAGGGGCTAAGGCGGTCAGTCCTTTGGTGAAGCCCTAATGGATTTTTACAGCGAGGCCTGGCAAAGGCAGGTAGAAGCCTGGCTAAACGAAGATTTGGCTAGCGGTGATGTAAGCACCTTGGCCTGCATTCCCGCTCAGGCCCAAGCGCATTCGCGCATGCTCCTGAAAGAGGAGGGCATGGTCGTTGGCCTGGAAATGGCCAAAGCACTGCTGCTGCAAGTCAATCCCGAATTGGACTTTCAAGCCCATGTGGCCGATGGCCAATGGTTGCCCGCGGGTACGCTGCTGGCTGAAGTGAGGGGTTCGGCACAATCGCTGCTTTCAGCTGAGCGCCTCATGCTCAATTTGTTGCAACATGCTTCGGGCATTGCAACGGCTACCCAACGAGCGGTTCGCATCGTTCAATCGGTGCAAAGCCCTACCCGTATTTTGGATACGCGCAAGACCTTGCCTGGGCTTCGCTCGTTGGAGAAATGGTCGGTGAAAATGGGTGGGGGAGAAAACCACCGCATGGGCCTGTACGATATGTACATGCTCAAGGATAACCACATCGATACCGCTGGGGGCATTCGTCAGGCAGTAGAAGCCGTCAATCGCCATCGCCAGCAGCAGGGTCTGGACTTGGCCTTGGAGGTAGAAACGCGCAATCTGAATGAAGTCAGGGAGGCCTTGGACTGTGAAGGGGTTCAACGCGTCATGCTTGACAACTTCAGCCCTGCCCTCATTCGGGAAGCCCTTTCCTTGATTCAAGGTCGCGTGGAAACAGAAGCCTCGGGGGGCATTCATTTGGGCAACCTCAAAGAATACGCAGAAACCCAGGTAGACTTCATCAGCCTAGGGGCCTTGACTCATAGCGTGAAAGCCTTGGACATCAGTTTCAAAACAAGCATTCTGTAGCCCATCAGACTGGGCCTCTTCAGGCCGCGGCAGCCCTGGCCGTTTGTACATTCCCAATGCAGGGGACTATGGGTGGTCAGCATGTTGCCTGCAACCGCAGTCACACAGGGCAGGCCATCTTTGTCTTACATTTGCAGCATGAAAATGCTGCTTTTTTCCCTGGCAAGCCTGAGTTTGCTAAGCGGCCCCAGCTCTTGCCAATCGCAAGAAACCCAAGTGGCCCAGGATGCCCCCATAGAAGCCCTTCAAACGGCTGCTCCCGAAACGCTTGCTGATTCAACCGTACCTAAGCCAGTGACAGAGGCAGCCAGCCAAGAGCCGATTTCGAACGAGTTGACCTGGTTTGGCATTGAAGAAGGGTACGCCAAGGCCGTTGCCGAGAAAAAGGTTTTGCTCATCGACGCGTACACCGATTGGTGCGGTTGGTGCAAGGTCATGGACAAAAAGACCTATACCGATGTTCGGGTGATTGAAGCATTGAATCGAGATTTCATCTGCGTGAAATTCAACCCCGAAGTGGTCAAGAATTTTCAATTGGGCGGCAAGTCATTCAATCAAACCAGTTTTCACCAGTGGTTGAGTTATGGGGAGTCTACCGGTTATCCCACTACCTTCTTCTGGATGCATCCTGGCGTTAACGAGGTTCGGTACAACCAACCCGGCTACCTGGAATCAGCTGACTTTTTACGCTTGTTGAGCCTAGCGCTGAATTCCAAATAACATGGGTGGACGTCGTCAAAAGCGCAAGGAATATGCCTTGTACGAGTCAGTGCGCCTCGGCGCAGCGGTGGCCGAAGGCAATTGCATTGCCCGCATCGATGAACAAGTGGTTTTTGTCAAGTTTGCGGCTCCCGGCGACCTGGCTGATATACAGGTGGTCAAGCGCAAGAAAAACTACATGGAAGCGCGCATTGTACGCTTGATTGAGCCATCTCCCTTGCGTGTAGAGCCCCGCTGTCAACATTTTGGCACCTGCGGCGGCTGCAAGTGGCAACATTTGGACTACGCCGAGCAATTGAAGGCTAAGAGCCAACAAGTGCAAGATGCCCTGGAACGGTTGGGCGGTCAAAGCGGCTTTGAACTCCTCCCCATTTTGGGCGCAGACGAGACCTATGCCTACCGCAATAAACTGGATTTGACTTTCAGCGATCAAGCTTGGGTGCTTGAGTTTGATAAAGAAAACCCGGTGCGTCCCCAAGGATTGGGATTTCATATACCCGGGCGTTTTGACAAGGTCTTGGATGTGCAAGCCTGCCATCTGATGCCTGATTATGTCAATGCCATTCACCGCGGTTTGAAGCAATTTTGCGAAGCTCAGGGAATCTCCTTTTTCAATTTGGTCAAGCAAGAAGGTTTGATGAGAAACCTGCTCTTGCGCTGCAATGCTCAGGGCCAATGGATGGTGCTGGTGTCTTTCTTTTATCAATGCGATGAGGTAGAGGCCGTGATGGCCTATTTGAAGCGTGAATTTGCCCAAATTAGTTCTCTGCTTTACGTGATCAACGACAAGAAAAACGACACCTTGCACGGGCTGGAGGTCAAGGTATACTCGGGAGAAAAGGTACTCATGGAGCGATTGGGTGAGCGCCAATATGCCATTCAAGCCCAAAGTTTCTTTCAAACCAATACCCGTCAAGCGCAGCGTTTGTATGACCTGACCAAGTCCTTTGCCCAATTAAGCGGGAGCGAACGGGTATATGACTTGTACACAGGAACGGGCAGCATTGCTTTGTACGTGGCCGACCAGGCCCAAGAAGTCATAGGGATAGAATACGTAGAAGAAGCCATAGCTGATGCCCGAGTAAACATGGAGCTGAATGGAATGTCCCACTTGAAATTCTATGCAGGCGACATGAAAGATTTGTTGACCGCTGATTTCGTGGCTGAACACGGAGAGCCTGATGTGATCATTACCGACCCCCCGCGCGACGGAATGCACCCCTCAGTCGTAGAGCGCTTGGTAAACATGAGAGCCAAACGCTTGGTTTATGTCAGTTGCAACCCCGCCACTCAGGCGCGCGATGCGAAACTCTTGGAAGAAGCGTATCGTTTGGTGAAGGTGCAACCTGTCGACATGTTTCCGCATACGCACCATGTAGAGAGCGTTGCGCTCTTTGAACGACGATCTTAAGGAAATGTGCGGGTTTGACCCGGCTTGATCATGGGGTTAGGCGAAAGCCTTGTCCAGGATCTCTTGCTGTTCGCGATCGTGCACTTTCTTGTAACCTGTTGCAGGGCTAGCGCTGGAACGACGGCCGGCATACTGCAATTTTACTGGGAACTCATATCGGTGCAGGTGCAACCAAGCTCCTTGGTTCATGGGTTCTTCTTGTACCCACATGTATTCGGCATCGGGGTATTGTTCGAATACTTCCTTGAGTTTCCATTCGGGCAAGGGATACAGTTGCTCGATGCGCACGATGGCAACATCGCTGTGCTGCTGTTCTTCTTTTTGGGCCAAGAGCTCGTAATAAATCTTGCCGCTGCAGAACAATACTTTGCGCACTTTTTCGCTCACCGCTGTGTCGGGGATGATTTCTTGGAAACCTTCTTGACTGAAATCGCTGAGTTGGCTCACACAACGAGGATGACGCAGCAAACTCTTAGGGCTCATGATCACCAATGGCATGGTGAAATCGCGCTTCAATTGGCGGCGAAGGGCGTGAAACAAGTTGGCAGGAGTAGTGCAGTTCATGACCTGCATGTTCGAGCCGGCACAGAGTTGCAGGTAGCGTTCCAAACGTGCGCTGGAGTGTTCGGGACCTTGCCCTTCATAACCATGGGGAAGAAGGAGAGTTAATCCGCTGAATTTACCCCACTTGGCTTCGGCAGAGGCAATGAATTGATCGATGATGATCTGGGCACCGTTGGAGAAATCTCCAAATTGAGCTTCCCAAATGGTGAGACCTTGGGGAGTGGCCGTAGAATACCCGTACTCATAGCCCAAAACGGCATATTCGCTGAGCAAACTGTTGTATATCGAGAAGCGAGCCTGGTCCTCTGAAATGTGGTTCAAGGGACAGTATCGGCTAGCGCTGTCTTCGCTTTTAACTACGGCGTGTCGGTGGGAAAAGGTGCCGCGTTCGACATCTTGACCGGTAATGCGAACCGGGTGTTTCTCTTCGAGCAGGGAAGCATAGGCCAACAGTTCGCCCATGGCCCAATCAAATTGATTGCTATTCCATTGAGCGGCGCGGTCTTCGAACAACTTTTGAACCTTTTTGATGGGCAATTGATCAGCCGGTAAGGCGGTGATCTTTTGCACCAAATGTTGGATTCGCGCTTCGCTGACCTGTGTGCCCGGAGTCTCACTCTGCATGTCTTTGGCCGCGGCATGGCGATACCCTTCCCAGGTATTGGGAATTTCAGAAGGAGCCGGTTGGAATTCACCCTTGGCTTCTTGGAATTTGGCTTGCAACATGTTCTGGAATTCGGCTTCCATTTCTTTGGCCAAATCGGCGTCAATGTCGCCGCGTTGCATGAGCTGAGCTTTGTATATCTCCCTTGGATTGGGGTGCTTATCAATCAACTTATACAAATCGGGCTGCGTGAAACGAGGCTCATCGCCTTCGTTGTGGCCGTATTTGCGGTATCCAAGCAAGTCGATGAATACATCTGAGTTGAACTCCAAGCGGTAGGCCATGGCCAGTTTGACGGCGTGTACTACGGCTTCTACGTCATCGGCGTTCACGTGCAACACGGGGCAAAGGGTGACCTTGGCTACGTCTGTGCAATAGGTGCTGGTACGAGCCTCGAGGTAAGAGGTAGTAAAACCAATTTGGTTGTTGGTCACCATGTGAATGGTGCCTCCCACGTAATAGCTTTCCAACCCGCTCATTTGAACCACCTCATAGACGATACCTTGGCCGGCTACAGCCGAGTCACCGTGAATCAGGATGGGGCAAATTTTGTCTACATCTCCTTGGTATTTGTGGTCGAGTTTGGCTCGAACCAATCCCTTCACAACGGGATTGACAGCCTCCAAATGGCTGGGGTTGTCGGCCAACCTCAGGTGTACTTTTTTGCCACTGGCCGTATCGACGTTTACGCTGTATCCCAAGTGGTATTTAACGTCTCCTTCAAAATCGTCAAAATCACCCCCTTGGAAGACCTTTCCTTCGAATTCAGAAAAAATCTGGGCGTAGGTTTTGTTGAAAATGTTGGCCAGAACGTTCAAACGACCGCGGTGGGCCATGCCCATCACGAATTCTTCTACGCCTAAGCCGGCTCCGTATTGGATTACGGCATCCAAGGCGGGAACCAAAACCTCCAACCCTTCGAGGCTGAAGCGCTTTTGGCCAATGTATTTTTTGTGCAGGAAGTTTTCGAAAACCGTAGCCTGGTTGATTTTCTTCAAGAAATGGCGCTTCTCGTCTGTGGTCAATTCGGGTACGTTGCGGGTCTTCTCGAAACGAGTCTGCAACCATTCGCGGCGCTTGGGGTCGCGAATGTAGGAAAATTCGCATCCAACCGAACCGCAATAGGTCGTTTCCAGCAATTGAACGATGTCTTTGAGTTTAGCAGGGCCTAAACCGACCTCAACACCGGCTTGGAAAGTAGTTTCCAAATCAGCTTGGCTCAGGCCAAAGTTCACCAAGTCCAGGCTTGGACTGTAACTGCGTCGCTGGCGAAGCGGGTTGGTTCTGGAAAACAGATGCCCGCGCTGGCGATAACCTTGAATGAGGTTCATGACGTGAATCTCTTTCAGGGCATCTTCAGAAATGGCGGCACCACTTTCGTATTTACCAGCTCCTAAGTCGTATCCCTCGAAAAATTTACGCCACCCAAAATCAACCGATTCTTTGTCAGCTTGGTATTGGGAGTACAACTGGTCGATGGCTGCAGGGTCTGCGTTGAGCAAATAAGATGTATCGCTTTTCATGAGTGAAGATGCTGCGCAAAATTACCTAAAAAATAGCCAAGGGACCTTGGAAGATTGCTTTGGTAAAAAGGGCTGCAAAAAGAAAGGCGTCAAAGCGGTCCAAAAAGCCCCCATGCCCCGGGAAAATGCTGCCCGAATCTTTGACCCCCGCCATGCGTTTGAGTCGGCTTTCGAACAAATCACCCAAGGTTCCTGAAACGGCTACACCCAAGCCCCAAACTACGGCTTTCACGGGGCTGATATTGAGGAAATGGACAAGGTGGGAGCCATGGGCTTGGGTCCAGTTGCTCAAAACCAAGGCTACGGCCATGGTTAGGATCGTGCCGCCGATCAACCCTTCCCAGGTTTTTCCAGGGCTAACGCTGGGAAGCAATTTATGCTTACCCAACCACTTGCCGCTCAAATAGGCACCCGTGTCAGAAGTCCAAACCAAAATGAACAGACCCAATATCAAGTTGTCTGTATACATCAAGCTGTGCACCGAGTACATGGGAAAAGCGATGTAGGCAACCCCTAGGAAAATGCGGGCAAAATGTTCCAAGGGATTCTCTTTGCTGATGACTTGAAGGCTGAAAACAACCAGCACCAACAACGACATGCCACCCATAAGGGACCATTGGTCGCGCGGCGTAAAATCGGCAAATACAAAGAGCAAAACACCCAATAAGGAAGCAGCTCTGAGCCATTTGGAATTCAAGCCAATCAGTTTATTGTACTCGTGCATGCAGCCCGCGGTGATGGCGGCTAATAGCAAATGAACGCTCCAATCAGAACCGTATTGAAGCAGAAAAACAATGCCCAGCACAAACAGGGACCCCGTTAAGGCGCGTTGAATGAAGTTATTCATGAGCTTGACTAAAATTGGAAAGACGGTAAAGGGCTAATGTCCCCATGGCTGTGGCTATAAGCGCTATGATGGGGTGGCTGAGGGACTGTTCCAGGGATTCAGGATCTGGCCACTGAAATTGAGCGATCAACGTGATGCCGTTGAACAAGAAATGAAACAGCATGGGAAGCAGAAGGGATTGGGTTTCGGTGCGCAAGTAGCCCAGTAAAATGCCCGAAAGGAATATGCCCAGAAACTCATAAGGGCTCAAATGAACCACCGAGAACAACAAGGCTTGAATGACGATGGACAAGGAAGTCCCCATTCGGCTATTCAACAAAGATTGCAACACGATCCCCCGAAAGAAAAACTCTTCCAATACGGCCGGGCTGAGGGCCATGGTAAACATAACGAGCATCAGTGCCTGGGGGCTTCGGTCGCTCAAAAGCGCCTCTAAGGCTTGGCTTCGAGAATCGTTCCAGGTCTGTGCCCAGGCTGCAAATCGGCCACCTGCAGCGATGGTTTCGGTAAGTTGGGTGAGGAAAGCCACTGAAGAAAGCGTCATCAATGCCAAAACCAGCGTCCACACATAGTGGGTATAGGGATGACGTCGTGAAAAGGTGCCCACTGATTCGGGACTCTGCCCGTATATCACCAACACCAATAGGCTGGGCACACCCATGTACAATACGAATTGAACCCAGCTGAGCAGGCGTGAATCCCAGGTGCTACCGATTTTCCCTACCCAAGCCGCAGCCAGCAAAAAGACTGCCATGAAGCAAAAAGCCAAGGCCAAGGTGAATAAAGAAAAAGGACGACGTAGAGCTGAAGCGTGCATGGGAAGCTAGAGGGCTTTACCTTTGCACAAAGGTGGTAAAAATTGGCGACATAGCCTTGGGAGACTTCCCGTTGCTTCTGGCTCCCATGGAGGATGTCAGCGACCCTCCTTTTCGATTTGTGTGCAAACAACAAGGGGTTGACTTGATGTACACCGAGTTTATCAGTTCTGAGGGGCTGATCAGGGACGCCGCTAAGAGCGTTCAAAAACTCGACATTTTCGAATACGAACGCCCCATCGGCATTCAGATTTTCGGCAGCGAAATTGAGAGCATGGTCGAGGCGACGAAAATTGCCACATTGGCCAAACCCGATTTGATCGATATCAATTACGGCTGCCCGGTAAAAAAGGTGGCTTGCAAAGGAGCGGGAGCGGGTATATTGACCAATCCCGAAAAGATGGTGGCTATGACCAAGGCCATTGTCGAAGCGACCCATTTGCCCGTTACGGTCAAAACCCGTTTGGGTTGGGATGAAAAAACCAAAAATATCGTGGAGGTAGCCGAGCGTCTTCAAGATGTAGGCATTCAGGCCCTTTCGATTCACGGTCGAACGCGTGTTCAGTTGTACAAAGGTGAAGCTGATTGGACCCTCATTGGGGAGGTAAAAAACAATCCCCGAATGCGCATACCCATTTTTGGAAACGGCGACATTGACGGGCCAGAAAAAGCCTTGGAATACAAGAATCGATTTGGAGTAGACGGGCTGATGATAGGCCGCGCCAGCATCGGTTACCCCTGGGTATTTCGCGAAATCAAACACTACTTGAACACCGGTGAGCGTTTGCCCGGTCCCAGTTTTGAAGAGCGATTGGAGGCCTGCAAAATTCACCTCAGAAAAAGTTTGGAGTGGAAGGGCCACAATTTGGGCTTGATTGAAATGCGTCGACACTACGCCAACTACTTCAAGGGATTGCCCGATTTTAAGGAATACCGCACGCGATTGGTTCAGTCCATGGATGCCCAAGAGGTCGATGAAATCTTGAAGGAGGTCAATACCCAATACGCCGAGTTGACCTGGATGGATTCCTAGTGTTTAGCTGACACTTTTTCTTGATTTTCATCCCTTACATTTGTTGTTATTACACAACCTATGAAAAGACTTATCCTTTCGATTTTTGCTTTGACTGCTCTCGCTGTAAGTGCGCAATCAGGCTATTATTTATCCCCCTGTGCAGGTATTGGAAACCCTGGTGGTTTGAACGCGGATCCTGAATATCCTGTAGGCGGCGGATTGCCCACCACCTGGACCACGTTGATGAGCGGTCCCAAGGCTAGCGCTGAATGGTCAGCTTCTCAATCCATTCCCTTTGGATTCAAATTCAACGGCAATGACGTGAGTTCCTTCAAGGTTTCTTCAACTGGAGTGCTCACCTTTGACGTGGGAAGTTCGGTAGCTGCTCCTTCAGCTGCCAATGCTGCATTGCCTTCGGCTAGCATTCCCGATCAGTCGGTTTGTGTGTGGGGTTTGAATTTGAGCGCTTCAGGAGACTATATTGTTTCCAAAACCTTTGGTAGCTCTCCCAATCGCCAGTTGTGGGTGATGTACACCTCGGCCTCTGAAGCCAATTTGGGAACGGGATGGTCTTACATGAGCATAGTGATGGAAGAAGGAAGCAATGCCATATATCTAGTGGATCAGCGTGTTCAGTGCGTGAAAAGCGGCGCTGCTTGTACCGATAAAACCAAATTGACCGTTGGTATTCAAATCGACGGAAGCACAGCTGTTAGCCATGTGCAGTCTCCCGCCTTTGCTTGCTCAAACGCCAACGATCCTACTCCCGCTGATAACCGTTTCTTTTCGTTTTTGCCCGGTTCTCAACCTGCTGACGCGGCTCAGGTCAAAAGCATCAACATGGGTGCTTATTTGAAATTGAGCGAAGCCCCATACACCATCAAAATCGATGTAGTCAACCAAGGTTCTGCCAACTTGAGCAGTGTAGATTTTGAATACAGCACCGATGGTACGAATTGGATTGCAGGAACCGCCAGCGGTTTGTCTGTAGCTACCTGCGCTACTTCTACCATTAGCCACCCCACAGCTTGGACGCCTGCCGGTGTAGGTACTTACACGATTCAGGCGCGCTTGACCAAAGTGAACGGCCAGGATGTGACGGCTCCAACGTTGATAAAAACGGTTCAAGTAATTGACCAGTTTGTCAACCGCAAGATTTTGAATGAGGTCTTCACTTCTTCCACTTGCCCTCCATGCAAACCGGGTAATGAGAATTACTTAAAAGTAGTAGATGGTCGTACCAGCCACAGCAGCATCAAGTATCAGGTGAATTGGCCTGGAACCGGTGATCCATACTGCACCGATGAGGTTCGCACTCGTATCGCTTATTATGCCGTCAATTCTGTACCTCGCATGGAAGTAGACGGTGGTTGGGATCAAAACGCTAGTTCATTCACCACGGCTTTGTATGATCAGTTCAGTGCCAAGCCAGCTTTCTTGGAAATCAAAGCCACGGGTTCTTTGACCTGGAAAAACCAAATCACGGCTACCATTGAGCTCAATCCTTTGGTTGATTTTACGGCTAGCAATTTGCGCTTGTTTGCTGCCATTGTAGAAGGAACCACTTACTGGAACGTAAAGACCAATGGTGAGACTCAATTTGAAGACGTCATGAAAAAAATGATGCCCGACGCCAACGGCATGTTGTTGAGTGGTGGATTGTCAAAAGGCACTCCAGTAACCAAGGAGTTGAGCTATGCTTTCGTAGGTAACTACCGTTTGCCTCTCGATGGCTCTCAGGCGCAACATATCAAGCATGCCACAGAAAATAGCGTGGAGACTTGGGACGACTTGAAAGTGGTCATTTTCGTACAAGACATGACCACCAAAGAGGTGTTGCAGTCTGAAACCGTTGAGTTGGCCATGACTTCAGTAGAAGATTTGGAAGCCGGCGTTCACGTGTTCCCGAATCCTGCCAACGACATGATTTATGTGCGCAGCAAGAACAGCACTCCCTGCAGTTTGGAATTGACCAATATGCAAGGTCAAGTGGTATACAGCGGTACCATGAACGACGGTTTCGGCCAGATTGCTACCCAAAACTTGTCTGAAGGCATGTACATGGTGCGCATGAACTCTGAGCAAGGCGTACACAGCAGCAAAGTGATGGTTCGTCACTAAGCGACATTTTGATTGAAACTTGACAGGGGAGGGCGGCCGCAGGCCGCCCTCCCCTTTTGCGTATATTTGCAGCCATTTCAAACCCAAACCCGACCATGTTATTGCGAAACATTGTTAGCCGGGAAGAGTTGCGAAAGCGCATGGAGGCCGATACACGGCCTTATACGACGATTTCGTTTTACATCTACCACAGGCTCGAAGACCCCACGGCATTCCGAAACGAATTTTTTAAAGAACTCACTGCCCTAGAAGTGGTGGGTAGGATTTACGTAGCTCAAGAGGGAATCAACGCACAGATTGCCCTGCCCAGCGAGCGTTACGAGGCATTCAAAGCCCATCTCTACAACTATCCATTCTTGAATGGGCTTCGCTTGAACGTAGCCATAGAAGAGAAGCAAAAAAGCTTCATCAAACTCGATGTAAAGGTTCGGGCTAAAATTGTGGCCGACGGCATTGAAGACCCTGAATTCGATCCCTCCAATCGCGGTAAATACATGCGCGCCCAAGAGTGGAACGAAGCCTTGAATGATCCCAATACCTTGGTCATCGATATGCGCAACCACTACGAAAGCGAAGTGGGTCGATTCGATGGAGCTGTATGCCCCGATGCCGATACCTTTCGGGAAGAATTGCAAGGGGTTATCGAAGAACACAACAGCGATCGCAACAAACGCATTTTGATGTACTGCACCGGGGGGATTCGCTGCGAAAAGGCCAGTGCTTGGATGAAGTACAAGGGTTTCCATGAGGTTTACCATTTGGAAGGGGGAATCATCAATTACGTGAACCAGGTTCAGGCCGATGGATTGGAGAATCGCTTCAAGGGCGTCAATTTTGTCTTCGATCAGCGCCTAGCTGAGCGCGTTTCGAACGATGTGATTTCAACCTGTCATCAATGCGGCGAGCCCGCTGATTCTCACATCAACTGCGCCAATACCGCCTGCCATTTGCTTTTCATTCAATGCCCCACTTGTGCCACTAAATACGAGGCTTGTTGCAGCGTGGAATGTCAGACCATTGCGGCGCTTCCCGAGGAGCAGCAGCGCATCATTCGCAAAGGCCGCGGGCCTTTGAAGCGGTTTTCGAAGGGCCGTTTTGTGGCCAATCCGCAGGGGTTCAAACTCGATGAAATTCAAAAATTACTGCAGGAGGCATCGGTTACAGAATAAAACGGAACGGTTTTCGTTATAGAATCTCAATAGGGAATATCCCTGCTTTGCCCACTTTGAAAACTGTATATTTGCGCGCTCTTGCTACAATGAAGATGGATTTGAAAGGCTTCGCGCCTTATCTCGCTGCGTTATTGTTTCTTTTAGCCACGGCTTATGCTCCGCCGGTTCAGGCCCAAGATTGGGGCGCTGGTTCAGGCGATAGCACTGATTTGGGTGGTTCTGACCCTTGGGGCGGCGGCGGTGACGACGGCGGATGGGGCGGCTATGGCGGCGAAGAAGAAGAGGAATGGGTACAACCCAAGGCGGTATACGTTCGTTTCGTTCCTCCCTACGACAGTTTGAGGGAAGTGATTTACTACGAAGGGGTTGTCGAAGATTTCGAGTGTGAAACCTGTACTTCTGATTCCCTGTATTACCGGGCCAAGAAATTCTTGGAAGACCGCTTCGGTAAAAAAGCCGTGAAGGAAATGTCGGTAGAAGATGTGGTGATGGAGCGCATTACCATGGTCATTACCATACCCATGATCACCAAGCACGGCGAACACAAAACCAAGGAAGAGGGAACACTGGAATACCGCATGACCCTGCGTTTCAAAGATGATCGCTACCGCTATCAATTCTCCAACTTCGTGCACATTCAAGCCGAAGACGGCACCAGCGGCAAGCAAAACCGCACCTACCACGAATACTACATGCGCCTGAAAAAAGGCTTTCAGCTCACCGACTATTACTTGCTTGCCGCCGACCGCGAAGTCAAAGAAATGGTCGAGGGCATCAAGTATGCGTTGAGAGGCCCTTACCAGCCCGACGAAGACGATTGGTAAGCCGAGCCATGGCCGGGGAATGGGGCTTTAGCCAGTCTTTGGTTTTCCCTTCAATGGCCTGCGTTTGCACCCTTTGAACTGTCTATTTCTGACGAGCCTTAAAAAAGTTTGTGGATATCTTGCCAAGGCAGAAATATTGTGCTATTTTTGCAACCCCAAAAAACCGAAACAAGGGAAAGATTAACGTGAATCCGCTGAGTACATACAAAACGATTTCGCTCAATGCAGCCACTGTCGACAAGAAGTGGCATGTGGTTGATGCAGATGGCCAGACCTTGGGTCGCATGGCCTCTCAGATTGCCGCTGTAGTTCGTGGTAAGAACAAGCCAGGCTTTACACCACACGTGGATTGTGGTGACAATGTAATCGTGATCAATGCCGAAAAGGTGGTATTGACCGGTGCTAAAAACGACAATAAGGAGTACCTCCGCCATTCGGGCTATCCCGGTGGTCAGCGCAGCACCTTGGCCAAGAACATGAAGCCTACTCGTTTGATCGAGGAAGCCGTTCGCGGTATGTTGCCAAAAAATCGCTTGGGTCGCAAATTGTTCACGAATTTGTTTGTTTACGAAGGCAGCGAGCATCCGCATGCTGCTCAACAGCCCCAGCCCTTGACTTTCTAAGATTCTAAGCATGATCAATAATTCTGGAAGAAGAAAAGCCGCTGTAGCCCGTGTATACCTGAAAGAGGGTAGCGGCGCTATTACAGTGAATAAGAAGCCCTTGGATCAATACTTCCCATTGGCTTGGCACCAGACTGCCGTTCAGTCTCCTTTTGACTTGACTGAAAATGCAGGCAAATACGATGTGGTTGTCAACGTTCGTGGTGGAGGAATCTCCGGCCAAGCCGAAGCCATTCGTTTGGGTATTTCAAAAGCCTTGGTAGACATCAACGGCGATTTGAAGAGCTCATTGCGTCACGCCGGCTTCATGACCCGCGACTCTCGCGTGGTTGAACGTAAGAAAAGCGGTCAGAAAAAGGCCCGTAAGCGCTTCCAATTCTCTAAACGTTAATCATTACAATGGCTTATACGCAACAAGACTTGATGGATGCAGGTGTACACTTTGGACACCTCACCCGCAAATGGAATCCGAAGATGGCTCCTTATATCTTCATGGAGCAGAACGGTATTCACATTATCGATCTGAAAAAGACCGAAGCCAAATTGGAAGAAGCCAAATCGGCTATTCGCAACATCGCCAAATCAGGCCGCCGCATATTGTTCGTGGCTACCAAGAAGCAGGCCAAAGAAATCGTGGCCAGCGAAGCTCAGCGCGCAGGTATGCCCTACGTAACCGAGCGTTGGTTGGGTGGTATGTTGACCAACTTCCAAACCGTTCGCCGCAGCATCAAGCGTATGCAAATCATTGACCGCATGGCTACTGACGGAACTTTCGAGCGCATCAACAAGAAAGAGCGTTTGATGTTGGACCGTGAGAAAGCCAAGTTGGCTCGTATGTTGGGCGGTATTGAAGATATGACCAAATTGCCTGGTGCAATCTTCATGGTAGACGTAAAGCGCGAGCACATCGCGGTTGCAGAAGCCATGCGTTTGAACATCCCTACTTTCGCTTTGGTTGATACAAACTCTGATCCTTCGAACATCGATTTCGCCATCCCTGGTAACGACGATGCTTCTAAGAGCATTCACTTGATTGTTTCTGAATTGGCCAACGCCATCTTGGAAGGAACAGCTGAGCGCAAGAAAGAGAAGACCGAAGACGATACCAAAAAAGTGGCTGTTGAAGCCGAAACCCAAGAAGGGTAATCTCCATACTTATGACGAATATTTCTGCTGCTGACGTAAACAAGTTGCGCCAAATGACGGGTGCTGGCTTGATGGATTGTAAGAAGGCCTTGATGGAAACCAATGGCGACTTCGAAGCTGCTATTGATTACCTGCGTAAAAAAGGAGCGAAAATCTCTGAAAAGCGCTCTGATCGCGATGCTTCTGAAGGGGCTGTTATTGCCATGACTTCAGCTGATGCCTCTGCAGGTGTCATCATCGAGTTGAACTGCGAAACTGATTTCGTAGCCAAGAACGAAGGTTTCGTGGCTGTGGCTAAAGAGATTGCTGAAATCGCTTTGAACAACAAGCCTGCTGATTTGGAAGCTTTGAAGGCGTTGCCCATGGGCGGTGCTACCATCGCTGCTCGCTTGTTGGACGAAATGGCCAAAATCGGCGAGAAGATCGATGTTTCTAAATACACCTTGATGACCGGTACCAACGTGGTATCTTACATTCACGGTGCAAACCGCATGGGTGTTTTGGTTGAGTTGAGTGCAGCTCCTACTGAAGCCAATACAGTCGCCGGTAAGGATGTAGCCATGCAGATTGCGGCTATGAATCCTGTAGCCGTAGATAAGAGCGGTGTTGATGCTTCTCGCATCGAGCGTGAGATGGAGATTGGACGCGAGCAAGCTCGTGCTGAGGGTAAGCCCGAAGCTATGATCGAT
>JAURGZ010000093.1 GCA_030833525.1 Bacteroidota bacterium | reverse complement strand
TCTTTTGTAATGGCCACATCATGAGGATGCGACTCGCGCATACCGGCATTGGTGATCTTTACAAACTGGGCGGTTTTCAAATCGTTCATGGTAGCAGCTCCGCAATAGCCCATACCGGCCTTGATGCCCCCCACCAATTGGTAGACGACCTCGCTCAAATGGCCTTTGTAAGCCACGGTTCCTACAATGCCTTCAGGCACCAATTTGGCCACCTCGTCTTCGGCATCCTGGAAGTAACGGTCTTTCGAACCTTCTTTCATGGCTTCGACTGAACCCATGCCTCGGTAGCTCTTTACTTTGCGACCATCGAAGAAGCTGGTTTCCCCGGGGCTTTCTTCGGTTCCGGCGAATAATCCGCCGGCCATGATGGCTCCCGCACCGCCCACCAAGGCTTTGACAATGTCACCGCTGTAGCGAATACCACCGTCAGCAATCACGGGAACGCCCGTACCTTCCAGGGCATTGACGGCTTCCATCACGGCAGAGAGCTGAGGCATACCGATACCGGCAATGATGCGTGTGGTGCAAATGGATCCAGGACCCACGCCCACTTTTACCGCATCAGCACCCGCTTCAGCCAAGGCTTTGGCCGCTGCGCCAGTGGCAATGTTTCCGGCTATGATTTGCAAATCGGGAAAGCGCTGCTTCACCGCGGCCACCATGTCAATGACTCCTTTGGAGTGACCGTGTGCCGTATCAATGGCCACCACATCAACCCCAACAGCCACCAAAGCTTCAACGCGCTCCATGGTGTCGGGAGTGACGCCTACCGCTGCACCGGCCAACAAGCGACCGTGCTTGTCTTTCACCGCGCGGGGGTAGTTTTTGACTTTCTGAATATCCTTGAAGGTGATCAAACCTTGCAAGATGCCCTGCTCATCAACGATGGGCAGTTTTTCAATTTTGTGTTTTTCCAAAATGGCCTGAGCCCCTTTCAGATCCGTTCCCAAAGCCGCTGTGATCAAATTCCGAGAAGTCATCACCGCTCCCACCAAACGGCTCAAATCTTTCTCAAAACGCAAATCACGGTTGGTGATGATGCCCACCAATTTGTCGGAAGCATCTACCACAGGAATGCCCCCGATTTTATTTTCCTTCATCAAGGAAACGGCATCGGCCAAGCTCGCTTCAGGAGACAAGGTCAAAGGATCCAGGATCATGCCGCTTTCGCTTCGCTTCACCTTTTTGACTTCTTCGGCTTGGCGCGCAATGCTCATGTTCTTGTGAATGATGCCAATTCCTCCCTCGCGGGCCATGGCAATGGCCATGCGGCTCTCGGTCACGGTATCCATAGCCGCTGAAACGATGGGAATGTTCAAGCGCAAATTTTTCGTGAACTGCGTCGAGGTATCTACCTCACGGGGCAACACTTGAGAGTGGCGTGGAACCACCAATACATCATCAAAGGTGAGACCTTCGAGAGCGATTTTGGAAAAGGATGGGGAAGTCATGCAAATACTACTTAAGGGGTGTGGGTATTTGCAGTGCGAAGTTAGCGAAATTTCGGCTGATATTTGATTCTCTTATGGCCAAATTCACGACTTCCTATTTGGGCCAGCTTCGCTGCGCCAACACCCATACCCAAAGTGGCACCTTGATTCACACTGACGCTCCCTCTGACAACATGGGCAAAGGAGAGGCATTCTCTCCTACTGATCTCTGTGCCTTGAGCTTGACCACCTGCATTGTCACAACCATGGGCATTTACGCCCAATCCCGCGAATTCAGCATCACCTCCATCGAAGCTGACACCTGGAAACACATGGCCACTGACCCCAGAAGAATTGCCAAAATCGAATCCGAAATTCGCATCACTCTTCCACCCGAATCAACTGATCGTCAACGAGAAGGACTGCGCCGAGTGGTGCACACTTGCCCGGTCTCCAAAAGCTTGCATCCCGATTTGATACAAGACGTGCGAATAGTATTTGCAGATTGAGGTTTCCCGCTTATTTTTGCTGCCCCGTAGGAGAGATGGCAGAGCGGTCGAATGCGGCGGTCTTGAAAACCGTTGACTGTAACAGGTCCGGGGGTTCGAATCCCTCTCTCTCCGCGAAACTCAACCAATTAAAAATCAGGCACTTA
>JAURGZ010000041.1 GCA_030833525.1 Bacteroidota bacterium | reverse complement strand
TTTTTCTTGATGTGCAATTTAAAATCCTTGCGTTCAATCGCTACTTCGTCGACCCCGTTCACGGAGACAAACTTGATGAGTTGTTGAATTTCTTTTAAGTCCATAAAGTGGATTTTTAGAGGGGGCAAAATAACTATAAATAAGGCCAATTTGGTCCTTTTGACACGAAAAATGGGGCGAAATCGCCCCATTTTCTGCATTTTTTATTAAAAACCTCTTAAAGTGGAATGTTTCCGTGTTTGCGACGAGGATTGCTTTTTACCTTGTTTTCCAACATGGCAAAGGCTGCTATCAATCGTTCACGGGTTTCTTCAGGCAAAATCACTTCGTCAACAAATCCTCGTTCGGCGGCTCGGTAAGGATTGGCGAACAAATCTGAATATTCTTGTTCTTTTTCCTTCCAGGCCTGCGCCGGATCTGAAGCCGCTTGAATGTCTTTCTTGAAAATAATTTCAGCTGCTCCCTTGGCTCCCATGACCGCAATTTCAGCGGTGGGCCATGCGAAATTCATGTCGGCTCCAATGTGCTTGGAGTTCATGACATCGTAAGCACCGCCATATGCCTTGCGGGTAATGACCGTGATGCGGGGAACGGTCGCCTCGCTGAACGCATAGAGCAGTTTGGCGCCATTGGTGATAATGGCATTCCATTCTTGGTCGGTACCGGGTAAAAATCCAGGGACATCTTCAAACACCAACAAGGGAATGTTGAAGGCGTCGCAAAAGCGCACAAAACGGCCTCCTTTTTGGCTGCTATGCACATCCAATACTCCGGCTAGGTGAGCGGGCTGATTGGCCACTACTCCAATGCTTCTTCCCGCCAGACGTGCAAAGCCCACTACGATATTTTCAGCGAACTGCTGGTGCACCTCCATAAAGGAATCGGCGTCGACCACTTCCTGAATGACCTCTTTGATATCATAAGGTTGATTGGGATTTTCTGGAACAATTTCAGCCAATTTTTCCCGCATCTCCCCCTGCCCTTCGTAGGCTTGTGAAGGAGCTTTTTCCTCGCAATTGGCCGGCATATAGCTCAGCATTTTTCGAATGAAATGCAAGCATTGAACCTCATTTGCCATGGTAAAGTGAGCCACGCCACTCCTTGATCCATGTACGGAAGCCCCACCCAGATCCTCGCTGCTGACTTCTTCATTGGTTACGGTCTTAACCACGTTCGGGCCCGTTACAAACATGTAACTGCTACCCTCTACCATGCAGATGAAGTCAGTCAAAGCGGGACTGTAAACAGCACCCCCGGCACAGGGGCCCATGATGGCCGAAATCTGAGGAATCACGCCGCTGGCTTGAACATTTCGATAAAAAATATCAGCATAGCCACCCAGGCTTACAACGCCTTCTTGGATGCGCGCCCCGCCCGAATCATTCAACCCAATCAAGGGTGCCCCATTTTCAAGGGCCATATCCATGATCTTGCAGATTTTCTCAGCATGGGTTTCGCTCAAGGAACCACCAAATACCGTAAAGTCTTGGGAAAACACATAGACCAAACGGCCTTCAATGCGGCCGTAACCCGTCACCACGCCATCGCCCAAAATGCTTTGTTTTTCCATTCCAAAGTCCTTGCTGCGGTGGGTAACAAAAGCCCCTATTTCCTGAAAGGTTCCTTCGTCAAGCAAAATTTGCAAACGCTCACGCGCCGTGAGCTTACCCTTGGCATGCTGGGACTCGATGCGGGCAGCACCACCGCCCAATTGAGCAGCCGCGCGTTTATCCAATAAAGTTTGTCTAGCTGAAGACATGGGGCAAATTTAACCCCTAAGCGCGAACCCTTGGGTATTATTTCGATTGAGCCGAAGCCAAATCAAAATGCAAGGAGAATCGCATTTGATTCTGCAAGGGATGGCGATTGGCAAAGGGAACCAAGTAGGCTGCATCAACCGTTAAGGTTTCAAACTTCAAACCGAAGCCCAGCGTCGCGTATTGACGACCGCCCTTTGTGGCAGCTTCATAAAACACACCTGCACGCGCCATGAACTGGTCGTTGTACGCATACTCAGCACCCGCTGAAAGCATGTACTCCTTCAATTCTTCTTGCATACCACCGGGCGCATCGTAGAAAGATTGGATCATGCCTTGTGGAACCGAAACATTGGGGTCGGTGCCGATAAACTGACGAATGCCGTTGATGGTAGAGTCGCTGCGACCGTCCCAAGAAACCAAATAATAAGGACGAGTGGGAACCAAGAGTTTGTTGATGTCAGCATAGATGCTGAAGCTGTTGTATTCGTCCATTTCGGTATGGTAACCAAATCCCAACTTGAGGTTGGTGGGAATGAAATCGCGCTTTTCCTTGCTGGAATACGTCATTTTGGAACCAATGTTTTGAATGTTGAATCCAAACTTCAAATCGCTGTTTTGGGGACCGCGATCTTCAAAAACATTGTAATTGAATGAAATATCACCTGCTCCACCCATGGCCGCACGGTAATCAATGCCTTGAATGGCACGGTTGCCCGCGATGTTGCTGTAAATGAATCGCAAATTCACACCCATGGAGATTTGGCGATTGAATGAAGTGGCGTAGCCTCCGTCTAAGGCAATTTCGTTGGGGTTGAAATTACCGGTTGGGTTTCCTTCGAAATCGGTAAAGTTGATATTACCCAATGAAAAATAGCGGAAAGAACCGCCAACAACGCTGTTTTCACCCACTTTGGCGTATCCCGACAAATACGAAAACCCTACGTCGTCAACCAGTTGGCGCAACCAAGGAGCATAAGACAAGCTAAAACCGCTTTGTTTTTCAGCATGCACCAAATTAGCCATGTTCCAGTGAACGCTGTTGGCATCGGGCGAAAACAAAGCTACCCCCGCATCGCCCATGGCCGCAGAACGGCTATCGGGTGTGATGGTCAAAAAGGGGACCATGGTGGTTACTGTATTGAGTTGGCCGGCCAATTGGGTTGCCGAGATTTGGGCTCGCAAACCAGCCGAAGCCATTCCAAATGCCGCAAGGCCGAGAATGAATTTTTTCATGGTGCTTGGAACAAAAATAAGGGGCGCGATTCGCAGCGCGAAACATTGCCTAAAATTTGCTTGAATCTTTAACGCAATTTGACCGAAAATATTGTCAATTCTGGCCGGTCCAGATGAACTTTCCGCCGCAAGTCGCAGACAAGCCATCCAAGGTACTCGCGTGAATGCGATACAAGTACACCCCCGTTGGCCATTGGGCTGTTCCGGTAGCCTGATTCTGACCCCAGGGTTTCCATTGCAGAGTGGCGGTACTGCTGGTTTCCAAAGTGGTTTCTTCCCTCACCACTCGGCCGGCCAAATCCAGGCATTGCCAGGTGACTTGAATGTCGTCTCCCGGCAAGCTATGGGTAAAGTAAATGGTAGAATTGGACTCGGCTGGATTGGGGCGAATGCCGTTTTGGCTGATGACCAATTCTCGTCCTGGTCGAACCACAAAATGCGCAATGTCTTCCCCTGAATTGTTGTAGATATCCCAAACTTTGCAGCGCACGCTATGTTTGCCTGGAGCTAAGGTTGGGAGCGGGAATCGAATGGTTCCGCGTTGGTAGCTATTCAAATCGTAACGGAAATAGTTGTTGACCACCCATTGCTGCTCGCGTTCAGTTCCTTCATCCAGAATGAGGAGCATGTCGCGGCCTATACCTGCCCCAGTAGCATTGATTCCATTGCGGTCATAGATCCTTCCCACAAAAGTGGCCTGCTCGGGTACCACTGAACCATCCAAGAAGGTGGTGTCTTCCATGTAAGCGCGTATCTGAGGACCTGTAGTATCGAGCTCTGTGATGGACTCGCTGCCGCCAATGTAGAAACTCCAAGCCCCCATAGCATCGGTGTAATCGTTGTAAGCATAAAATTGAGCTCGCCCCAAACCGACGTTGTAATTGATGTCCTTGGGAATGGCAAACACAAAAGAAAAGGCCCCATTTTTCACGCTAACCTCGCCGTTGTATAAAATGCTCGCCCAATCGTCAAATTTCACAGGCTCCGCACTACCGTCGTTGTTCAGGGTGCTTCGCGAAATGGGTTTGTCGAAAATTTTCACATCCAGGGTCCCGTTGAAACCGTAGAAATACCCTTTTTGACGTTCGGTGATGTGTCCTTTTACCTCCACCACTGAAAAAGCCCTTACAGTATCTTCAAATATGACAGCGGGAATGTCGTTGATGCTATCAACCACCACCAAGTGCTCGGGGAAGGCCAAGCGCATGCTGGGATCGCCCAATAAGGCAAATTTGTTGTCTTCTGAATTCAAAGAGGGGCGGTTTTTCATGCGCTGAAACACCTCTCCCAAGGTGGGAATAGGCTCTCCCACTTTTGGGAAACCATATTTGGTCCAAAAATCACGATTGATCTCAGAGTTGCCCGATACATAAACCAAGCGAGTCGTAGACATCAAACCTATGGCTCCCCCTTTGGGATTCAACAAGGCCAGTTCACCGGCGCTTTGGTGCTCAGGATCATCAAAGCGACTGAACTCACAGGTAGCGGTAAACAAGACCGGCATTCGGTATGGGTTTTCCCACGACTGAATCATGGGAACATCCAAGATGGATTCTTGTGCCCAACCTTTTTCGCCCCCGTGGCCTTGGTAATTCACAAACAAACTTCCCTCTTGAACAGCCCTATCAATGGCTTTGCTCACATCAGGGTACTTCTCTCCATTGCCGGTGGTTACTTGACGATAAGCATCAGCATAGACCCGATTCACGTTTAGATACGGCCAGTTTTTGACCATGTTTTGGGCATAGGATTCGGTTTGAGTCACGAATTCTCGTTCCCAGTACTCGTCCATATCGTCGCAGACAAAGGTGATCTGGCTTCTCCAATCGCCCAAACTCTGGGGATTGTCGTAGCGAATGAGTTTATCGACTACGGCTTGGGCTTCGCTCAAGGTTCTGCATGGAATGCGTCCTAGCGCCAAAGCCATTCGACTGGTTCCTTTTTCGGGGTCGCCCTGACCCGAATCGGTGTATACCAAAAAATCATCGAGGCAGTAGGCCGCCGCTTTGTTGTTCGTATTGGCGTGGTAAATGGGAATGAAATTGGAATTGCCGGCCACTCGGTCTTGCTGGTCATACGAGGCGCCTCCCATCAGCAGTACATAGCGAAAGTCCACGCCATTTTGCTCGGCCTTTTCGACCTCCCAACGCAAGTAGTTGCGCAGGTGCATGATGTCGGGTTGCCCGGCTCCCAGTTGATCGTAGATGTCATGGATTTGAACCACTTTTACCCGGTACCCTTGCTGCTGGCGGCGATGCTCAGCCAAACGCTCGGCAGCCTTTGTGAAATCAGCATGGGTCAGAATGATCAAATCAGCAGATGCCTCGGCGAGCAAGGAACTAGCTTGGAGTTTTCCATCAAACAAAGGCTTGGATGAACGATTGGGGTAAGACACCCACATCATACCGGCTTCCTCGCCGGGAAAATGCCTCAACTCTACCCAGGGTTTTCCGTTGCGTTGAACTTGAGGTCGCTGCATATTCAAGGGAGAGTAAGGATTGCTAACGTTCCAAAAACGCGGCAAGGGTTCGGTCAATAGGTTATCCACCATTCGCCATCCGCGGGTGGTATTCGAAGGCGTTTGAGCCAAGCCTCGATTGAAAAGCAAGGTGTTGCTGTGCGGGGCATAAGCCTCTGAAAAAAATTCAAGCGAATACGATTCGAGAAACAAGCCCGATTGGGTATTCGGACGATCCAAGGTCAATTTCAAGGTCCATTGGTCATTCACCAAGGGGACTGAATAGCTTTTCGTCAGCAAATAATGGGCTTCAAAACCATTGGAATTGGGACGAAGGGATACCGATTGCACGCTGTCATTCACCTGAATCTGAACGCTGCCGGGCAAATCGATGAGCGCCGGGGCCAATACCAAGCGAACCGAAGCTGAGTCAACTTTCTTACCGTATATATTGCGCTCACGGCTGGCGTTTTCCACCCAGGTTCGCGTCAAGGTCTCGTTGCCCAACTTCTCCCCCAACCAAGTGCGGCCCATGCCCGTGGGGTTCACACGATCAGAATCGTGCCAGACCAGTTCTGAGGCCCAGGTAAACCAATGACTCATGGGTTCGGAACCCACCCAGCCGGGTTGAGTCAACATGCGTGCACCCAACGATTGATTGTGCCCGCATACCAGGCGAATCTCGTCGTCGTAAAAGCGGGTATAGGGTTGAATGTTGCCCTGTTTGTCTTGAACATGGCCTTTGGGGCCCAATACAAAAAATTCAACGAAATCACCGGGATTCCATTCTCCATCTGACTCCCCCGAAATGGCGATGCTCAATTCAGGAGGATCAACCGTCAAATTTGCGCTGTTGCTTGACTCCAATTCGGGGCCCATGTACCCATACACATGAAAGTGGCGAGGGTCGCTGGACATATCCATGCCCCAATTTTTTAAGTCTTGATAATCAATGCGGTAAGTCTGTGTGCCCTGAACGCGAATGCGAAACCATTCCCCACCGTTGGAGAAAACACCCTGTGCGGCTAGGGAATGAATCCCAGCGAGCAAAATCCAACTCAAAGACCTAAATAAGCTGCGGTGCATTGCTCAAAAATAAGCAATCGAAGGCAAGCGCTACACGAATGGACGTCATTTATATGTCTAGGCTTGGTCAGTTTCCTAGACACGCAAGGAAATATTTTTGAAGGAGACGCGTTTTTATTCGTAGTTTTGTCAATCTTAGGTATGAAAACCATTGTACGCATTGCTTTAATGAGTGTTCTTAGCTTGAGCGCCACGCGCATTCAGGCTCAGGATCCAGAGCTAACGCAATTCTATGCCGCTCCTGTATATACGAACCCCGCACTGGCCGGTTCTGCCGTATGTGGAATGGGCATGGCTGCTGGTCGTGTAGCCCTCAACTACCGCAACCAATGGCCCAGCCTTCCGGGTACGTTTCGCTCCTTGATGTTCTCATGGGATCAACACGTTCCTTCCATTGGAGGGGGCTTGGGTGCCATGGTATTTCATGATATTGCCGGTTCTGGTCTTTTGACCTCTACGGCCATTAGCGGTGTTTACAGCTATTTGCTTCCTTTGAACCACGGTCGCTTGTTCATGCGCTTCGGTTTGCAAGGCGGTGTGGTCATGAAAAGTTTGGACTTCAATCGCTTGAAATTTGCCGACATGATTTTGCCAACTCAGGGTTTTGTATTGCCCACGGGAGAACAACAGCCTGCAAACAGCGTTACGTACCCCAACTTCAATGCGGGTTGGATCATGTACACCTCGAAGTTCTACTTCGGTGCAGCGGCTCACAACATCACCGAACCCAACTGGTCGTTCTACCAGAACCCTGACGAGGTTCTACCCCGTCGTTACACGGTTCACACCGGTGCTGTCATTCCCTTGAGTCACAATCGGTACGAAACCAACACCTTCTCTCCCAATGCTTTGTTCATGATGCAGCGCAACTTCACGCAGTTGAATTTGGGCTTCTACGCCAACAAAGGTCCATTGGTAACCGGTTTGTGGTTCCGTCAAACCTTTGGCAACTATGGAAACTCCGACGCGATTATGATGTTGGTGGGTTTCCGCAAAGACAAATTCAAATTTGGATATAGCTACGACTTTACGGTGAGCGATGGCCGCAGTGCCATTCCTTCTAGCCATGAAGTGAGCGCCACTTTGGATTGGTGTATACCTCCAGGACGCAAACCTTTCAAGCCTTTGCACTGTCCTGAGTTTTAATTTTTTCTATTTTTGCAATAAATCTTCAATTCACACGTTATACACATTCACTGAATGTCCATGAATATCAGCATGAGAAATACTTGGTTCATAGCAGCGGGAGTAGCCTTGACTTTGGCTTCTTGCGGTCCGAAGGATGTTAGCCGTTCTACCGGCCAAGCCTTCAACGACGCCAAATGGGGCGGTTTTGCTAATCCTAAATACAAAGGCCAAGAAACCGGTCCCGGTTTGGTTTTGATTGAAGGCGGTGCTTTCAATATGGGTAGCACAGAAACCGATTTGGCTTATGACAACAACAACGTAGAGCGAACCGTTACGGTGCATTCCTTCTACATGGATGAAACCGAGGTTAGCAACCACCTGTACCGCGAATACGTGTATTGGTTGGCCAAAACGTTTGTTTCTTACCCCGAAGTTTACCAGCGTGCTTTGCCTGATACCCTGTGCTGGCGCCAAAAATTGAGCTTCAACGAGCCTTTTGTCGATTATTATTTCCGTCACCCTGCTTACAAGGATTACCCTGTGGTGGGTGTTAACTGGCGCCAAGCCACTGAGTTTGCCGCTTGGAGAACCGACCGCGTGAACGAAATGATCTTGGACCGTGAGGGTATTGTGAAGTACGACATCGTATCAGATGCTCAAGATGATAACAACTTCAATTTACGCGCTTATTTGGCGGGTCAATATTCGTTCTTGAACAAAGGCAAGAAGCCCTTGCGCGACTACAGCAAAAAGAAAAAGAAAGACGGTAAGCGCTACCAGGTGCTGTTGGAAGACGGCATCTTGTTGCCCGATTACCGCCTTCCTACGGAAGCTGAATGGGAATACGCAGCTCAGGCCAACATCGGTCAGACTGAATTTGACAACATCAACCAGAAGAAAATCTACAGCTGGACGGATTACACCATTCGCATCAAAGACGGCAACGAAAAAGACCGTGGTAAAATTCGCATGAACGTGATGCGCGGTAAGGGTGACTACATGGGTATCGCCGGTGGTCAATTGAACGACGCAGGTGACGTTACTACCCCCGTCTTCAGTTACTGGCCCAACGAATACGGGCTGTACAACATGAGTGGCAATGTATCGGAGTGGGTCATGGACGTATACCGCCCCTTGTCTTTGGAAGACATGAATGACTTCATGCCTTTCCGTGGAAACAAATTCAAAACGGTTGTTTTGGATCAATACGGCTACATCGAGCAAAAAGACTCATTGGGTCGTTTGATTTTCCGTGACGTAACCAAAGCTGAGAATGCTGAGCGTCGCAACTACAAAGAGTCTGATAACATTGGATTCAAAGACGAAGAAAGCTACAACAGCGGTGAAATGACTTACGAATACGGTATCACTTCACTGATCAACAACAAGGCCCGCGTATTCAAAGGCGGTGCTTGGAACGACCGCGTGTACTGGGCTTCTCCTGGAACCCGTCGTTTCTTGGATGAAAACCAATCTACCATGAGCCTCGGTTTCCGTTGCGCCATGGTTCGCGTGGGTGCACCTGTTGGTAACAGCAAAAAGAAATACAACGGCCTACCCTCTTCGGGAATTGACAAAAAGACCAAGCGTCGCCGTTAATACACCATACTGATTCTAACGTTTGAAAGCCCCGGAAACGGGGCTTTTCTTTTGTTCATTCCGTCCAACCATAGACTGGGATAATTGGGGACAAAAATGGAGATTGAATCACGGCACCTGAACCATTCTGGCTTCGAAGTACGCCACCTACTGCATGAAAGCGTATTGAGCCCTCCTCTGGCCTTGCAAGAGGCCATATTCGGGCAGATTAAAGGAAGGATCAAAGGGCTAATGAGCCTCGCATGGGAGAGCCAAGAACTGCCTTGCAAATTCACCGTTGGATTTTCAGTGAAATACGGGATCCTCGAGGAGCAGGGGTTAAAAAAAGAAAAGCCCCGTTTCCGGGGCTTTTGTGCTCTGTGAGCGAGAAACGAGACTCGAACTCGCGACCCCAACCTTGGCAAGGTTGTGCTCTACCAACTGAGCTATTCTCGCTTTTTCACGCCCTTCTTTCGTGGAACGTGGGTGCAAATTTACACCAAGTTGAGGTGCTTTTTCAAGCGCCTCAACAAAAAAAATAAAAAAGGCAGTCCTATAAGCCGGGTTCTGTACTCAACGCATTGAGTTTCTATCATTCATCTAGGCACAAATTCACACTTGTGCTCCATCGACCTACCCTCCCAGACGGACCGAAGTCACGAAGCGGGCCGCTTTTGGCCTGGGTTTATTTGGTCTTTCAACCCGTGAGGTTTATCCCAATGCAGCATCACTGCTGCACGAGTGGGCTCTTACCCCGCTTTTTCACCCTTACCTCAGAAGAGGCGGTTTAGTTTCTGCGACACTTTCTGTAGTGCATTGCTTGCGCTTTGCACCCCTTCCCGTTAGGAAGCACGGTGCCCTGTGTTGCCCGGACTTTCCTACTGGCTTTCGCCAGTCGATAGAACAGACTGCCTCTGCAAAAATAGGGATTGGGGCTTGTATCTTTGTTCCATGCACCGTTGGTTATTGGTTATTGGCTTTTCTTGGCTATTGGCTTCTTGCACTAAGAACGACATTCAGCCCAGCGCCCAGATACCGGTTAGCGTGGATAGCCCATCGCTCTCGCACCCTTTGTATGCACCTTTGGACTCGCTGGCCCAACTTTACGTAAAGAAGGGATTGCCCGGCATTGCCATATGCGTTTCAAATGCTCAGGGAGTTTGTCAACTGTCTGCTGGTTGGGCTGATTTGGAGCACAAGCGCCCCCTTTCATTGGAACACAGCGTAAAAACTGGCTCCATTACCAAGTTGTTCATGGGAGGTATGACCATGTGGTTACTGAATGAACAAGCACAAGGTCGATTGAAAAGCACGCTCCCTTTGGACCTCCAAAAAACATTGAGTCATTATTTACCCGCCGAATGGATTCAAGGTATTGATAACGCTGAAAACTGCAGCGTTCGAGCCTTGATGAATCATCAATCGGGCATTTACAACTTGACATCCAACGCACAATTCTACCTCGATGTCACGAATGATCCCTTCAAGAAACGAGGAGCATTGGAATTGCTGAAATACGTGCGCGGTCAAAAGGCCTATTTCGACAATCCAGGCGATGGAATTGCCTATTCCAATACCAATACCCTTCTGTTGAGCCTGGTTCTTGACCGCGTCTTGCAGGACGCAACCTGGAGCGGTGCCGGTCCATTCATTGAAGTGCCCACTCACGGCGATTTCATGGGTCTATTTATGGCTGAAGCGGGTTTAGTAGGTTCGGCCTACTATCCCCATCAGGATTTGCCCGAAAAGCTAGCCCAGGGTTATTTCGACATTTACAACAACCATACATACACCAATCTGACGCATTGGATCACAGGCGACGGAAACGGCTACAATGGGTTATACGCTACTGCACCCGATTTGAACCGCTTCATTCGCAAGCTCATGGGTGCAGAGCTGTTCGAACAACGTTGGTTGGACACCATGATGAATTGGGCTCCCGGCGAAGAGTACAGTTCCAAGCGGGGATTGGGCATTAACCTGGATTTTGGACAGTGGCCCACCGGCTTGCAGGCCATTGGACACGGCGGTCGCGATTTAGCGGCTTGTGCCGACGCATATTACTTGCCGCAGTCAGGTGCATACCTGACCTTTGTGGTGAATTACGGAGGCGATGGCAACTCTTGGGTCAAGCCCGTTTTTCAGGAGTTTGAACGAGCGTTAATCGAATTGGTAGCAAAATCGTAATAAAATGGAATTTGAAGCAGTCATAGGACTGGAAATACACATACAGTTGCAAACGCGCAGCAAAGCGTTTTCAAGTGACAGTTCGGAATACGGTGCATTGCCCAACACACAGGTGAGCCCCATCAGTTTGGGACATCCGGGGACCTTACCCAAACACAACAAAGAGGCCATTGAAAAGGCCGTTAAAATGGGCCTAGCCCTTGATTGCTCGATTACCGAGATCAACCGCTACGCGCGCAAAAACTATTTCTACGCCGACTTGCCCAAGGGTTACCAAATCACCCAATTTGATACTCCTTTGTGTGTGGGAGGCCATGTTCCCGTCAAAACCAAAGAGGGTGGGTCCAAAAACGTGCGTTTGATTCGCATTCACATGGAGGAAGACACCGGCAAAAGCATGCACGACCAAGATTTGCACGATACTTTGGTCGATTACAACCGAGCCGGTACCCCATTGATTGAGGTTGTTTCTGAGCCTGACATTCGAACCGGTGAAGAGGCCTATGCCTTTGTCACCGAAATTCGACGTTTGGTTCGCTATCTGGACATTTGCGACGGCAACATGGAAGAAGGCAGCCTGCGCTGCGATGCCAACATTTCCATACGTCCCAAAGGATCCACTGCCTTCGGGACAAAAGTCGAGGTGAAAAACATGAACTCGATTTCGAATGTAAAGCGGGCCATCGATTTTGAAATTGAACGACAAAAGGCCTGTTTGGAAAACGGGGAGAGCATTGTTCAAGAAACCCGCGGATTCAACGGCCTGAATGGAACTACCTTTTCCATGCGCAAAAAGGAATCCAACAACGATTACCGCTATTTCCCCGAGCCTGATTTGCCACCGGTTCTCATGACTCAGAGCGAAGTAGAGCGCATTCGCGGGGAAATGCCCGAGTTGCCGAATACGCTGTACCAGCGATTCACCGAACAATACGGACTCAGCGAGTACGATGCCTCGGTGCTCATCGATGACAAGCACAGCGCTTTTTTCTTCGAAGCCGTTTGCCAGCATCAACGCAATTACAAAGCGGTGGCAAACTGGGTTACGGTGCCCGTTCGCGGTTATCTCAACGATCAGGCTTTGGGCATGCAAGACTTTCCCATTTCGGCTCCTACCCTGGCAGAAATGATTGCTTTGGTAGACGAAGGTGTCATTAGCCATAGCATTGCGGCCCAACAACTGTTTCCAGCCTTGTTGCAACAGCCCAATGCGGGCGCCCGATCGCTTGTTGACTCCATGAATTTGGCGACCAACAACGACAGTTCTGAACTTGAAAGCCTGGCCAAAGAAGTATTGGCCCTGTTTCCTGATAAGGTTGAGGCTTATCGCAGCGGCAAAACAGGCCTCATGGGATTGTTTGTGGGCGAAATCATGAAGCGCAGCGCTGGAAAAGCCGACCCCAAAATGACCAATGGCATTTTGCAATCCCTTCTGAACACTCCAGAATAAGCATGCGGCTGTTGGCTTGGATTTGGTGGGTCGCTTTACCTGTAACTGCACTTTGGGGTCAAACTGTACCCCATTTGGACAGCTCAGCCTTGTGGATTCAATGCCCTCAAAGAGAAATCTTAGCGCCCGCCTGGGGCAATATTTACGGTGAGACTCACTATTGGGTGCAATTTTCGCCCCAACCCTTGCTGCCCCCTAGCCCGGGTTCACTCTCTGTTTTTTCGCACGCCCCTGAGCGTTTTTCCTTTCCCTTGAATCAAGCCGTATGGCCTCACAATACCGCCTATCGGGCGTTGGGCCCTTGGACTTATGCGAACGAAGGCGAAATCCAGCCTCCCCTCGCCTATTCCTGGGCGGGCACAAGCTTGCAGGCATTGGATCCCAGTGCGAGCATGGCCTTTCGATTTGAACACAGGCCCGTGCGGGAGAATCTCCAAATTTGGATAGGTCATGCGCAAAACAGTTTTGACATTGGATTGGTAAGCGGCCGGGATACACAATGGCTCAGCCCTAGTCAAACCTTGGCTGCTGAATTGAATTCACCTCGCCAAAATGCATCTTCGAGCCGTTGGATGCAATTTGACCATGCTGTTTCCCTTCACCGGGCTCAGTTGATTTTGCGCCAAACAGCAGCCCATCAAAATCAGTTGACCTTGCAGGCCCTTGTGGCCGCTACCGAAACGAGCCATGATGGATATTGGATTTACAGCGGTCTACCCAATGCCAACATGGACCAACTTCAACGCAAAATTTCTCAAAGCCAATTGCCGAGAGAAACGCGTGTTGTGGTATTGGAAATGGGTCTTTTCGAACTGCTGAACGACAGAGGCATTGCCAATCCTGTCACTTCTATGGGGCAGCAGGCTCGCCGCATCATTCGGCAGCTTCAAACGCAATGCCCCCAGGCCTGCATCGTATTATGCTCCCCCATGGCCGCGACAAGGGGCCAAACACCCTTGATGTGGGCACAAGCCTGGAGCGAGGAACTCGAGCGAATCGCACGGGAAATGAATTGCGGCTATTTCAATTGGTTTCGCATCAGCGGCGGGACCTGGGCCGCCTCAAATTGGATAGAAGCCCAGTGGTTAACCCGCGACGGATTGGCCATGACCGAAGCGGGCAGAGCTGTATGGGCACAAGCTTGGTGGCTCGCATGGAACAACAGCCTTCGAAGCAGCAACGGCCCAATATGGATCAGCCAAAGTCCTGGATTCATAGCCGATGCCCCTGTCGCAGCCCCGGTTTTAGAAATTCCCATTGCACCGGCTGTGGCTGAACCCCAGGTCAATCCCGAACCCGCATTTCTTCCCGTCTATCACAGCGTGGCTCCTGGAGAAACCCTGTATTCCATTTCTAAAAAATACGGTTGTACCGTCGCTCAAATTCAGTCGCTCAACGGCATGGGTCAAAGCACCCAAATACGAATCGGCCAAAAATTGCGCATTCCGCGCTAACAAAATTGAGTTGCAATTATGGGGCTCAGTTGGAATCGATCGCAAGCATTTGGCTAACCTTATTGATCGAAGAGTTGATACTGATAATTATTAATCGACAATGTGAACCAGCGACTCTATACAGCGAGTCACATAAAAAAAGCCCCGACGGGTCGGGGCTTTTTCGAAGGGGGGTGAGACCTCTGGGACTCGAACCCAGGACCCCAACATTAAAAGTGTCGTGCTCTACCAACTGAGCTAAGATCTCGTCCCGAAACGCGGGGCGCAAAGCGCCTTTACCAAACGGGACTGCAAAAATAGCATGAAGCCGGTAATATTCAAATTTATTTGCTCGGAATTTCTTTCCTATAGGTATGGTGAACCTTGGTCAATTCAGCGCCCAAAGATTGCAACATACTCAGCATCTTAGGGTTAAAATCACCTATCCACGCCAATTCCATGCTTTTTAATTGGGGCAAATGTTGAACCGCTTCGTAACAACGCATGATCATGCCGGTTTCTATGCCCTTGTTTTGGTACTCAGGAATGATGCCAAATACGATTCCCTTGGCTTTGTCTATGCGGCCTTTTTGCCATAAGAATTTCAAACCGTTCCAAGCTGACATGCGGCCTTTGAACGATTTGAACACTTGATTGACTTCCAAAATCGATACAAAAAAGCCAATGGGGCGTGAACCAGCAAACGCAAATATGGCCAGGCGTTCGGGCATGGCTGGCTTGATGGATTTCAAACGCTTGTACACGTCGCTGGCTTGAATGGGCTTGAAATCTTCATGATGAGCCCAACCTTGGTTGTACACTTCGGCGAAATAACCGGCATAGGCCTCTAGCTCGCTGTATTTGAAGAATTCAAAACGGTATTCGGGGTTGCCCATTACACGTTGTGCAATGGACGAAAAACGAGGGAAATTAAAGGTAGCATTGGTGATCTCATACGTGGTTTGTTCGATCGACACCGCGTATTGGCGCGATTCAAACCAAGCCTGATAATAGGACGGATTGTAAGACTCTCTATAACTGGGATAGGTTTTAGCCGAAATCAACAAACCCCAAAAACTGTCGCGATCCCCAAAATTGATGGGCGCGTCAATCGAGGCCACTTGTTGATCGAATAGCCAGTTTTCTGCGGCTTGAAACAACACCTCAGCAGCAGAGTCTTGATGGACACACTCGAAAAAACCGATTCCCCCGCGGCGAATCACAGCGCCATCCTCGACCTTTTTATCGCGGTAAAAAGCCGCAATTCTACCCGATGGAACCCCATTTATCAGCAACACCCAACGCTGGCAAGTGCCTTCGGCATGGGCGACCGGGTTGGATTTGGCATGAAAGACCTCTTCAACATCTTTGATGAGCGGGTAAATGAAATCGGCATCATGGGCATATACCCGGTCCATGACGGCATGAAACTGCGCCACTTCACGCTCGCTATTGACAATCTTCAATTCCATTATGGCTGCAAAGAAAGCGCTTCGTCACCACTTTGGTATGCCGTATAGGTGATGATTAATTGCAACATTTCATCGGTTGCCCTCATGCTTGCTCCCCCATACTCTACTCGCTCCCCAACATCCCTGGGAGGTCGATGGGGATTCAGCCTATTTTCAGCCCGGTTATCAAACACTGCTTCGCATACAATGACAGAACCCCGGGGAACTCGCTGCATATGGGTAAAGGTGTAAGTGTATTGCCAGCGAAAGTCCCAGCGCGGAATGGAAATCAAATGCAAAGTATCGCCGTTGGGCTTGACAGCGTAGGCCTTCAAGGAAGTGCCCAACAAATGCATGTGGGGGTTGATGGAAAGCAAAGACAAATCGGCCATGACTCGGTATTCGGTTCGGTGCGAAGTCTTTTGACCGGCCGGAATGAACAAGGGGGGAACAATCGGGCTCAAACCGTTGGTTCCCAGCATGATTTCACCCGTTTTTCGGCGAGGTTCAGATGGAGCGAACCAAATGCTAACGGTACTCTGATCCAAGGTATCGCGGTCACTTGGGCCATAATGAACGTCGTTTCCAATCAAAGCAAAGTTCTTGGACAATTTAAATCCGCCGAGACCCGTTGGGTACAAAACCCCTTCCATGCCAGGCAGATAATTAACCGCCGAATGGACCCTTTCGGGGCGACTTCCGTCTGATTCAAGCAAATCCAAACGAACAAAATCTTGATCGTATTCACCGGCCGTGATTTCCTGCTTAGTCACCCCCCAAGCTTGGGGCTTGGCTTGGGTGTAATTCAAAATATGACCGTTGAAATGGTGCAAGCGATTGCGAACACCTGCTCGAATTTCCATCGATTGAACCCAAGTATCTCGTTCCAATCTGCCGGGAATGCGCATCAAAAAGAAACGATCGGGATCGCCTGCATGAAGCTGCACCGTATCGAGCGAAAGCACGAGATCAGCGGGCCGCCTGACCCCCGATTGGGGCACAATGGCTTGGAGAGTGCGACTCCCCTGCCCTCTTTTTTTCCCCTGCTGCACCCAAGCTTTCAAGATAGACAGGTCTGCCGAACTCAAACGGCGCTCTCCCACAAAATGCTGGTAATCAGGGTCTGCAGGCCATGGTGGCATGATTCCCGCTTGAGTCACCTCCACGATGGTTTTGGCTTTCCGGCTTACCTGGTCAAAAGTGGTCAACGCAAAGGGAGCGGCTCCCCCGTCGCGGTGGCAAACCACGCAGTTACGCTCCAACACATCGGCCACTTGAGGGTAAAACGACACTTCCC
>JAURGZ010000091.1 GCA_030833525.1 Bacteroidota bacterium | reverse complement strand
TAGACCCATGTGGCCGAGAAGGTCAAATCAGGGGTGATGCGGTAGATTCCGACTACAGAAATATCGTGGCGGCGGTCGTAACGGGCAAAGAAGGGATCTCCTTGGTTGATTTCGTCAAATTGCATCTGTGTCCAACTCAAGGTATAGCCTACCCATCCGCTGAACTGGCCCTGCTGTTTCTGCAAAAAGAATTCTCCGCCGTAGCTCCAAGCTCGACCATCGGTGACTTGCTTTTCCCAAGCCTTATTGTCAGCCGGAGCATTTTGATCGAACAAATCATCGTTGACAATGAAGCTCGCCCCCTCTTTGTATTGGATCACGTTGCTCATGGTCTTGTAATACCCTTCCACACTCAGTGAAAATCCTTTTTTGAAATCTTTGGCCAAGCCAGCGGCACCCTGTTGGCTGCGCATGGGCTTAACATTGGTGGTAGCCGGCACCCACAAATCAGTGGGAAGACCAATGCCTGAACTGCTCAGCAGGTGAATGTACTGGTTCATGATGGCATAACTGGTCTTGAACGACAAATCCTTTTTGATGCTGTAAGCCATTGAAACACGCGGTTCGGGGTTCAAGTATTGGGTTTGATCCACGGCGTAATGACTCAAGCGAAATCCAGGGTATAGGTTCACCCGACCCAAGCGCCACTTGTCTTCGATGTACAAGCCACTTTCGTACGAACGAATGGTTTTGAGCGCGCGCTCAAAGTTCGTGGTTTGACCCACGGTGATATCCAAAACCACGGCACTGGGATCGAATTGGTGCATGGTTGTTGATGCTCCATATCGAACCATGTGTTGGTTGTTGGGGCGCCAATCGATGTCGTATTTGGCCCCAATGTCATTGATGGTACTGGAGTACTTCAAATCAAAAGTTTGGTTGTCTTCTTTGCTCAATACGTTGATGCCCAAATCGTAATGGGAATAGATCAGCGAAGCATTGCCGAAGGTGCGCCCATTGAATTGGTGATTCCAACGGGTGGTCAAGGTCTGGTTGCCCCATCCGAAGTTGGTTTTGAGCTGATATTCGGGCTGCTTGTCGTTGAAATAGAATTTGTCGCGGCCAAAATACCCCGATACAAACAACTTGTCTTTTTCGCTCAATTCGTAGTTGAACTTGGCGTTTAAGTCATAGAAATAGTAACCCAAATTGGAACCACCCGAAGCGGCCATCACCAAGGGCTGTATCAAGGCATCCAAATAGGTTCGTCGCGCCGAGATCATAAACGAACTCTTGCCCTTGACAATAGGTCCTTCTACCAAGCCGCGGGCAGAAATAAGACCGATACCCGCTTCGGAATTGAAATGTTCCTTGTTACCCTCTTTCATGGTCATTTCTATGACCGATGACAAACGCCCGCCGTAGCGAGCCGGAAAACCGCCTTTCACCAGCTCCACACTTCGAAGTGCATCGCCGTTGAACAATGAAAAGAAACCGAAGAGATGGTTGGCGTTGTACACGGTGGCTTCGTCCAAAATCAATAGATTCTGGTCAGGCCCGCCTCCTCGAACATAAATACCGCTCTGTCCTTCACCCCCTTTTTGCACGCCGGGAAGCAATTGAATCACTTTCAATACATCTTTCTCACCCAGCAAGGCCGGAATGTCCTTGATGTCTTGGGTAGGAATGTTGATGCGGCTCATGTCGGCCTTGTCGGCAATGGTGTTTCGATTGGCGATGATTTCCACTTCCTCAATTCGCTGAGAGATGCCCATTCGCACCGACACCGAACTATCGGCCGAGGCCGTCCAAATGAAATTCTGTGTTTCGAAACCCGAGAAACGAACGCTAATGAACACGGGCTGTCCTTCGGGCGCACTCAAAGAGAAAAATCCATAGCTGTTCGACTGGGTCAGAGCTGCCTCAGCCGCCGAAGTATCGCCAAAAGGGCGCATGGCTACGGAAACATTTCCCAGCATTTCCCCGCTGCCTGATTCTCGTATGTAACCTGAAAGGGAAACCTGTTGGGCCATGAGACCGGAAACACCCATTCCCGTGCACAGCATTGCGGTTTTCCAAATTGAATTGAATTGCACGCGGCGAAATTAATTCCAGGCTCGTCACTTTGATTCAGTCGCCCATCACAATTCTGTCACTGTCTGATTTTTACGACCGGCGAACCTCGTCTTCAGGCTTTAATCCACAGGCGTTCACATTACCCTGTTTTTCGGTTTGCTAAGATTGCCTTCATTTGCACCTATCATTTTGGTAACACCATGAACGAAATTCTGCAACAAGCCGAGCTGATCTCAGCCC
>JAURGZ010000087.1 GCA_030833525.1 Bacteroidota bacterium | reverse complement strand
CGGTGTTTCTTTTGCGCCTTCAGATCGCACTTGGAGCACTGTATTTAGCCTTCCTTTTGCGGGGTCTTTGGTATGGGTCATGTTTGCATACAGCGGCTGGAATGCCGCCACCTACATTGCCGGTAACCTGGAAAACCCCCAGCGAAATTTGCCCCGTGCCGTATTGTTGGGAACCGGGGCGGTGGCCTTGCTTTATTTAGCCTTGAATGCCGTGTTTCTATACAGCGCTCCCATGAGTGAATTGGCGGGTCGTGTAGACGTCGGCAATCTGGTGTTGGAGCGCAGTTTAGGTGTAGAGGCCGCCCAGATTTTCACGGTCTTTTTTGCGTTGACGCTGCTGGCGGGCGTCAATGCCATGTTCATCGCTGGCCCGCGGGTGGTGCAGCGAATGGGTCAAGATCATCAGGCGTTTCAGGTTTTCGAGCGTGAAACCCAGCAGGGATCCCCGCGCAACGCCATTTTGGCCCAGGCTCTGGTTACCGTCTTGTTCGTTTTGTTCACCCCCTTCAAGGATATCATTGAATACATAGGCATTACCTTGACCTTGTTCTCGGTATTGACCGTAGCCGGGGTTTTTGTTTTGCGCTTTCTGGGTCAATTGAGAAGCGATGCGGTAAAAACCTGGGGCTATCCCATTACTCCGTTGATATTCATTGCAGCCGGCATTTGGATGACCGTTTATTTTGTCCAAAACGACCCCTGGAAGTTGGCAGCATCCTTGCTGACTTTGGCGCCGGCACTCATCATGCAGATTTTCAAGCAAAAGCTCAATCAAAACTAACGGGTATTTGGGCCATAGGGGCTAAATTGCAACCTTCTACTTCTGACGTTTTTCATGGTAACCCGCATCAATAGCATTCAACACATTGGTTTGGCCGTTCAAAACATGGACAGTGCCCTTAAGTATTACCGAAAGTTTTTCGGCATGGACATTCCCTTCTTCGACAGCGTTCAACCCGCCCCGTTGATGGATTGTTACACCCATGGCGAGACCATTACCAAACGGGCTAGCATGGTTATGAATCTCCAAGGCGGATGTGCCATGGAGGTCTTAACCCCCACCTCGTTCAAACCCCGGCAATCTGAGGTGCCCATGCAGGTAGCTGACTTGCATATTTTCATGGTGCACTTCAAAACCCGAGACTTGGCCAAACACCGAGCTTTTGCCGAGAACAACGGCGCCATTGGCGTTTCAGGGGCGATGAACAACCCAGCGGGTGATTCGGTATACGACCTAAAAGACGAAGACGGCAATTGGTTTCGCATGGAGCCTACCCAAGATTTGTACCGCGAAATGAACCATGTAAGTGGGGGCGTTGTGGGTTGCAGCATTGGAGTGGTCAACATTGACGAGTCACTCAAACTCTACCGTGACATTTTGGGTTACGATAAGGTCATATATGACCAGACCGGCCAGTTTGATGATTTCAAACATTTGCCCGGCGGCGAGCAGCGTTACCGCCGCATACGCTTGAAGCAGAGCTTGCCTACGGGTGGCGGTTTTGGGCAATTGGTGGGTGATTCTTTCATTGAATTGGTACAAGCCCTAGATCGCGAACCCAACCGCACCTTTAAGGGTCGAATTTGGGGCGATTCGGGTTTTGTTCACCTGGGTTTGGATGTCAAAGGCATGAAGCAATTGGGTGAAAAACTCACGGCTGCGGGATTCCCCTTTCGATGCGATTCGAATGAAGCCCTCAGCATGGGTCAGACCAAGGTTCATTGCACCTACATTGACGATACCGATGGTACCTTGATCGAAATGATCGAAGTGTACAAAGTTCCCATCATGGAGAAGTGGGGCTTGTTTTTGAACGTCGAGAAGCGAGACCCCATGAAGCCTCTGCCCGCGTTCATGCTGAAAGCCATGCGCTTTTCTCGCATCAAGGATTGATATGGCTAGGGTCTGGATCACCGGGGCCTCTTCGGGTATAGGCAGGGCTTTGGCATTGGAATACGCCAAGCAAGGGTTCGATTTGATCGTTTCAGCGCGCAACGAATCTGCCTTAGAAAGCCTCAAACAAGCGTGTGCACCGGCTGAGGTAGCGGTCATACCTTTGGATCTGTCAAGTCCTGAAAGCATTGCAGCCGCGGCCACTCAGGCCTTGGCTTTGGGTCCCATAGATATACTGATCAACAACGGGGGTATCTCTCAGCGTTCGAAGGCCGAAGAAACGGGTTTGGAGTTGGACCGGCGTATCATGGAAATCAATTATTTCGGGCAAATTCAAGTGACCAAAGCGGTCTTGCCCTCCATGTTGGAACGCGGTCAAGGCATCATTGCCGTAACAACCAGCCTAACGGGCAAATGGGGCTTCTATTTGCGTTCGGCTTATGCTGCGAGTAAACACGCTTTGCACGGATTTTTTGATTCCCTGCGCATGGAAGTGGAAGACCGTGGCATTCAAATCACCTTGATAACCCCGGGTTTCATTGCTACCGAGATTTCGGTACATGCCTTGGGTTCTGATGGAAAGCCCAGTGGCGAAATGGACAACAACCAGGCCCAAGGTTTGCCTGTCGATGAATGCGCGCGACGGATTATAGCGGGAATTGCTGCAGGAAAGCGAGAATTCGGTGTAGGTGGTCGAGAATTGATGGGCCTATGGCTTCGCCGCTTTGCACCCGCTTTGTTTGCCAGATTGCTGAAAAAACAATCGGCGCGTTAAACCCCCAGCCACCAGAGCAGGAGGCTGATGACCACAATGGAAATGAAGTTGAGCCGCAAACCGGTTCGAATCATGTCTTTTTGGGCGACAAAACCGGTGCCATAGGCGAAGGTGTTGGCGGCTGTGGCTACGGGTAGCATAAAGGCGCAAGAGGCGGCCAGGGTGGCGGCCCCGAGCAAAGCGAGGGGCGGCAT
>JAURGZ010000032.1 GCA_030833525.1 Bacteroidota bacterium | reverse complement strand
TATGTGCTTCCCAAGCACCTGGATGAGAAAGTAGCTCGTTTGCACCTATCTAAGATTGGGGCTGAGTTGACCGAATTGACTCAGGAGCAAGCTGATTACATTGGGGTAAGCGTAAGCGGTCCCTTCAAGATGGATCACTATCGCTATTGATTGCCATTTTTAATAAACGAAAAGGCCCCGAACGTCGGGGCCTTTTTTTATGCTTCGGCTGAAATGGCTACGATTTCGGGTTCGTCTTTTTCGACGACTAAGTTCTCGATGATGAACTCTTGGCGATCAGGGGTGTTTTTACCCATGTAGTAACTCAGAATTTTCTCAATAGAGGCATCTTCCTTGAGAATCACGGGTTCCAAGCGAATGTCTTCGCCAATGAAGCGAGCGAATTCTTCAGGGGAGATTTCACCCAATCCCTTGAATCGGGTAATCTCGGGTTTGCTGCCTAATTTGGCAATGGCATCGCGTCGTTCTTGCTCGCTGTAGCAGTAAATGGTTTCTTTCTTATTGCGCACCCGAAACAAGGGGGTCTGCAAGATGAATAAATGACCGTTTCGCACCAAGTCTGGGAAGAACTGCAAAAAGAAAGTCATCATCAGCAATCGAATGTGCATGCCGTCTACATCGGCATCAGTAGCCAATACGATTCGGTTGTAGCGCAGGTCATCCAAGCTCTCTTCGATGTTGAGCGCGTGTTGAAGCAAGTTGAACTCTTCGTTCTCGTATACGACTTTCTTTTTAAGGCCGTAGCAATTCAAGGGCTTACCACGAAGGGAGAATACGGCTTGTAAATTGGGGTTTCGGCTTTTGGTAATGCTACCCGATGCGCTATCACCCTCGGTGATAAACAAGGTGGTTTCAAAGCGATCCTCGTTTTTGGCATCGGCCAGATGTACGCGGCAGTCGCGCAATTTTTTATTGTGCAGGTTGGCTCGTTTGGCGCGCTCTTTCGCCAGTTTTTGAACCCCGGCCATGTCTTTTCGCTCTCGCTCGTTTTGGAGAATTTTCTTGAGAAGAGCGTCAGCCACGGGTTGGTTTTGGTACAAATAATCGTCAACTTGTTTTTTGACGAATTCCATGACGGCCACTTTGATCGAGGGCCCATCGGGACCCATGTCAGCGCTTCCCAGTTTGGTTTTTGTTTGGCTTTCAAAAACAGGCTCCATGACGCGTATGGAGATGGCAGCAGATATGGAACCGCGTATGTCTGTAGCATCAAAGTCTTTCTTGAAGTGCTCGCGAATGGTTTTGACAAAAGCCTCTCGAAAAGCTTGCAAATGCGTACCCCCTTGGGTGGTGTATTGGCCGTTGACAAAAGAGTAGTATTCCTCGCCGTAGGCTTGGGTGTGCGTGAAGGCTATTTCCAGGTCTTCGCCTTTGGCGTGAATCACAGGATACAAGGCCTCTTCGGTACTTACTTTGGTCTCGAGCAGGTCCAACAAACCGCGGCGAGAGGCATAGCTCTCCCCGTTGTATTTGATGGTCAGCGCGCTGTTCAGGTAGGTGTAGTTTTTCACCTGGTCGCGCAAGTATTCCCCAATGAATCGGTAGTTTTTGAATATGCTGGGATCGGGCTCAAACTCGGTCAGAGTGCCATTGATTTCTTGTGTGTCTGCCTCAGCGGCGTCTATGAGCAATTCCCCTCGGTTGAATTCGGCTCTTTTGGTTTTACCATCGCGAAAACTTTGCACCACAAAATGGGAACTCAAGGCGTTGACCGCTTTGGTACCCACACCGTTCAAGCCCACTGATTTTTGAAAGGCTTTGGAGTCGTATTTGCCGCCAGTATTGATTTTGGATACACAATCGATGACCTTGCCCAAGGGAATGCCTCGGCCGTAATCGCGAATGCTGACCTTTTTATCGTCGATGCGAATGTCAATGCGTTTGCCATGGCCCATGACGTGTTCGTCAATGCTGTTGTCAAGGATTTCTTTAACCAGCACGTAAATGCCATCATCGCTGGCCGTTCCATCGCCCAGCTTTCCAATGTACATGCCAGGTCGAAGGCGAATGTGTTCCTTCCAATCAAGACTCCTGATCTCGTCTTCGGTATACTTGACCGCTTCGCTCATAGAAAACAAACATACCCTATAACCGCTGGAAGTTATGGTCGAGTTTTTCACAAAAAGCCCCGCACTTTGGCTGTAATTTTGCATCATGAATCGTTTGGGATTGATAGGGGCTTTGTGTCTGGCTTTGGGTGCTTGCCAGAGTCAGGTTGACAAAGAATTTGCTCAATTGTCTTGGTTAGAGGCCTATTTGCCTGAATCATCTACCTCGGTCTTGACCGTTTCGAACATCGAAGATCCTGCTCAACGAAAGTTGGCCCTGCGCCTGCTGGATTCGCTCTCTTCCTTTAAAAACGATAGTGTAGCTGAGCAGTGCTGGGGCTTTTACAAGCGATTCCCCGGCCACCCTAGGGCGAATCAAATGGGGGAATTGGCTGTCGTTTTGGCCGAGTCTCGTGGGCAGTTTGAGCGCTCGGGGCAATGGTCTTTGGATTATGTTCAATCGCAGGGATATCCAGCCAATCGCGATCAATGGTACATGCGGGCGGCCGCTTCTTTCGAACAGGTCGGCGATTACAGCCATCAACTGCAATGTCTGGACAGTGCGGCTGCCTGTAGCTTGGATGCTAACGTAGTCAAGAGTGCGAAAACCGTAGGGGATTTGATTCGCGCCGGCGCTTTGAGCCCTGCTGAGCAATTGGAGCGCATTCTCCACGCGCGTGGCCAGTCGCTTGACGATCTTCAATAAGGGCTGATGTAGCTGCCTTGACGGGGTACTTTCTTTTTGTAATCGCCCCGTTTCCAAGCTTCTAAGAATTGCATCCAAGCCGTGGGTGATAGGTAGTTTTGAGGTGGGGCCTGGTTGTAGTAATACAGTTGATTGGCCCGGTTTTGAGCCAACATGGTTTGGGCGGCATGGGCATCTGCCGGATGCAATTTCAACGCATCTTTGGCTGCCTCCATTTCTAAATTCTGTCGGGCTCGTTCGTAGGCATCGGCTTGAATGTTGCTGTGCACGAATTCATGGGCAAAGAGTGCCTTTGGGGGAAGGGCCCGAATGAAAATGGCCGGAATGTAAATGGTGTCTTGGGTCATCAATTTGATGACGTTGTATCGTTTGCCCGTGAGGGTGTCGGGAACGACGTGCCAAGAGTTGACCTTTTCAACTTGGGTGAACTCGATGGTATCGCCTTTGCGAACCACTACGTCGAAGTATCCATTGAGGTCGCTGTAGCCGATCAAGCCTCTTTTCACGCTTCGAATTTGAACATAGGGAATGGCTTGCAGGCTGTCAGAAGTGAGGACCAAGCCGGTAAACAATATGTAGGGATTGCTTTCGGTTCCGGGTTGGGCTTTGGCTGGCTGAATGACCAAGCTTAGCAAAAAAGCGAGGGCTATGCAGAGGTTTTTCCAGCGGCGCATGATTCAAAAATAGGGGTTCTATGCGCTTAAGCGGGCAAGAGGTAGCCCAAAATGAGCACAATGATGACAATTATCGGCAAAGGGACTTTTCGGCTCCACAAAAGGCCCAATGATAAGCCGTAAATGCCCAATTGTAGCCCCATTTGCTCGGTGTTGTTATGCTCGAATAAACTGCCAATGCTGCTGAGGAAATATTGATTCAAGATCAAAGTGGCAGTCAAGATGAATCCGACTGAAACCGCGAATATGCCATCGATCGATTTTCTGAATCCTTCGATGTTTTTCAATCGTCCCCATAGGGGAAAGGCAAATAAGACGGCCATGGTGCCGGGTAAGAATACGGCCACCATTCCCAAAAAGCAGCCCAAGAGTTGGCCGGCAAAACCGAATCCGCCGTTTTTCATAGCAATGGCATTCAGGTAGACGGCTAAATTGAAGTTGGGGCCAGGCAGCGCTTGCAACAAGCCCATGCCGGTATTGAACTCCTCCATGCTCATGCGGGGCTTGTGCAATACATATTGTTCAATGCCCATAGCGGCCAGTACGTTGCCCCCGCCGAAAGAAAAAACCGAGATTCGATAGGTGTTCTCGAACAACCGAACCGGCAAAGCGTAAGGCGAATCGTACAAGGCCAACAGGATCCCGCCTATGCCCACTGCGGCGAAAATGACCAAGAAAATGACCAAGTTGCGCCAGACTATGGGCTTTTCATCTTCGGGCTTGGGCAACGGGCTGCGTTGATTGTAGCGGGAAGACAGGTAGCCGGCAGTGAGCACTCCGATGGGAAAAAACCAAGGGGTTTGAATGAAATAGCCCAGTACACCGGCGGTGGCGGCAATGCCATAATTCATGGGACTGGGTTTGATCCAGCGGGCCATGGTGAAAATCGCGTAGATCAAAAAGGCCGATACCATGGGTTGCAAAAACCGAAGTTGATTGAATCCCAAGAATCGCGGAGACAATGCGATGATGGACATCAACACGGCGCCGGGCAAGGCCCATGCCAGCAGGGCTAAAAAGGCCAGTTTGCCGCCGCCTACCTTGTGGCCAACCGCTATAATGGTTTGGGTCGTGGAGGGGCCGGGTAGAACGCTGCAAAAAGCGTTGATCTCAATCAAATCTTCTTCTTCGATGAAGCGCTGCTTGTCGACCAACCTTTTTTTAAATTGGGGCAGGTGCAACTGCGGGCCTCCAAAAGCGGTGCAACCAAGCCAAAACACAGACTTTAAAAAGGTCCAGTGCCTTGCTTTTCTTATTTTCGTGCCCGATTGCATATGGAAAGGATGGGACAAGTTTTGAGAATTCCGAAGATAGGGCTGTGGGGTGGATTTTTGTGCTTGATTTTTGGCCTAATGGCGAGCTCTTGCACAGGGACAGAAGGAACGGTCGAGAACCGCGAGGTCTGCCAATCCTACAACGATTCGCTGTTCGCTCGATTGAATCACACCCGCGCCTTGTTCGTGTATAGCATGGAAGAGATTGGAGAGCGCAAAAGTGTGATGGACCGACGTTTGAAAGCCTTGAAGTTTGTCCCTGGTGAAGATTTGAGCCCCGAAGACCGAGAAAATGCAAATCTATACAATGCGATTTTTCGCATTTACCGCGATTTGAGCGAGCGTTATGCCCAGGCGGTCGTCAAAGCAGAAGAACAGTTTTATACCCTGAAGGGATTGTCCAAAGCCATTCAAGCTGGGAAATACGACGCCGATCGCAGTGCCTACAAGAACGAAGCCCTGCAGTTGGAGACCCAAATGGCTGAGAATCATGCCCAAGCCTTGGACATTACCCAGCGCTTGAAGGCGGTTGAGCCGAATTACCACCGCTTGGTGGCTCCCATGGATGAATTGGCCGAGCGCCTCCAATTGGATGCAGCGGCGTCGAGGGCGGCTGAATAGGTTGGCTCGTTGATTGGAGCCTCGCCAAGATCTCAGTGGCGCATGGGTGGGCGCTGCCTCGGTGAGGGCGGCTGTGGCGACTTCGAGCTCGGCCACTTCAGCCGCGGTGACCCAGCTGTGCCAAGCATGAAAAGCCTTACTGATTAGGCCGGTGATTGGACGAAGTCTTTTTGAGGCTCGCTCGTCTGAGTTGTTCGGTCCACTCAGGGTGCCCCCAGGTTTCGCAAAGTCGATCGAAAATAAAATCAATGGCCCAGGGGTTTAGGTGGGCCAGGTCTTCGGCGAAAAAACGGTGATCCCGCAGCTGTTCGACTGCAATTTCATAAGAGGGGAAGTACCGGTCTTGGCTGTTGTCAACCTGATGGTGAATGGCCGATAAGAGCTGAGCCTTGCTGCGGCTGTTTTCCAAGAGTCCATCGCGCAGGTGGCGAACAGGGCTCAAGGTCCATACCACCTTCAACTGGGGGTTGAGGGCATGCAGTCCTTCGCGAATTTCCACCAGGTCCTGGGCAATGGATTGGGGGTCGAACAAGTGTTTTTCAAACTGCGACTGCGGGATTTTGTGGCAATTGGCCGCCCATCGATCACTGGGCAAATGGCGATACGCAAATGCCGAGCCCAGGGTGATGAACAGGCTGTCTAGTTCCTTGATTTGGTCTTGGATAAGGTTCGTGGTTGGGCCATGTTTCAAGGCCTGGGTTTTGTGCGCGGCTTCCCAGATGCAAGATTGGGATTCACAAGGGCAAGGGCTCCAAGCGTCGGTCAATAGGGCCCTGATTTGTTCACGCATGGCCCTGGGGCTAAAAACCGTACCCCAAGGGTGCAGCCATACGGGTACCTCGAGGTTTTCGAATCGCTGCGCCATTTCTTGGCTGAAGCAGGAACCCCAGAATCCCAAACGCTGTCCCGCGGTGAGCCAGGGGTCGGTTGTGAGTTTGAGTGGGGTCTGAAGGCTTTGGAGTTTTTGCAGCGAATCACTCATGCCTGCAAAGGTAAGGTTTGAGTAGGCTGCCGCTTCAGTCAGGGCTTGGGTACAGCGCTGTCTGTACCAGCCGTGGCTTGATTCCTATATTTGCAGCCATGAATGCCCAACTGAGAGCCAAAGAAAACATGCACATCGTGTTTTGGTTGATCAAAGATTTTGCATGGATATCGGGGTATCATGTCTTGGGGGTGACCATGGCATTCCCGACGGTATTGTTGGCTTTTTATTTGACTTGGGCCAGTCGTTTGGATCGGGCTGATTTGTTTCACAACGCGGCCATTTCTTGTTGGATCCTCGCCAACGCATTATGGATGCTGGGGGAATTCTATTTTGATGATACCAAACGCCATTGGGCAATGCCTTTTTTTCTGCTGGGCTTGGGCATTTTGGCTTGGTTTTACCTGGCTCGTGTGTTTGCCCGCCTGAAATCCTAATTGCCTACCTTTGCAGGGTCATTTATGGAGACCCAAGTTTACACTCCCGTTAACAAAGTGCGGGTGGTGACGGCCGCTAGCCTGTTCGATGGGCACGATGCCGCCATCAATGTGATGCGTCGAATCATCCAATCTACCGGTTGCGAAGTCATTCACCTGGGGCACGACCGCAGCGTTCAAGAAGTGGTAGAGACCGCCATTCAGGAAGATGCCAATGCCATTGCCATGACCTCTTACCAAGGGGGGCATACCGAATACTTCAAATACATGGTCGATTTGCTCAAGGAGCGCGGTGCCGAGCACATTCGCATTTTCGGCGGTGGCGGAGGTGTGATTTTGCCCGAAGAAATTGCCGAATTGATGGCCTATGGAGTGACTCGCATCTACAGCCCTGATGACGGGCGTGCCATGGGCTTGCAAGGCATGATCAACGATCTGGTGCAAAAAAGCGATGCCGCATTGGGAAGCGAGCCTCAGTCTACTGATCATTTGAGTACGGGCGAAAAGCGCAGAATCGCTCGTTTGATTTCGGCTTCTGAGAATTTCCCCGAGCAGCACCAAGCTGAATGGCAAGCCATTCGCCAGCAGGCCGCAGGCATTGCTACGCCCGTTTTGGGCATTACGGGAACCGGTGGAGCCGGTAAAAGTTCCTTGGTTGATGAATTGGTGCGCCGCTACTTGGTTGATTTCCCCGAAAAGACCCTGGCCATCATCTCCATTGATCCTTCCAAACGAAAAACAGGCGGCGCTCTCTTGGGTGACCGAATTCGCATGAACAGCATTCACCACGATCGTGTTTACATGCGTTCCATGGCTACGCGTCAGGCCAATTTGGCGCTGAGTAGCCATGTCGACGATGCCGTGGCCATTCTCAAAGTGGCCGGCTACGACTTGATTGTGGTTGAGACCAGCGGCATTGGCCAAAGCGATACCATGATCACGGAGCACTGCGATGTGGCCATGTATGTCATGACCCCTGAATACGGGGCAGCTACTCAATTGGAGAAAATCGACATGCTCGATTATGCCGATTTGGTGGCCTTGAATAAGTTCGACAAACGCGGTGCCTTGGATGCCCTGCGCGATGTGCGCAAGCAGTTTCAACGCAACCACAAGTTGTTTGAAACCAATCTGGATCAAATGCCCGTTTTTGGAACCATTGCCTCGCAGTTTAACGACCCAGGCATGAACGCCTTGTACCGTCGTTTGATGGATACCATCGTGGCCAAAACCGGTGCCAATTTTCCAAGCCAGTGGCACAGCAGCGAGGAATTGAGCGAGAAGATTTTTGTTATCCCTCCTTCGCGCAATCGCTATTTGAGTGAAATTGCCGAGAACAACCGAGGCTATGATGCACAGGTGCGTGAACAAAAGAAAATTGCCCAGCGCTTGTTCGGCTTGAATGAAACGTTGTTGCAGGTCACCGAACAAGGCGGTTCAGCCGCTTTGATTTCAGAATTGCAATCCATGCAGGCCGATTTGCACAGCCAATTGACCCCCGCCAACGCCAAGTTGGTGGCTGATTGGCAAACCAAGCGAGCCCTGTACCAAAACGAAGAATACGTGTTCAAAGTGCGGGACAAAGAGCTGCGCCTGAAGACCCATACCCAGAGTTTGAGTCACACCAACATTCCCAAAGTGGTCACTCCTCGTTACCAGGCTTGGGGCGATTTGTTGGAGTGGCAGCTGCAGGAAAACGTGCCCGGGGAATTCCCCTATACAGCGGGTATCTATCCGTTCAAACGCGAAGGAGAAGACCCCACTCGCATGTTTGCGGGCGAAGGCGGCCCTGAAAGGACCAACAAGCGTTTTCACTATGTATCGATGGCCATGCCGGCCAAACGTCTGAGCACGGCATTTGACTCGGTAACCCTCTACGGTCGCAACCCCGATACTCGCCCCGATATTTATGGAAAAATCGGCAATTCAGGGGTGAGCATTTCTTGCCTAGATGATGCCAAGCGTTTGTACAGCGGCTTCAATTTGGCTGATCCCAAGACTTCGGTATCCATGACCATCAACGGTCCTGCTCCCATGTTGTTGGGCTTTTTCATGAATGCCGCCATCGATCAGCAATGCGAATTGTACATCAAAGAGCAGGGAATGGAGGCTGAAATCGATGCGAAAATCGACGCCATATACGCGGCCAAAGGCTTGCCGAGACCTCGATACAACGCTCCTTTGCCAGAAGGCAACGATGGCTTGGGATTGATGTTGCTCGGGGTGACCGGTGACCAGGTGTTGGATGCCGATACCTATGCCCGCATCAAAGCCTATACCCTGAGCCAAGTTCGGGGTACGGTACAGGCCGATATTCTCAAAGAGGATCAGGCCCAAAATACCTGCATTTTTTCAACTGAGTTCGCCCTGCGTTTGATGGGAGATGTGCAAGCCTATTTCATTGAGCAAAAGGTTCGAAATTTTTACAGTGTTTCCATTTCGGGTTACCACATTGCTGAAGCGGGTGCCAACCCCATTACTCAATTGGCCTTTACCCTGGCCAATGGCTTTACCTATGTGGAGTACTACCTCAGCCGTGGTATGCACATCGATGATTTTGCGCCCAATTTGAGTTTCTTCTTCTCCAATGGAGTCGATCCTGAGTATGCGGTCATCGGTCGCGTAGCGCGCCGTTTGTGGGCCAAGGCCATGAAGTTGAAATACGGCGGAAACGCCCGCTCCCAGATGTTGAAATACCACATCCAAACCAGCGGTCGCTCTTTGCACGCTCAAGAAATTGACTTCAACGATATTCGCACCACCCTGCAAGCTTTGTATGCGATTTATGACAACTGCAACAGTTTGCATACCAACGCTTATGACGAGGCGATTACCACGCCTACTGAAGAAAGTGTTCGCCGGGCGATGGCCATTCAATTGATCATCAACAAGGAATTGGGTCTGGCCAAGAATGAAAACCCCATGCAGGGTTCTTTCATCATCGAGGAATTGACCGATTTGGTTGAGGAAGCGGTCTTGGCCGAGTTTGATCGCATCACAGAACGCGGCGGGGTATTGGGCGCTATGGAAACCATGTATCAGCGCGGCAAAATCCAAGAAGAGAGTTTGTATTACGAAACCCTTAAGCACACGGGTGAATATCCCATTGTGGGTGTGAATACTTTCTTGAATTCCAAAGGTTCTCCAACCTTGGTCCCCGGTGAAGTCATTCGCTCAACCGAAGAGGAAAAGCAGCAGCAGATTCGAACCATTCAAGAGTTGCATGCCCATTACGCCAATCAAGCTCCCCAGCAGCTCAAAAACTTGCAGGAAGCCGCCGTTGCCCAAGAGAATTTGTTTGCCCACTTGATGGAGGCTTGCAAAGTGTGCAGCTTGGGTCAAATTACTGAGGCTTTGTTTGCAGTCGGCGGGCAATACCGCCGCAACATGTAATGATGAGGTCCCGGTATGCCCCAACGCCTAGCGGCTTCTTGCACGCCGGCAATTTGGAAAACTTTCGACGGGTTCGCCGTTGGATGGATGCCCTTAGGGGTGAAGTGGTTTTGCGTATCGACGATATGGATGGCCCCAGGGCGCGTCCCGATTACGTAGCCGCGATTTTTGAGGTGCTGCATCGGGAGGGCTTGGCCTGGGAAATCGGGCCAAATTCAGCTTCAGAGTTGGAAGCCCAATGGTCCCAGCGATTGCGATTGGATCGATACCGGGAAGCCCTACTCAATTGGGGCGGTTCCCAACTCTTGTTTTTGTGTTCCTGTTCCCGAAAAGACAAAGTGTGCGCTTGCCGCGAAAATGGCCTGAGCCAAAGGGCCTTGGAGCCTGCCTTGAATCAGTTGTTAGCTGGCGCTGCTCAGCGGCAGTTTGCGTTGAAATTGCGCGTAGATGAAGGCATTCAACGCGTTTGGTACGATGAAGAAATGGGGGCCATCAAGGTAGATTTAACCAAACAGTTGGGTGATTTTGTCATTTGGCGAAAAGATGGAATACCCGCCTATCAATGGGTTTCCTTGATTGACGATGTCGATTATGGAATCACGCACATCGTACGGGGTCAGGATTTGCTCAGCAGCACCGCCGCTCAATTGTGGCTATCAGAATTGGCAGGCTATTCGTTTGATCAGGTGCAATTTTTGCATCACCCCTTGGTGACCGATGAAAACGGTCAAAAGCTGAGCAAATCCGTGCTCAGTTTCGGAACATGAAGTAGATGCTTCCCATCAAACAAATGGCGGCGGCCAAATGGTTGTAATGGAAGCTCTCTTTTTTGAATACCAAAACGGTAAATACGACAAAAACACTCAAGGAAATGACTTCTTGCAGCAACCTCATTTGTACCAGGCTGTAAGGCCCTCCGTTCTCTTGATAGGCCATTTTGTTGGCTGGGATCATGAACAGGTATTCAAACAAAGCTATGCCCCACGAAAGGAATACCGTAGCCCACAATCCAAGGTGAGCCAGTTTGGGGAGGCTGGCAAACTTCAAATGCCCATACCAGGCCAAGGCCATGAAGCTGTTTGAAACGGTCCAAAGTAAGAGGGGTAAATAACTGCGCATGGTGGAAAATTCAGGAGCAAAATAGCCCGGGAGAGGGTAGGTGGCGGCTTAATTTCGTCCACCCATGCAAAACGTGTCTGGATTTAAGGACTGGCAAAAGAAAGCAGTATTGAAACTGTTGGCAGAAGGCGCGACCGTGCCCTTCATGGCTCGTTATCGCAAAGAAGCGACCGGGCACCTGGATGAGGTTGCGATCATCGCCATTCAAGAGGCCGAAGAGGCGGCTCAACAACTGCTCAAACGCAAGCAATTTGTATTGGAATCCATTCAGGAACAGGGAAAGCTTTCGGCTGAATTGGAGAAGGCCATTCGCAGCGCCCAGACCTTGACAGAGTTGGAAGATCTGTATTTGCCCTATAAAGCCCGCAGAAAGACAAGGGCCGACCTGGCTCGGGAAAAAGGCTTAGAGCCCTTGGCTAGAGGCATTTGGGAACAGAGAACGCCCTATTTATCGGCCTTGCTGAAGACCCACCTACCGGTTGGTATGAAGGCTGAAGAGGCTTTGAATGGGGCCCGTGATATCATCGCTGAATGGATCAACGAAGATGCGGCCCTTCGCGCAAAATTGAGGGATCTATGGGCCCAGATGGGATTCATTCAGGCCAAGCCAGCACGGGGTAAAAAGGAGGCTGATGAAGCCCAGAAGTTTCGCGATTATTTCGAATATGAAGAGCCCTTGAAACGGGTCCAACACCATCGATTGATGGCCGTTAGCCGGGGAGCTGATGTGGGTATGTTGAGCGTGAAGGTAGATGCCCCTTGGGCTGATCGAGTTTGGCCGCTTCTCAAACGCCATTGTCTGAAGGGATATGGCGAAAGCAGCGATCAAGTGGCCTTGGCCGTCGAAGATGCTTACAAGCGGCTTCTGCAACCCAGTTTGGAGAACGAATGGATGACCCAAGCCCGCGCTTTGGCAGAAGAAGATGCCGTTTCGGTTTTTGCGCTGAATGTGCGCCAATTGCTGCTGGCTGCGCCTTTAGGGGAGAAGTCTGTTTTGGCCATTGACCCAGGATTCAGGACCGGGTGCAAGGTGGTCGCACTCGATGCTTATGGAAGCCTGATCTTTCACTCGGTCATATATCCGCATGAGCCTCAAAGGCAGTGGGAAACGGCGGCGGCTGATTTGAAACGCTGGGCTCAGGAATTTGGCATTCAGGCTATTGCCGTGGGAAATGGAACCGCAGGCCGCGAAACCGAAGATTTGTGCCGCGATGTCTTCGAGCCGCTGGGGCTTGAGGTGTACTCGGTGAACGAAAGCGGCGCCAGTGTGTATTCGGCATCGGCCATCGCCAGGGAAGAATTCCCCCATGAAGATGTAACCGTTCGCGGTGCCGTAAGCATCGGTCGCAGGCTGCAAGATCCCTTGAGCGAGTTGGTGAAAATTGACCCCAAAAGCATTGGAGTGGGTCAATACCAGCATGATGTGAACCCGGGATTGCTGAAAAAGCGCTTGGATCAAGTGATGGAATCGGCGGTGAATGCGGTAGGGGTAAACCTGAATACGGCCGGTAAATATGCGCTGGCCAAAGTCAGCGGATTGGGGCCAGTTCTGGCTGAGAATATCGTGCAATACCGTCAGCAGCATGGTTCTTTTCGCCGGCGCAGTGATTTGTTGAATGTACCTCGTTTGGGGGCTAAAGCCTTTGAGCAGTGCGCAGGATTTCTGCGCATTCGGGGTGAGGATCCCGTAGAAAACACCGGTATTCACCCTGAGCGATACCCGGTATTGGCGAAAATGGCGCACCAAGCAGGGGTGGGCATTCCTCAGCTGGTAGGAGAGCCGGTGAATTTGGAGCGCTTGGATTTGACTGCCTTGGTTGATGAAACTTCGGGGTTGGGCCTGCCCACGTTGAGCGATATAGTGGCTGAACTGCGAAAACCGGGTTTGGACATTCGGGGTCAAGCCGAGGCCTCAGCCTTTGATCGCCGGGTTCGGCGCATGGAAGATCTCGAGGTGGGCATGGAGTTGCACGGCGTGGTGACCAACTTGACGAACTTTGGGGCCTTTGTCGATCTGGGAGTCAAGCAAGATGGGTTGGTGCATATCAGCCAAATTTGCCATGAGTTTTTGAAACATCCGTCTGAAAAATTGAGCCTGGGTCAAAGCGTCAGGGCCCGGGTAACCGAGTTGGATCTGCCCCGCAAACGAATTGGCCTGACCCTGAAATTTTAAGCATTTCACCGGGGAATGGACAAACCCATTCGCCTAGCGCTTGTTATCTTTGCCGTATGGAAGTTACCCAAGGACAGCGGGTGTTGAAAGCCCCAACTGGAACCCAACTGAATTGCAAAGGTTGGGTGCAAGAAGCCGCCTACCGCATGTTGCACAACAACCTGGATCCCGATGTGGCTGAAAGACCTGAAGACCTCATTGTGTATGGGGGATTGGGGAAAGCAGCTCGGAACTGGGAGTCATTTGACCAGATTTGTGCCGCTCTCAAAGAATTGAATGACGATGAAACCTTGATGGTTCAAAGCGGGAAACCGGTGGCCATCTTGCCTTCGCATAAAGATGCTCCGCGTGTTTTGATTTCCAACTCTCAATTGGTTCCAAATTGGGCCAACTGGGATCATTTTCGTGAATTGGAGTCCAAGGGCTTGATGATGTACGGGCAGATGACCGCCGGTAGCTGGATCTACATTGGCTCACAGGGTATCGTGCAAGGTACTTACGAAACCTATGCCGAATGCGCGCGTCAGCATTTTGGTGGTACGCTCAAAGGCACTTTGAATGTGACCGCCGGTTTGGGTGGAATGGGCGGCGCTCAGCCCCTGGCCATCACCATGAATGAGGGTGTGGCCTTGGTGGCCGAGGTTGAAGAATGGCGCATTCGCAAGCGTTTGGAGACCCGTTACCTCGATTTCATGTCCCGAGATATTGACGAAGCCATTGACATGGCGTTGAAAGCCAAGCAAGAAGGCAAGGGCGTGAGCATTGGCGTATTGAGCAATGCGGTTGATTTGTTGCAGCGATTGCTCGATCGCGGCATCATTCCCGATACCTTGACCGACCAAACTTCGGCACATGACCCGTTGATTGGTTACTATCCCATGGATATGGACGTGCACGCGGCCGATAAATTGCGTGAGAATAACCCCGATCGCTACGTGGAGTTGAGTTATCAAACCATGGTGCGCCATGTTGAATTGATGCTGGAGCTGCAAAAAAGAGGCACCATCACGTTCGATTATGGCAACAACCTGCGAGGCCGTGCCTTGGAAAAAGGCTTGAAGAATGCCTTTGATTTTCCTGGATTCGTGCCCGCTTACATTCGTCCCTTGTTCTGCGAAGGAAAAGGGCCGTTTCGCTGGGTAGCCTTGAGCGGAGATCCCGCCGATATTCATGCCACCGATCGCAAGATTCTGGAGTTGTTTCCTGAGAATGAGAGCCTGCGCCGCTGGGTCACCATGGCTCAAGAGCGCATAGAATTCCAAGGTTTGCCTGCACGCATTTGTTGGTTGGGTCAAGGAGAGCGCCAAAAGGCGGCCTTGGCATTCAACGAGATGGTGCGCACAGGGGAGCTGAAAGCACCCATTGTGATCGGTCGAGATCACCTGGATACCGGCTCTGTGGCCTCTCCCAATCGCGAAACCGAAGCCATGATGGACGGATCTGATGCCGTGGCTGACTGGCCCATACTGAACGCATTCATCAATACGGCTGGCGGCGCCTCTTGGGTCAGCTTGCACCACGGTGGTGGAGTCGGTATGGGTTACAGCATTCACTCAGGGATGGTCATTGTAGCCGACGGTACCGAAGATGCGAAACGCCGTTTGACACGTGTGTTGCACAACGATCCCGGTATGGGAGTAGTGCGCCACGCCGATGCGGGATATGAAATAGCCAAGAAAACAGCCAAAGCCCATGGATTGGATTTGGCCGAACGCTTGGGATTGGGTTAATCTCGGTAAACGAAGTATAGAAAGCCCCGACGCGTCGGGGCTTTTTGTTTATGAGGCAAACCCTTCTGTGCATTGGCGTGTTACCTGCCTATGAATTACGCTGTATTTGGAGGTACCAAAGGCATAGGAAAAGGAATTGCCGAACAATTGATCAGCCAAGGTCATTCGGTTTGGGTGCTCAGCCGAAATCAGGTTGACCTAGCGGGAGCGACATGGTTGTATTTCGATGCCGAAGGGCAAGGAGACATTGAAGGACTTCCCGATCATTTGAACGGAATGGTATACGCTCCCGGCAGCATCAACCTGAAGCCGTTTAGGGGGCTCAAAGAGCAGGATTTTCAAAAGGACTTTGCCGTTTCGGTCTTGGGGGCTGTTCGGGCGCTTCAGGCTTGCACGGCAGCATTGAAGTCAGCGGGTCAGGCTTCGGTTGTGCTATATTCGACGGTAGCGGTGGCTCAGGGAATGCCATTTCACGCTTCGGTTGCCGCTGCCAAAGGGGCTGTTGAGGGCCTGGTGCGCAGTCTGGCGGCCGAATGGGCGCCAGCCATACGTGTAAATGCAGTAGCCCCTTCATTGGTTCGCACACCCTTGGCTGAGCGACTGTTGAATACTCCTGAGAAAGAAGAACAAAGCGCCAAACGGCATGCTTTGGCACGGGTAGGCGAAGTGTCTGACATCGCAGCGGTCTCGTGTTTCTTGCTGAGTCCAGAATCGGGCTGGGTGAGCGGGCAGGTTTGGTCGGTCGATGGAGGCATGAGCCGACTTCGAGCTTGAGCATAAAAAAAGCCCCGATTCATCGGGGCTTTTATATGAATTTCTTTTTGAGATTAATCCAAGTTTGGCAAATCGCTTTGCTCTTGTTGAGCGGGCTGAGTACCGTTGTTGCGGGCATTTTTCGTACCGTTGAAAGAAGCGGCCGCCAAAGAAATGATGACAATCAAAATGGCGCCAGCCCACGTGATTTTTTCGACCACGTCGGTTGTCTTTTCTACGCCGAAAACCTGGTTTCCTTGTGAGAAATTAGAGGCCAATCCACCACCCTTTGGGTTTTGAACCAAGATGATGAGCATCAATAAGATGGAGACGATGATTCCGAGTATAAGTATCCAGGTCATGATTCTGCGTTTCGTTTTTCGTTTTCTACTTCAGTAATGAGGGCTGCAAAGTACGCGCTTTTTTCGGGAAATTTCAACTGCAAACGCCGGTAGCAAGCCAAGGCCTTATCAAAGGCGCTTTGTTTGCGAAATAAGCCGGCTAATGTCTCTGAGCAGAGGCTAGGGTCGAACTCTTCAGCGCGCTTCATGGCGGTCTCTGGATTGTAGAATTCTTTTTTGGGCCGGCTAATGCTGGGGTTGCTGGCTATGAATTTGTCGATGAGGGCTTGGCGAGCTTTTGCGTCCAGTAGAACAGGGGCATCGGCGGTCCTTGATTCAGTCATCGATGCGGCCTCATGGCTGCTTTTCAATGAGATGTCTGCTGTCGGTGCAGAGTGGGCTGGTTCGCTCCCTGAGGCTTTGGGCGCAGATGGCTCGGGTTTGGTGTCCTTTTCGGGATGACTTTGGCTTAGCCAAGCGAAAAAATCACGGGGCTCTTCTTGGGTTTCCTCATGATCAAAATGATCCTCAATTTGGTACTCTACTTTGGCTTCAGGGATTTCGTCTTGAACCGGCGAAAATGACAAGCGTGAGGGCTCTAAATGAAGAAAGCGATCGTCCAGTGGTGTGTCTGCGGGGCTTTCAGTTGCTTCCCAGGTCGCAGGTTCTTGGTTGCTGACGGGCTCAAAAGAGAGGGAGGGACTCAAGGCAGTATCTCTCGGTTCTGAGTTTGGCTTAGCCTGAATGCTTGCAGCGGTATTTCCCAGATCTGAGGCTGGCATAGCCTGAAGGCTTGTCGCGGCCGTTGCGTGGGTGGCAGGTGAATTCAAGAAGTGGTATAGCCAACGGCGGTCTGCCATGCGCAAGGCTGCGTGGTGCAGGCTGTCGGTTTCCCGGTAATCATTTTTGGATTTATAATACCGAGCGAGCAAGGTTCTGGGGGTGGCAAACCAAGGCAAATCACTGGCCATAGCCTGCAATTCGAGCGCTGTTTGAGCATCGATGCTATCGGGGTTCTGGGCAATATGGAGCAGTCGCGAGGCGTTCACCAGTCTAGGGCTACTTTAGCGAAAATTTGCTGCACCAAGTTATCGGTGATTTCATCGGTGAGCGCACTTTCAATGCTTTGGAAATTTTGGTTAGCCTCAAATATCTTGAAAAAGCTAAAATCCTGGGCAAAGTTCTTTTCGGGGTATAGGGGGCTGGCGAATTCGACGCGAACCGTTATGCTAAATTGGTTTTGAGCCGTACCTGTATTGTTGTTCAGGGTAGCTGGAGTGATGCTGTAGCGGGTGATTCGACCGGCAAATTGGTAATCGCCGGGATTGGCGCTCAGTCCCAAGCGGGTTTCGGTTTGGAACTTGGTTTTCATTTTTTCCGTGAAATCCATGCTCAACGAAGGGTTGATGTATTCGGCCTCGTTGGTGAAGTATTCGACCGAAAAGGTCTGTACATCTTCTGGAATATTGGCTCCACGAAAATCGTAATGCCGAAAGAAATTGCAACTGCTCAGCGTCGCAATCAAGACAAGCAAAAGGCAGGATTTAATCCAATTCATACTGCTTGATTTTGCGGTACAGGGTTCGCTCTGATATGCCCAAATCTTCGGCTGCTTTTTTGCGTTTTCCATGGTGCAAAAGCAAGGCCCTTCGAATCATTTCGATTTCTTGAGCTTCCAGGCTGAGGCTTTGGTCTATTCCTGAGCCCTCGCTGTCGATCCATTCGGCGTCTTCGGTATGCTCATCGTGGTGCGAAGAGATGACGATGGGCTTGGCTTCGTTGGGCTCGGGGTTAGGGTTGCTGTTTGAAGGTGAAACGGCCGTGGGTACGGGTGTGTAAGCCGGGGTAGGGGGATAAATGGGGTTGCTGCTGGTTCTCGGGCTGGGCTCGTTTTCCAGAAGGCCAAAAACAACCTTTTTCAATTCGGTGACATCGCGCTTCAGGTCCAGCAGGACTTTGTAGAAAATGTCTCGCTCGCTCATGCCTTCTGTACTCGGGTCGTTTTTGTTGATCAAGCTGGGTAGGCTTGGCGGTTGGGCTGGTAAATAGCGAGAAAGGGTTTCGGCGTCAAGGCTGGACCCATTTTCAAGTACACAAATCTGTTCGGTGATGTTTTTTAACTGACGAATGTTTCCCGGCCAAGGATATTGGCTGAGCATTTCTTGAGCGTCAGCGCTCAGCAACATGGGATTGCAATGGTGGCGCTCGGCAAAATCACTGCTGAATTTTCGAAACAACAGGTAGATGTCGTCGCTGCGATCGGCCAGTCGGGGTACGCGAATGGGTACGGTGGCCAAGCGGTAATACAAATCTTCTCTGAATTTGCCGGCTTGCGCTCGATCCAGAAGGTTGCGATTGGTCGCAGCGACTACCCGAACATCTGTTTTATGAACAGCGCTGGAACCCACTTTGATGAATTCCCCGTTTTCCAAAACCCGTAGCAAGCGCGCTTGAGTTCCCAAGGGGAGTTCGCCTACCTCGTCTAAGAAAATGGTACCCCCATTGACCGCCTCGAAATAGCCCTTGCGCTTATCGGTGGCTCCCGTGAAAGAGCCTTTTTCATGGCCAAAAAGTTCGCTATCAATGGTTCCCTCTGGAATAGCGCCGCAGTTAACTGCGATAAAGGGAGCGTGTTTGCGGGCGCTGAGTTGGTGAATGATCTTGCTGAAACTCTCTTTGCCTACACCGCTGTCTCCCTGAATCAAAACATTCATGTCAGTGGGTGCGACTTTTACGGCCGTCTCCAAGGCATTGTTTAGGTAGGTCGAATTGCCGATGATCCCGAAACGCTGTTTGATGCTTTGAATATCCATAGGGGGGGCTGTGCAAGGGAATTCCTTGATTCAAAGATACAAAAAAGGTGACAGAATGGCAGTGTTTGGGCTTGGCTTTTCTGCAAATCAACCGGGGTTTTGTGCATAAACTGTGGGGTATTTCTGTTCATTCTGAACTTTATTTGAAGGTTGCAGACATGAGCGAGAACACCGAGGATTTGGATGATGACGCGTTGATTCCTGAGGAATCGAACTCCAGCGAAGAGGCTGTAGTTTCGGCGAAAATTCGCCCTGTTTCGGGTTTGTACCGCGACTGGTTCATTGATTACGCCTCTTATGTGATTTTGGAGCGGGCTATTCCCGCTGCTGATGATGGTCTTAAGCCCGTTCAGCGGCGCATTCTGCACGCCATGTATACCTTGGATGACGGCCGATTCAACAAGGTGGCCAACATCATTGGTGCGACCATGGCGTATCACCCACACGGAGATGCTGCCATTGGGGATGCCTTGGTGAACATGGGCCAAAAAGACTTGCTCATTGAAACCCAAGGTAACTGGGGAGATACAAGAACAGGTGATTCGGCTGCAGCCCCTCGATACATTGAGGCTCGTTTGAGTGCCTTTGCCAAAGAAGTGGCTTTCAACGAAAAAACCACCGAATGGAAGCTGAGCTACGACGGTCGTAAAAAAGAGCCCGTGCATCTGCCCATGAAGTTCCCCTTGTTGCTGGCTCAGGGAGTTGAGGGTATTGCCGTAGGCTTGAGTACCAAGATCATGCCCCACAATTTCTTGGAACTTTGCGAGGCTAGCATTCGTCTCCTGCAAGGCAAGAAGGTTGAATTGTTCCCTGATTTTCCAACTGGGGGTTCGGCCGATTTTAGTCAATACAACGATGGGCGAAAGGGCTCTCGAATTCGCGTTCGGGCTCGCATTGAAGCCTTGGATAAATCGACCCTGATCATTCGCGAAATCCCCTTCGGTACAACTACGGGTTCCTTGATTGAGAGCATCATCAAGGCCAGTGACAATGGGAAAATCAAGGTCAAAAAGGTGGTCGACAACACGGCCAAAGATGTCGAAATAGAAGTGCAACTCGGGCCTGGGTTGAACTCGGATTTGGGTATCGACGCCTTGTATGCTTTCACCGATTGTGAGGTGAGTCTGTCGCCACTGGCTTGCGTCATTGTAGACGATAGGCCGCAATTTATGGGCGTTTCTGATATTCTGAAAGAGAATACCCATAATACGGTTCATTTGCTCAAACGCGAATTGGAGATTGAACTCGGGGAGTTGGAAAGCAAATGGCATTTCTCTTCGTTGGAGCGCATTTTTATCGAAAATCGAATCTACCGGGATATCGAAGAGTGCGAGACTTGGGAAGCGGTTTTGCAAGCCATAGACGAGGGTCTGGAGCCTCATAAAAAACGCCTGCGCCGAGAAGTTACCGAAGAGGATTTGGTGCGTTTGACGGAGATCAAAATCAAGCGCATTTCCAAATTTGACGCCTTCAAAGCCGAAGAATACATACAAGGCTTGGAAGATGACATCGCCCGGGTCAAACACAACTTGGAGCATCTGACCGATTTTGCCATTGCCTACTTTGAAAAACTCATCAAAAAATACGGCAAAGGTCGTGAGCGCAAGACTGACAACCGAGTCTTTGATACCATTGAAGCGAACATAGTGGCGGTCGCTAACCAGAAGCTATATGCCAATTTCGAAGAGGGCTTTGCTGGAACCAGTTTGAAGAAGGAAACCTACATTGGGGAGTGTTCAGATATTGACGACATCATCGCCTTTAGAAAAGACGGGAAGTATTCCATTGCCAAAGTCCAAGACAAGTATTTCTTTGGCAAAGACCTCATTCACATCGATGTATGGCGCAAGGGAGATGAACGTACCACTTACAACGTCGTTTACTGGGATGGCGCGGCAAAGAAGGCAATGGTGAAACGCTTCAATGCAACCGGCTTGGTTCGAGAGCGGGAGTACGATATGACCAATGGCCATGCTCAGAGCCATGTGTTGTATTTCTCTGCCAATTCAAACGGGGAGGCAGAATCCGTAACGGTTCATCTTTCGGCCATGGCTGGAGCTCGGGTGAAAAGCTTTGAATACGATTTCTCCAAGTT
>JAURGZ010000029.1 GCA_030833525.1 Bacteroidota bacterium | reverse complement strand
GCTCAACAAACCATCTTCACCTACTGATAGATAGGTTACCTCTGCGCCTTGCTTTTCCAAATGCTTGCAAGCATCCAAAATGGCTTTGTGCTCGGTACTAACAGTGATGAAGTGGTTGCCTTTGGCGGCGTACATCTCAAACACTCCCTTCAACGCTAAGTTGTTGCTCTCGGTAGCCCCGCTGGTGAAAATGATTTCTTTCTCGTTAGCCCCAATCAAGGCGGCGATTTGTTCGCGGGCATAGCTCACCGCTTCTTCGGCCTTCCAACCAAAGGGATGATTTCGGCTGGCTGCATTTCCAAAATGCTCGGTGAAGTATGGAATCATGGCTTCAACCACCCGCGGATCAGTAGGGGTGGTTGCGTTGTTATCGAGGTATATGGGCAGATTCATGGGTGTTTAGCGTTTTTATTTAGACCAAATCTAAAGTGCAAAAATAACGCTTGAGCGGCTAAAAGGTTGTTAATTCGACGATAACATTGAGCCTTTCTATGAAAAAACTAGAACACATTGGCATTGCGGTGCGCAACTTGGAAGAATCAGAGGCCCTTTTTGCCCGTTTGTTGGGTACGTCTTCTTACAAGCGAGAAACCGTAGAAAGCGAGGGGGTCATCACCAGTTTTTTTGCGATAGGAGATGTCAAAATCGAGCTGTTAGCCGCCACAAACGCCGAAAGTCCCATTGCCAAATTCATTGAAAAGAAAGGCGAAGGCCTGCATCATTTGGCATTTGAAGTCGATGGCATTCAAGAGCGCTTGAACCGCTTGCAAAGCGACGGATTCGACCTCATTCACCAGCAGCCCAAGAGCGGAGCTGACAACAAGAACATAGCCTTCCTTCACCCGAAAAGCACAGGCAGTGTTTTGACCGAACTCTGCGAAGAGAAGAAGGCTTAAAACCCGACCAGCAGCCAATACAAGCCTAACAGCATCAATCCCAGCGACAACGCGCGGTTCAGGGCATCAACCGCCTTTTGGGGCAAACGTTGGCCCATCAGGGAAGCCAAAAAAGCCACGGCCCACTCACTCAAGCCAATGCTCAGCAAGGCCGAAATGCCGAACGCCATTTGACCTTCAAGCGAAGCAACCGAAACCGGTGGAGCGCTAAACAACAACAGCCAAAATGCCCAATTGGAGGGGTTGGATAAATTGATGCCCAAGGCTTGCCAGAAATAGCGTTGGCCATTGTTTTGCATCGATTCAAGGTTCGTGGGCTTGCGAAACCACTGCCATAGCCCTAAGGTGAAAAAAGTCAGGCCCGCCACCCACCGAAATTCATTCTCCCAACTCGCCAAGAACTCAGCCATCTGCTGGCTGTACCAGAGGGAAGACAAGACCAAAAGGCTATCGCCAATCAGCACACCCGCTATCAAGGGAAGAGCCGAGCGCCAGCCCCTTTGAATGCCTGCTTCGATGAGCAAAAAAAAGACAAAGCCCAGAGAAATGCTGATGAAAAATCCGCTGATGAATCCCAATCCAATGAGCGATGCCATGCAGCGAAGGTAGCATAGACGGGCCTTTGCAAAAGATACCAATTGGTTTGTGTAAAAGTTGTGGGCGACCCACTTCACCCACCTAGGGCTAAGCCCATTTCACACCCATAAATTTGGATATGCCCTTTTTCTCATCAGATTGGGACGACGAAGAAGAAGAAGACGCCTTTGAAGGCGATCTGAATGCCCTGGCCCAGGATTTTGAGCGCAAATCGCGCGACACTTTTTCGGCCCGGGAGCTCATCGAGTTGTTCAAGTATTATTCCAACCAGTTCCCCAGCGCCAAGGGCGAGTTCAAGGCCGATACCTACATGCGCTTGATTCTGGAGCAGGGCCTGCAACGCTTTCCCTACATACCGGTCTTCGCCATTCACATGGCCGAGTGGCTGATTCGGGAAAAAAAGTACAAGAAAGCCCGCAAGTACCTGGAGCAATCGATGGCCTATACCCCTTTTGAGCCCACGCTCATTTTCATGGATTCCATGCTGTGGGGACTGCAAAAAGAAGAGGGCAAAGCCTTAGAAGCCCTTGAGAATGCTTTGAACACCTGTGGAGATGACGAAGGCCTTTTGGAGGAGGTGTTGGACATGCTTCTGCACCACAAACAGTACAACCTGGCTATGCCGGTGTTGGAAAGGGCCCTAGAAGCTGGGGCCGAGGTCAACGGCATTTTGGAGAAGTACCTGGAGAATACCGATGAAACGGGGTTGATGGGGGCGCTGCTTCCCATGATTCAAAAAATTGTCGATCAAGATCCTTACAGTTACGAAGCTTGGTACGTATTGGGTTCGGCTCACATGGCCTTGCGCGACTTTGATCAAGCCCTCATGGCCTTGGACTTTGCCGTAACCATACACGAGAACTTCGCCGATGCCTGGCTGGCCTATTTTGAGTGCTTGTACGAATCAGAACAGTATGCCAAATTGATTGCCAGTTACCACGAGCAGGTCAAACGCTTCCCCAAGAAGACATTCCAAGAAATGGAGGGGCTGTTGGCATGGAGTTATTACGAAACCGGCGATATCAAAAGCAGCCGGCAACTATATCAAGAGGTGATCAAACGCGAGCCCCACGATGCCGAATCCTGGTACAGCATGGGCTTAACCTGGCACTACGAAGGGAATTACAGCGCGGCCATACCCTACCTCGAGAAAGCCTACGATCTGGACAAATTCGAAAGCGACTATGGCTTGGTGTTGGCTACGGCTTACTTCGGGCTTGAAATGCAAGACAAGTGGGAACCCCTATACGAGTCTTTGAGCATCGAACACCCCCAAGTGCCTGAACTTTGGCTGGATTGGAGTTTGGCCGTAGCCGAAAGCGGAAATCGAGAGAAGGCTTTGGAGCTCGTCGAACAAGGATTGCAAAACAACCCCACCCACCCCCAGTTGTTGTATCGCATGGCAGCCCTTTGTTACCTATGCGGGCACCAACCAGCCGCCATTTTTGTATTGGAAAAAGCCTTGGAGATTGCTCCCGAAGAGCATTTCCTTTTGTTTACTTTTGCACCCGAATTGAAGAAAGCCGTCTCGCTTTTGGAATGCATTCTTCGCTTCACCCCCATTCGTTATGAATAGCGCACTTTTCAACCTAGGCCAACTGCCCGAGCGCAGCAGCAAACCTCGCAACGGTGGCCTCACCATGGTGATGGACAAAGGGCTCAGCTTGCGGGAAGTCGAAGACTTCTTGAGCATGAGCGAAAGCATCACTGACATTGTCAAATTGGGCTTTGGAACCAGTTTCATCACTCCCCGTTTGCAAGACAAAATCAAGCTGTACCAATCAGCCGGCATTCCTGTCTACTTCGGCGGTACTTTATTTGAAGCCTTTGTTGCTCGCAACCAGTTCGACGATTACCAGCGACTGCTCGAGAAATGCGGCATGACCCACGCTGAAGTATCTGACGGAAGCTTGGACATGAACCACGATGACAAATGCCAGTACATCCATCGATTGAGCCAGAGTTACACCGTGCTGAGTGAGGTAGGTAGCAAAGACGCCGAGAAAATCATTCCTCCCTATGAATGGATCGAGCAAATGGAAACTGAGCTGCAAGCCGGAGCTTGGAAAGTCATTGGCGAAGCGCGCGAATCAGGTACTGTGGGCATTTTTCGCAACAGCGGAGAGGTGCGTTCAGGCTTGGTAGCTGAAATCATTCGCAAAATCCCCTTGGAAAACATCATTTGGGAAGCCCCCATCAAGAGCCAACAAGTTTGGTTCATCGAATTGTACGGTGCCAATGTAAACCTGGGCAACATTGCACCCCACGAAGCCATTCCCTTGGAAACCCTTCGCCTTGGCTTGCGTGGCGATTCATTCAGCTTTTTCTTGTAAAAAGATTTGCAAAAAGCATAAAAAAAGCCCCGAGCAATCGGGGCTTTTTGCATTTTATGCGAATCTTATTTGTAGCGTTTTACCAAGGTCTGAATGCCTTCGTAATCCTGGTAACCCAAAGAGGTATAGACCACTTGACCTCCTTTGAAGAAGATCAAGGTGGGATAACCCTGCAAATGGTAGCGTTCGGCGATGTCCATTTGGGCTTCTGCGTCGATTTGCAGCACCGTAACTTGATCAGCCATGTCAGCAGCGATTTGCTTCACGAAGGGGTCCATGCGCTTGCAGGGGCCGCACCAAGTTGTATAAAAATCAACCATGGTCAACTTAGAAGAACCGATGATTTCATCGAAACGAGCAACGGTGATGGGCTCGCCTTCAGTCGATGCATTTGAACTTGGGTTGCAAGCATAGGCCACGCCGGCAATCAGCACGCTGGCGGCAACAAGCAAAGAAGTAATCCAGGATTTGGCTTTCATTTCCTGCAAAGTTAGCACGGGCAAGCGGGCGATAAAATCCTATTTTTGTTTCATGTCGAGCCAAAAGCCCTTGTTGTCGATTGTTGTTCCCGTTTACAACGAAGAAGGCAATATTGAGGCCTTGCACAGCCGATTGACGGCCGCCCTTCCCCATTTGCCGTACGAGATCATCTACGTCAACGACGGTAGCCAAGACCGCAGTTTAGCCCTCTTGGTGCAGCTTAGCCAAAGCGATTCCCGGGTGAAGTACATCGATTTCTCCCGAAATTTTGGCCACCAGATGGCCTTGAGTGCAGGGGCCCAAGCCAGCCGAGGGGAATACACGGTATTCATTGATGGAGATGGACAGGATCCGCCAGAATTGATCCCTGAATTGTTGGCCAAGGCCCAAGAGGGGTATGAAGTGGTCTACGCCCAGCGCAAAAGCCGGGCTGGGGAAACTTGGCTCAAACGCTACACTGCCAAGCAGTTTTACCGCCTGCTTTCCCGCATTACCCAAGTACCCATTCCCGTCGATACCGGTGATTTTCGCATCATTCACCAAAAGGTGAGGGATGTACTCAATTCCATGCCCGAACAGCACAAGTACTTGCGCGGGCAAATCGCCTGGATTGGTTTTCAGCAAACGGCCCTGGAATACGATCGTCAGGAACGCATGAGCGGGCATACCAAGTTCAGCTACCGCCGCATGCTGCGTTTCGCTTTAGACGGCATTAGCGGTTTTAGCACCTGGCCCTTGAAGGTGGCCACCCTCAGCGGTTTCTTGGTCTCGGGAATTGCCTTCATGCTCATTCTATACAGCTTGTATCAGAAATTCTTTGGCAACACCGAGCCGGGCTGGACCTCTTTGCACATCTCTGTATTGTTTCTCGGCGGCATACAGCTGTTGGGCATCGGCATATTGGGCGAGTACTTGGGTCGGGTGAGCGACAACGTAAAAAATCGACCCGGCTACATCGTTCGAGACAGCAATGTGAGCGATGAAGAATAAGCATACACTCATTTTTTGGTCCTTGTTGCTGGCCTTCTACACCTGGGCCGGATGGAGTGAATACCTCGACCGGGAACCGTTTGGCATGCACCAAGGGGCCCAGGCCGATCGCATGTCGATTGCCTACAATTACTACGCAGAATCGATGAATTTCTGGGAGCCTCGGGTCATGGAAGATCGTTCGGCCGACGGGGTTGTTGCGACCGAATTCCCCTTGTTGCCCTATTTGAGTGCGGTCTGCGCGAAACTCGGCGGATGGAGCCCCATTTGGTACCGACTTTGGGTGCTCTTTTTTCACTGCCTAGGGGCTTGGGGCGCCTTTCAACTGGCGCTGCTTTTTGTTCGAAAATCCGGCCATGCATTGGGCATTTCCCTGGCTTGGCTGAGTTCGCCGGTTCTCTTTTTTTACAGTGCGGTTTCCCTACCCGATGCAGCCGCCTTGGGGCTATCCATGTTCGCTCTGTGGCAGTTGACCGGCTTTTACTTTGGATTGAACAGCCACCGCAGCCTGCTCCTCTACGCCACGGCTATCAGCCTGGCTGGTCTGTTGAAAGTGGCCTATTTTCTGCCCCATTTGGCCTTTTGCGCCCTGTTCTTGAGCGAGCAATTTCGAGCCCAATTGCAACCCAGATTGGAGCTCAAACGGTCTCAATTATGGGTACTTTGGGCACCGGCCTTACCCATCGCCGCTTGGCTTTGGCACAACCAACGGGTTTTTGAACGCACCCAAAATCCGCATTTTTTGCAATCCATCAACCCGGCTCACAGCCTGGCAGAGCTCGTCGAAAACGTTCGTTTTGCCGGGGACACTTGGGGTGAAACCCTATTTCCAGGAGGCGTTCTAGTGGTTTGGATAGCCCTCTGGCTGTTTGGACTTCGTCGCCAGTTGTTCCAGTTGCAGCACTGGCCCAGCGCCTTGAGTGTTTGGTTGCTCTTAGGATTTTTGGGCTTCTTCTTGCTTTTCAGTCGGCAGTTCCAATTCCACGATTACTACTTGCTCACCTTATTGCCCTTCTTTTTCATGGCCTTGCTTTCGGCCTATCAGGCTTTCTTGCAACAAGGCGGCATATGGATTGGACTCTGGCCCATTGTGGCCTCTGTATCCTTGATTTGGATGCCTTTTCGCAATGCTTCAGCCGCGCGATTTCAATTGCAGTCCCGCTTTGAAGAAGGCAATTACTGGTGCCAGAATGCCCTATCGCGGGTCGCAGACTACCAGGAAGCTGCCGCCTTTTTGAAATCGAAAATCGACCCCGAATTTCAGCCCATTGTGGCCTACGATCCCTCCCCCAATACCGGCCTATACCTGCTCAAGCGCCAGGGCATTCGATTGGCCCCTGACTTCTCGACTGAACTCAGTTTGGAAGTAATGGCCCCTTACTTAGAAGGAAAGCGCAAAGGAATCTTGGTGGTCAACGACCGAAGTTTGTACCGCGAGCGATTGGAAACCGCTCTGAATGAGCGCCAATGCCGCTTGGATACCCTGGCTCAGTTTGGCACCTTGACCTTGATCGAACTGGGTCAAATTCGGTAAGCGATATACAAACTGGCCCCGGCCCCGTGTTGTTTTTTGGGAGCCAGCCAGGCCTCCAATCCTTGCAGGGAAACATTCACAGAAAGTCGGTTAATGGGCTCTTCAGGGTTGTATTTCAAAAGCCAAAACTGGCAGTTGATGTCGTAAGTGTCCCATCCGCCGAGAGAAATCATAGGCGAAAAGCCCATGCTGCGACCCGATTTGAAACCCGCATTGAAACTGTGAGAAAGGGAAAGACGCGGCGCGAAACCCGGCAAATTGCGGTAGTTGACAATGGCCGTAACCAGGCGAGAATTGTACATCAACTGCGCCCGAAACGGTGTCAAAACCCAACCGCTTCGCTGCTGCTCGAGAATGTCTAAACCCGCCACCAAGGTGTCTTTTTTGTTCGTCAACCAATCAGAAACCTGCAAATTTCGGGGAGCCAAAACCGATTGAGACCACTGCACTTCATCGGTTGCTTGCCACGCCAAGGGTCTAAAACCTTTGTTGAGATTCCACTGAGCACCCCGGCTTTCCACCTGCGCCTTGGAAAGGTGCAAAAGGCCTAAGTTGTAAACCGAAGCCGACCAATACTGGAACCGGCCGTTTTCATTCTTGAAATGGGACCAACGGTAATAGCCTTGTAGGGACAAGTTATTGCCGGCCGCATTGACACTGCTCCACTGACCATTCAGGCTCAAGCGCTCGGCGGCTGAATCGGTAGTGAAGACCATGTCGTGGGTTTCAAAGCTGCGGTAGCTTGAGTAGTTGGCCACCCCAAAACCAAAAAGGTGCGATTTGCATTTGAATTCCGATTGAATCCCAAACCCTGAATAGGCCAACAGACGGTTCTGCCCCAACTCCAAGGTCTGACCCACATAGGGCAAATTGCCGCGAAAGGCCAACTTCAATGCATCGCCGCTGTGCTGGGCGCCAAAGCCGCCAAATTGAGCCACATTCACACCTTGAAACTGCACCTTTTGGGTGCTATCTACGATATCGAAGGTACGAGGCCCCAAAGTCAAACTCCATTCATACATGGCCCCACTGCGAAGATCAACCCCCTTCCAACTGGGCATAGCCTTGCTTACGACCTCGGGGGAAATGTAACCACCAAAGGCCAATCGGTTCAACATGGCTTGGCTCAATGCGGTAGAGCCCGTTTCCATATAGAAACCCGGTTGAATTTCTTGGGCTGCGGAGCGGCCTAGGCCGAGACAAGCAAAGAAGACAATGATCTTTCTCATGGGTTCAACTGGACTTCGTATTCGAATTCAGCGCGGGCTTTGACCTTGACCTTCGATTGGTTGTACAAACGTTTGACTTGGCTGTTGCTGCCGTCTAGATGATAGCGAATCAGCACATGCTCAGCCTTGCTCAAGGCCCAAGCGTTTTCCCTACTCAAGCCTATGCGCAATTGGGTTTGGCGCGAAGCAATGGGGAAACCATTGGCGTCGGCTTGAGCGGGAGCCACGAATTGTTCGGGACCCACTTCCAAGGCTTGCAGTTGCTGGTAGTTGGCATCGAGTAAAATGATGTCGAGTCCAAACTGAATAGGGAATCCATTGTCAAAATCCAAAATGAAGAAGCCGCTTTTGACGCGCTTCATATCGCCCAAACTCTTGAAGTTTACCTTCTGAGTATCGCGCAAAATGATGCTGCCCAAACTGGCACTCAAGGGGGCTTCGACTCGCAAGAAAATGTCCAATCGGCTGTCGTCAAAGACAAAATCTTTCCAGCCTGACACGTTGCCATTGGGGTTGACTTCTGATTCAACATCGTAATGCAAGAACTGAGGCATGTTCTCCAAGAAACCCTTGATGTTGGAATTGTTGGCATCTAAGGTCATTTGGGTCTCGGTGAAGGCCCCGCGTTGAAAGGGCGGCTTGGTTACATAGAAGTCGGCATTGATAGCCCACGAATTCAAGGCCACACTGCGCTGGTCAAAGATGTTCTCTCCTTTGAGTTCGTATAACTTCACACGACCGTCGGCGCCAATGCTATTGCGCATGATCAAGTTGACCTTGACGTCTTGAAGACCTAAGTTGCCGCTGATGCCGTTAAACAGATCAAAACCCACTTTTTCGGGACCGCTGCGCTCCAAGGATTGACCCAAATACCCAATGGCATATTCGGGGGTCATAGACTCCAAGGTATAGGTGATGCGAATGCTATCGCTCAAGCCCACGGCTACCTTTCGACCGCTCGAGTCCATGGTCACGCGCAAAATTTGGTGGTAGGTGTTGACCGTGTCTTTGACATCGGGATCTTTGCCTCGAAAATCGAGCATGTAGCCACTCATGTTGTAGATTTCATCGCGCACCGAAACCCCGCCTGCTTTGGCTGCAGGGAGTTTGACTTCTTGATAAAAACTCTGACCATCTTTGGTGGCACCGGGCAAGGCCAACACCATGCTCATGTCTTCTTGAATGGTGCTTTCCAAGTGAATTTTAAGACGTCCTGTTGCTACCTTGAAATACTTGATTTCGGCCCCACCCATGTACATGGTGATGCCCAAATCTTCATCGATGACATCTTGGGTAGGAAAGGCTGCTACGGCATACGAAGGGCGCAGTTGACGCACGCCCAAATCGACTTTCAAGCCCTTGCCGGCATCGATCAAAACAGCGCCGTTACTGGCCAGGGTAACCAATCGCTTGATGGTGCCCTTCAGGGTTTTCTCAACGGTTTTGCCACGCAAATCAATGGTCTTTTTGGCTGAACCCACGTTGGCGGCAATGTTGGTGAACGAGTCGCTCGCCACTACACTTCCATCAGAGGCATTGGTGAGCTCAAAAACAACCAGCGCCATGTCAACGGGCAGCTCGTTGGTGATGGTGATGTCGAGATAGCCGGTGTCCAGCGTAGCGGTTTCAAAAAAGGCAGAAGCGTCTATGTCGGTGGGTGACAAGTTGGACTGGTCTTGGGCAGGAACCACGGTGGTTTGACCATCTAAGGCCCGAAAAATCGGGTTGATTTGCCCCAGGGTGATGCTATTGCTAATGGTTTGGTCATTCAAGCGCAACTTGCGCAAATTGAAAGAGACGTCGATGCCGGTATCGCTGGTCTGCAAATCCTGAATCTTGTAACGGTAAACCAAATTATCGTAGGTCAGCAGGTAGCTGCTATCAGACGGGGTCGAAGTCAAATACTTCACGTCGACTTGGTCCAGGGAAACCTCGGTTTCAAACAAAGGAACGGTAGCTCCAATATCCCAAGCTATCGGTTTACGGTCGCAGGCCGTTATACATTGACAAAGCAACAAGAAGGCCCAAATTCTCCAACGCATACGGTCAGCAAGTTACGGCCTGAAGGGTGCACGAAAAAGTCAAAACCCAGACCCGCCATTTAGGCCAGGTGTAAACCCTCAACAGAACCCATCATTCTTGGTAAACCATTTCGATTCCCAGTGCTTGTACCCCGAACAACAACAGACTCCAAAACAGCACCGAAATCCACATACCCAAGACAATGCGCTTGCGGCTGTGAATGAAGGTCATGCTCAAAGCGCAGCCAATGGGCAAAGACAGAATCAAGGGGCTTAAGAAGGCGATGAGGGTGAATCCGCCGTGGGTGCGCAACCAAACCATCATGCGGTTTACACGCGTAAACCGACGCCGAGCATCTTTGGGGCCGCGTCTCTTTCGCCACCAAAGCTGCAATTGCCTACCGCCATACACCGTGCCAAATGAGCCCAGAAAACCGCCCGCGGTACAGACCAAAAAACCCAAATAGGGATGGCGTATCGCCAAGGCCATGGCCACGGCCGCTGCATACTTCACCAGGCTCGTGAGGAATATGCCCAGGTATAGAAGCAGCATCTTCATTGCCCTAAGATAACAAGCAAGGAGCCTTTTCTGCTTTTTTATGCGCAATTTTGCCACCGATGCGGATAAAATGCTGGGCCATTGGGGTAGTCATGGGCTGCTTTTGGATGCTGATGGGATCAGCCCAAGCTCAAATCTTGGGTGCTGAATCGTTCGTTACCGCACCTGCATTGAACGATAGCCTGGCCCGCTTGGATAGCTTGAACCGGCTGTCTCGCTCTCAAGGCAAAGTCAAGCAATACCCATCGGTATTAAAGGCTCAATCGCTCTGGAATGGCGAACCCTTTGGCGGGTATGACTCGAGTTTCAGCCCTTGGAAACCGGTTCGCGCCTATACTATAGACCAAAACTTACACGAACCCCACGCTGATTTGGGCCTGAACAATGGCCCTTACCAATCCCTGTGGTTTGACCCGCTTTTGAAAGCAGGCATTCAACTGGGGCTTAATCCCTACGGATCGCTGCTACAAGGCAGCGAGAGCTTTGATTTTTACAAGGTGAGCATGCCTTTTACCCGCTTTGATTACAGCCAAGGCGATGGTCGATTCATTGGCCTGCAAGCCCTGCACAGCCAAAATTTCTCTCCCACTTGGAACAGCACCTTGCGCTACAACAGCGTTTTGAACCAAGATCAATACCCAGGGGCCAATCAAGACCATTTGTACCGCAACATTCAATGGGGCAGCCATTTTGTAAGTCCCAACGGACGTTTGACCCAACAAAGCATCGCTACCTGGAACCGAGGCCGCCGCAACGAAAACGGCGGGCTCTTCAACGATAGCAGCTTTTACTGGCAGCCCGATTCAGTCGATTTAGCCTTTCGCCCCTTCGGCAGCTACCAAGCCTGGAATTTGCAAGCCCAATCGGTGTATAGACGCAACAACCAGACCGTCAAAACACGATGGGCCTTCCAGGATACGGCCTGGGCTGTGGAGCATGAATTTGAGAATGAACTCATTCGCTACCAATACAGCGATGGTTCGCCCGATTCAGCCTTCTACCGAGCAAGCCCTTCTCAATGGCCCGATGAAATACGAGACAGCAGCCGCTACCTGCGCTCGGTTCAGCAATTGGGACTTCGCTATGCGCATGCTGGATGGACTGGGCGCTTGCAGTTGCTTTATGAAAGAGGCCAATGGTCCCACAATCAATGGCAAGCTCGCAGCGTTCAATCCCTGGGTCTGAAAGCCGAGTTTCAGTGGAAAAGCCCCATTTGGAACCATGCATTCAGCGGCCTGATGTACCCGGGCACAAACTCCTACAACAGCGGCGATTATCAATTGCTTTGGAACAGCCAATGGAACCGAAAGTCCCATCAGTTTTCAGCTAGCCTTCAAACTCAACAAGCCCATGCCTCTCTCTTTTTCGCCTCGTTCCAAAGCCAGCTGCTGCGCGAAGATTTCAACCCCAATCGCATCTCCCAAAACCAGCGCATTCAATTCAGTTGGAATTGGAAAGATAGGCTGAGTTGGAGCCTTCAAGCCGGCAAAACAGACGCTTTCTACGCCTTTAGTCAACAAAACCTCGATCAAGGCTTGGCTACCGTGAGCCAAGCTAGAGGAGGCTATTGGCAAACCTATGTTCAGGCCTTGTTGCCCGTCGGTGGCCATTGGCAAAACTTGATTCGCTACCGATTTCAGCGAATTCAAGCCAATGGACCTGAGTTGAACAGCCAACTCTGGCCTAGCCACTGGGCTAGCCTTAGCAGCTACCTGCACGGTACGGCTTTTCAGGGAGCCTTGGCCTATCGAATGGGCTTTGACGTAAGCAGCAGCAGCACTTACAGGGCCTGGCTGTATAGACCTGATTTGGCATCGTTCTATGCCGGATCCAATAGCCTTCCCTTGCTTGGAAATTACCCCGTATTGGATGTCTTTTTCAGCGGCCGCATTCAGAGCGTTGACATTGCTTTGAAGTACGAGCATGCCAACGAATGGTGGTACTGGGACGCCCTGAACCCTCGCTACGAAAGCACCTACGCCTACCCCATGCTTCCCGCTCGTTTTCGCATAGCGGTGATTTGGAATTTCTTCAATTGAAACCCGTAATGCCTCAGAAGCGTCAGAATCCCATCTGACTCCATTCCAGGCGACCAAAGTGGTGCCTTGAACATTGACTCTTGTTTAGTGCGCTTCCAGCCAGTTATCGCCCACCCCAGATTCTACCAAAACCGGCACACTCAAGGGAAGGGCATTTTGCATCAAATCCACTACTGACTCGCGAACCCGGTCAAGCTCATTCTTGGGTACATCAAACAGCAATTCGTCGTGCACCTGCAAAGTCATGCGGGTAGCCAACTGTTCAGATTGCAGCCAGTTCTGAATGCGCACCATGGCCAGTTTGATCATATCGGCAGCAGAGCCTTGAATGGGTGCGTTGATGGCGTTGCGTTCGGCAAAACCCCGCACAGTGGCATTTCGGGAATTCACATCGGGAACGTAGCGACGGCGTCCCAAAATGGTCTCAACGAATCCTTTTTCGCGAGCCGACTCAATGGTGGTATCCATGTAAGATTTAATACCAGGGAATTGAATGAAATACTGATCGATGATTTCCTTGGCCTCTGCTCGAGCGATGCCCACCCGCTGGCTCAAACCAAAAGCTGATATTCCATAAATGATACCAAAATTGACCGTCTTGGCTTTGCGTCGCATATCGCTGTCGACCTCATCCAGACCCACTCCCCAAACTTTGGCCGCCGTAGCGGTGTGAATGTCAAGTCCTTGTTGAAAGGCTTCTTTCATGCCCGCATCGCCGCTGATGTGTGCAATTACCCGCAATTCAATTTGAGAATAATCGGCGCTTAGCAGCACATGATGGGCATCTCGGGCGACAAAAGCCTTGCGAATTTCACGGCCCAAATCGGTGCGAATGGGAATGTTCTGCAAGTTCGGATTTTGGCTGCTCAGACGACCTGTAGCGGCCACGGCTTGGTTGAAATGGGTGTGTACACGCCCAGTTTTCTGATTGACCAGTTGGGGAATGGCATCGACATAGGTGCTCTTGAGTTTTTGCAAAGCCCTAAAGTCTAAAATCTGTTGAACAACCTCGTGTTTACCCGCCAAAGAAAGCAAGGTTTCTTCATCCGTTTGGTACTGGCCGGTTTTGGTTTTCTTGGGCTTATCAGACAGTTTGAGGTAATCAAACAACAAAGCCCCCACTTGCTGAGGCGAGGCTATATTGAAAGACTGCCCAGCATGAGAGTGAATCTGATCCTGCAGCGCCAGGGCTTGCTCAGCCAAGGTTTTGCTATACGCTTGCAAGAAAGCCGTATCCACCCGCACACCTTCTGCTTCCATCTCGGCCAATACGGGTACCAGGGGGAGTTCGATGTTTTCCAACACCGAGCCAAGGCCCCGCTCTTTCAACTCTTGATTGAGTTTTTCGTACAGCTGCAGGGTGATGTCAGCATCTTCGGCGGCATATTCAGCAATCTGTTCCAAAGGAACATCGGCCATGCTGCCTTGGTTCTTGCCTTTTTTCCCAATGAGCGTTTCGATGGAAATGGGAGTATAACCCAAATAATGCTCACTCAAAACCTGCATGTTGTGCCGCTTGTCAGGCTCCAAAATGTAATGGGCCAACATGGTATCGAAGTACGGACCTTGCAAACGGGCTCCATGCTGTTGCAATACCGACCAGTCGTACTTCAGGTTTTGCGCAATTTTCAATCGATTGGATTCCAAATACGGGCTCAGACGCTTCAGGGTTTCAGCAACGCTCAATCCGCCTGCATCGCCTTGTGAAGGAGCCGCAAACAATTCCAGCGTGGCTGCCACTTGGGCCACCGGAACGTAGTAAGCAGTACCCGGTTTCACGCAGAATGACAATCCCACCAATTGAGCAGTCAAGGCATCAACCCCAGAGGTCTCTGTATCGAAACAAAAGGCTTCGCTCGCCTCCAATTCGGCTTGCAATTCAGCCCAAGTTTCAGGGCTATTCACAGCCACATAGCGATGCTCTGCTTCGGCAATGGTCTTGTAAATAGGCGCAGGAGCCTCTTCGGGCTCTAAAAATAAATCACCCTGTCCATGACTGGGTTTGGGGGCTTTGGAACTGATTTCGGTACTCTCCATGGGCGGGGCATCCATGCCCAGCACCCGCTGTGTCAAACCCCTGAACTCCAATTCGGTAAAGACCGCCATCAAGGCTTCTTTGTTCCAATCACCCAAGGCCAAATCGGTGGGAGTAATATCCAAAGGCACTTGGGTATCGATGGTCGCCAAGCGCTTGCTCAAGCGAGCCTGATCGGCAAACTCTATGAATTTTTCAGCCAGTTTTCCTTTCAGGGAGGAAGCGTTCGCGATGATGTTATCGACCGAACCGTATTCGGCAATGAGTTTTTTAGCTGTCTTTTCACCCACGCCGGGCACCCCGGGAATGTTGTCAACGGCATCGCCCCACAGGCCCAAGATGTCAATCACCTGATCTACCCGTTCGATTTCCCATTTGGAAAGCACTTCGGCCACCCCTAAGATTTCGTCTCCGCTGCCGGCTCGACCTGGCTTGTAGATGTAGACCCCATCGCGAACCAACTGCGCAAAATCCTTGTCGGGGGTCATCATGTATACCTGAAAGCCTTGATCGTGGGCTTGCCAAGCCAAGGTACCTATGATGTCATCTGCTTCAAAACCGTCTTTGGTGATGATGGGTATGTTGAAGCCTTCGATGATCGAAAAAATATAGGGAATGCTCTGACGCAAATCTTCAGGCATGGCCTCTCGCTGTGCCTTATAAGCCTCAAATTCCAAGTGCCGGGCCGTTGGCTTATCGGTATCAAAGACTACCGCCAAATGCGTGGGCGCTTGCTTGCGAATGACCTCCAGTAGGGTATTGGTGAATCCAAACATGGCACTGGCATTCAGGCCTTTGGATGTAATGCGGGGATTTTGGCTAAAGGCGAAGAAGGCTCTGTAAATCAGGGCCATTCCGTCCAAGAGAAATAATTTTGGGGCGGGCTCCATGGGCCCACCAAATTAAGGATTTTGCGCCGAAGGCTCAGGCATTTATTTCGCTGTTGGGGCTAAGGTTCAGCGGTCTCATCTGGGGCTGATTCAAAGTCCAAGCTAATGCCATTGATGCAATAACGCAGGCCAGTAGGCTGCCCATAACCGTCGGGAAACACATGCCCCAAATGACCGTTGCAGCGGGCGCAAACCACCTCGGTTCGAATCATGCCGTGGCTGGTATCGCGAATCTCTTTGACTTTGCTCGAATCCAAGGCTTGGTAGAAACTCGGCCAGCCGCATCCCGCATCGAATTTGGTTTGGGAAGAAAACAGTTCTGAACCGCAGCCCTTGCAGCGGTAAGTACCGTCTTCCCAGTGGGTTTCAAACTCACTGCTAAAGGGGCGTTCGGTCCCCTTTTGGCGCAGCACGCGGTAAGCTTCTGGGCCCAATTGTTCCAACCACTGGGCATCGGTTTTGGTTAGCGTTGAATCGTTCTCTTGCATAGGCACTGCTGGATGGGTCGTTTGGCAACTCACAGCCGAAACACAAAGGAATAACAGAGCGGTGATGCTGCGTATAAATCCCATGCCATTTAAACAATCTCCAAGGCCAAGGGTTTGCCCCATCGTATATTTGGGGGTGAATTTTTTGGGCCATTATCTGTTGGATTTCGAGGAAAACAATGCCTTGTACAACGCCGGATTATTGGCTCCTGACTTGATTCGCAACGCCACCCGAGGCCGATTCAAACCCGCTTGGAATCTGGAATCAAACCCCTTAGACTGGCACCGAGGCGCCTTGCAACACATGCAGCGAGACGCTTGGTTTCACCAACATGAATTCTTTGAAAACGTTTACCAACACAGCCGGGATTGGGTGCGTGAATCCTTTTTACAGGCCCAAATCCCGCGTTTTTATTTTGGTTTGCATGTAGGCATTGAAATGGCCCTAGACAAAGCCCTCATATTCGAGCATCCAGGTGCACCTGCCCGCATGTACCAAGATTTGGAAAAAGCCTTTCCAAGCATTGAACAATGGCTTACAGAACACCGTCAAGACCAAGCCATCGCCGGGGTGCAGCGATTCATAGAAAGCCGCTACATAGAGCGACACCAAGAAGACCAAGACCTGGCCTATGGTCTCATGCGAGTCTATCTGCAGACGGGAGCCATTCAAACCGAATGGAACCAGGATCAACTCCAAGCGGTGGCCCAATGTTTCCAGCACTGGGTTGCCCGCTGCCAAGAACACTTGCACCTGCTCAAGCCTTAAGACGGGAAAATCCAGGACCACAGGGTATCCATCAAGGGCCAATGACCCATGTGCAAGGATATTTGCTGAAGCAAGACCCACAGAAAAAGCAGCAAATTGCCCATCCATGGTTTGCGAAAAGAGGCCAAAAAAGGCGTTGCATAAACCGCAATGGGTATGGCCAAAATCATGTAAAATTGGGGTAAAACCTCCAAGCGAAACAGAAACAAAAGGGTTGCAAATCCAGTGAAGAGGGCATACATCAACAAGCTGCGGCGCGTTTCGGTATTGTTCTGGTAATAGGTTCCAATGCCTTTGATCAAACCCAGCAAAACGGGAATCAAGGCTACAAAAAGAGGAGCTGATGTGGACCAACTTCTGTTCACAGGTTTCAGTTGCATCTGCTCAACCAGAAGAATTTTGGCCACCCCCCAATTGGAATTTTCGGGGGCCAGAATGCTGTGAAAGCCGTACAACAAGAAAAATGGAAAAGCGACCCCAAAGCAGATGGCCAAGACGTCTTGAATTTGAATGGTTTTGTAAACCAATACCGCCATGATCAGGTAAACCAAGAGCCAATAGGTTTCAGGCACGAGCATACTGGCCAAACCGAAAAGCAGTGCTACATAGAATAAGTTTCGAGAATGCCCTTGCTTTTGGGTTTGTGAGGTCATGACCCCCAAGCCCAAGATGAACAGAGAATTGGCAATGATAAGGTTTCCGAGGTACAAGTTTTGGGGGAAGAATGCGGTTCCCAAACCGTAAATCAAGGCCATCAAATAGCCCGAACTTTTGTTCAAACCCGTTCGCCAGGTCAGCTGATTCAAGCTAAAAGATTGCCAAAGCACCAATAAAAATGCCAGCAAAGCCGACAGCCAAGGGTATTGGTTGATCCAAGTTACAAAAGCAATCAAGGCCCCGCTTCTGGGGGTCCCTGGGGCATAGCCCCAAGCAATCCCGGGCAAGCGAGACAAGGCTATGCACAGAATTACGGCAAGGAAAACCGCGATGCTTTTGGAAGAAAAAAACTTAATCATAGGCTAGCACCTGCATCCAATACCATTGTTTGTCCCGATAGATGGGCAAAATAAAGCTTCCGTAGCCGGTTTGCCTACCGTCTTCTGGAACTACTGTGCTGTAGGTGTTTTCGCTATCCAACAAACTCACGCGTCTCACACTGGCATCGGTGCCAATGACCGCATCCATCACTCGGTTGCTGTGGGCGATGTCATCGTTGTACAAAATGTGAACTTGTCCCTCGGTTTGGCAAATGCCTATACCCAACAGAAAAGAATTGCTCGGCGCGGCAACCTGGTTTTTGCGTATCAACACCGCTGTATCCCGACCCATTTCTTGTCCCACGAGGGCCAAGCATACGTCGCCATAGGTGAACAAGGTCTTGGTTGACGTTTGCGGAATTCCATTCAAGTAATAGGTTTCGGTCTGTTTGGATTCCATGAATTGTTCCATCACCAATCCCAAACCGCCATCGCTCAGCCATAGCAGCTTTCGAATGCGAAAATGCTCGGGCAGGGCTCCTTTGCGCCGGGACTTCTCGCCTACCAATACCGATAATACGGGATCAGACCACGGGTGAAGCGTGGTTTGCGAAAACCCGCTTGAATCAAACAAAACCCGAGCCGTTCCAAGCGATTCTGAAACGTTCTTGGCAGCATACAGAGCCCCTATACAAAAAGTGCGTTGAAGAGGATGGGCAACTACATCCAAATCGCTCACGGTTTGTTCGGGGAGCACCCGAACCACGGATAGGGCTGTCCCGTTCCAAAAACAGGCATAGGCTTCCTTATCCAAAGTACTGCTTGCCACTGATTTGGAGCCTTGATACAAGCGCAAAACAGCCAAGGCATCTCCTGAATTGTTTGCATCAGACGCATACCAATACCAGTCTTGATCGCGAAGTTTTAGCAACGTATCAGCCTTGGCCAATTCAGCAGACGTTCCCGTATGAAACTGCCTCATGAACAAGCGAGATCCTTCGGGAGCATCAGCCAGCGCCCAAAAAGTCAGGTTTTCGCGATGGGCCGAATAATCAACGTTGATTTGGTCCAGATCCAAACTGCGAATGGGCAAACGACCCAGGGTTGTGCTTTCGATTTCACCCTCCAGTTGACTGTTCAAGGAATACAACACCAAGCTGAGTGAATCGCGTTTGCGATTGTCCATGGCCAACCATTGCAATCGCTCCCCGTTCAAGAAGACTTTTATGACTTGTTGGCCTTTGGGCCCTTCCATGTGACGCTCGCGCTGGAAGCGAAATTCGGGGTCGTACCACTCGATGTTGAATCCATCGCCCAGGTCCAAGCTGGAATAATTCAAGGTAAATATGCCGTATTCATTTTCACCCAATGCCTTGTGGTAAAGCGTTCGGCGCTCGTACAACTGCGGCTTGTTTGACATCACCACTGTTTGACCCAAAACGGCCGAAACAGACAGGAGCATGGCTATGAAAATTCCAGACCGCACATTCAAATTTGCCCCCAAGCAGGGTATTTGCCAAACCCCCGGTTAATTTTGCAGGGTAAATGCGAAAAAAGCTCCATGAAACGGCCAAAGCAGAAGAGACGGCCATGCTCATTGCCGTTGAAACCCCTTTTCAAGAGCTGAGCAGCGATGAATACCTCGACGAACTCGATCAGTTGGTGCGCAGCGCCGGCGCTACGCCCAAAAAGCGCTTCGTTCAAAAGCTAGACCATCCCAACCCTAAGACCTATGTGGGTCGAGGCAAATTGGAGGAAATTCAAGCCTATGCCGCTGAACATGAAATCGACATTGCGGTGTTGGACGATGAATTATCGCCAGCGCAAATTCGAAATCTCGAAACCGAGTTGAAGAATGTCAAAGTGCTCACCCGCACCCATCTGATTCTCGACATTTTCGCAAAAAACGCCCAGACAGCCCAAGCCAAAACCCAAGTTGAATTGGCGCAAAGCATTTATTTGCTGCCCCGTCTAACCGGCATGTGGACACACTTGTCCAAACAAAAAGGAGGCATCGGCATGAAAGGTCCTGGAGAGACTGAAATTGAAACCGACCGCCGTGCTTTGCGCAACAAAATCAGCAAGCTCAAAGAACGCCTGGCTCACATTGAAAAAATCGGCCAAACCCAACGAGCATCACGCAAAGGGGAGCACCGAGTTGCCCTAGTAGGTTATACAAACGTGGGTAAAAGCACCATCATGAACCTGCTTTCCAAAAGCGATGTTTTGGTTGAAAACAAGCTGTTTGCCACCTTGGACTCTACCGTTCGAAAAGTGGTGCTAAACGATGAACGAGAAGAATTCGGCAAGCCCGTGCCCGTATTGCTCAGCGATACGGTGGGGTTCATTCGAAAATTGCCCACCCAGTTGGTTGAGAGCTTCAAAAGTACCTTGGCCGAGGCCTTAGAAGCTGATCTGCTGGTGCACGTGGTAGACATTTCCAATCCCCTGTATGAATCCCAGATGCTAGCGGTCAAGGAAACCTTGCACAGCATTGGAGCATCGGTGAAGCCTGAATTGGTGGTATTCAACAAGGTCGATGCCTTTCACGGCAAAGACGATGATTTCTTTGTGGGCCAGACAGGCCTGAACATCGAGCAGTTCGAAAACAGCTGGATGGCCAAAGAAAACGCTCCAGCTGTTTTCATTTCAGCGGCGCGCAAAGAAAACGTTGACGCTCTGCGCCAACGGGTGGTTGAATTGCTCAACCCTTATAATTCGTCTTCGTTGAAGAAGTAATCGTCGTCGGTTGGGTAATCGCTCCAGATCTCCTCAATGCTTTCATAAGGTTCACCGTCGTCTTCCAACTCCTGCAAATTTTCAACCACTTCCAAAGGAGCGCCTGAACGAATGGCATAGTCGATCAACTCGTCTTTTGTGGCTGGCCAAGGAGCGTCGTCCAAGTAACTAACCAATTCCAAAGTCCAATACATAGGTGTCTGATTTAAAACGCGAAAATAGATTTTTCACAGTATTATGCAACCCTAAATTCACGAAGACCCGATTATGCATAAGGATTGGCAAAACGACAGGATCCAATACTGCGAAGAAAACAGCAGTTCAGAGCCCCCCATTTTGCGCGATTTGCATGTGTATACCTGGCGTAAATTTTTGAATCCGAGGCAATTAAGCGGCCATTTGCAAGGCCGTTTTCTCTCGAATTTGGTGCAAATCAAACAGCCCAAATGCGTATTGGAAATTGGGGCCTTCAGCGGCTACTCCACCTACTGTTTGGCCGAAGCCCTCCCCGAATCGGCCGAGCTTCACAGCATCGAGGCCGACGAAGAAAACCTCCATAAAGCCCAAATCTTTTGGAAAGATGAGCCGCTCATGCAGCGGGTGCAATGGCATTTGGGTGAGGCCCTAACTGAAATTCCCAAGCTGAATATCGCTCCCGATTTTGTCTTTGTCGATGCCGATAAGCGCAATTACCAGTCATACCTAGACGCTTGTTTTCCGCTATTGCCTGCAGGGGGCCTCATGCTCTTTGACAACACCCTGTGGAGCGACCGGGTTTTGGACCCCAATGACCGCATCAAAGATCTCGACACGGCCAGCATTCATGCATTCAACCAAGGCCTGGCCCAGCGCAGCGACCTGAATGTAACCCTGCTTCCCCTGCGCGATGGCCTGACGCTGGTCATCAAGCGTTGAATCGCCAAATTTGCACCTCCCTTTTTGCAGCCAAGGGTGCTTCGTACCTTTGCCGCAGCCCTATTCCATGGAAAATAGCCTTCAATACGCCCAGCAACAGGACCAAAACGACGCCTTGGCCTCTTTTCGCCATGAGTTCCTATTTCCCTCTGATTCCCACGGAAATCCCGTTGTATACCTATGCGGCAACTCGCTTGGATTGCAACCCAAGGGGGCTGAGAACGCCTTGAAGGTAGAGCTTGAAGATTGGGCCAAATTCGGCGTAGAGGGCCACTTTCACGGGCGCAAACCCTGGTTTCACTACCACAAATTTTTAACCGATTACGCCGCCGAAGTAGTCGGTGCCCAACCCATAGAAGTGGTGGTGATGAACCAATTGACGGTGAACTTGCACCTGCTGTTTGCCAGTTTCTATCGCCCCAATGGCCCCCGTTACAAAATCATCATGGAAGCTGGAGCCTTCCCCAGCGATATGTACGCCGTTGAATCACAAGTCATTCAGTACGGTTATGCCTACGACGATGCGGTCATTGAGTTGGCACCCCGCGAGGGAGAACACTCCCTTCGCAACGAAGACATTCTGGCCGCCTTGGAGCAACACCGTGACGAGATTGCCTTGGTGTTCTTCCCCGGCGTTCAATATTACACGGGCCAGTATTTTGACATCGAAGGTATCACCCAAAAGGCTCATGAAATTGGGGCCTTGGCGGGCTTTGACCTCGCCCACGCGGCTGGAAACATCGATTTGCAACTGCATCAATGGGGTGTAGATTTCGCGGCTTGGTGTTCCTACAAATACCTCAACAGCGGCCCGGGCAATGTGTCGGGTATCTTCATCCATGAGACACACTCGCTCGATCCAAGTACGTTTCGCCTCGCCGGCTGGTGGGGCCACAAAGAAGACGTGCGCTTCTTGATGAAAAGAGGCTACATCCCAGAGCCAGGTGCAGCGGGTTGGCAACTTAGCAATGCCCCTGTCTTCGGCATGGCCGTTCATTTGGCGAGTTTGGAATTGTTTCACAAGGCTGGAATGGCCCAACTTCGCTCCAAAAGCAAAGCGCTAACCTCCTATTTGGAGTTTGTCATTCAAGAGGCTGTGTCGCAGAATCCCGATCTGCACATGAGCATCATCACCCCGGAGTCTCGAGGTGCTCAACTCTCACTATTAAGCGACGAAAACGGAAAGTCATTGTTCGACTTTTTGGAGTCCAAGGGCATTGTAGCTGACTGGC
>JAURGZ010000092.1 GCA_030833525.1 Bacteroidota bacterium | reverse complement strand
GCTCTTTGTTGTACCTTTGCCCCCATGAAAGGTCCTATTTCACAGTTTGTTGAGAAGCACTATTTGCACTTCAACGCAGCTGCTTTGGTCGACGCGGCCAAAGGCTACGAAACCCATTTGACTGAGGGCGGTAAAATGATGGTCACCTTGGCCGGCGCAATGAGCACAGCCGAGTTGGGCAAAAGCTTGGCCGAAATGATTCGCCAAGGCAAAATTGACATCATCAGCTGTACCGGAGCCAATCTCGAGGAGGACATCATGAACCTAGTGGCCCACAACCACTATAAGCGCGTTCCCCATTACCGCGATTTGAGCCCTCAAGACGAGTGGGACCTTCTTGAAAACCACTACAACCGTGTTACCGATACCTGCATTCCCGAAGAGGAAGCCTTTCGCCGTTTGCAGAAGCACATTCACGGCATTTGGAAGGCCGCCGACGACAAAGGCGAGCGCTATTTCCCCCACGAATACATGTACAAGATTCTCCTGAGCGGAGAACTCGAACAATACTACGAGATCGACCCCAAAGACAGTTGGATGTTGGCCGCTGCTGAGCGCAACCTCCCCATCGTTGTTCCCGGCTGGGAAGACTCGACCATGGGCAACATCTTCGCTTCTTACGTGATCAAAAACGAATTCAAAGCCTCTACCATGAAGAGCGGCATTGAATACATGGCCTGGTTGGCCGATTGGTACGTGAAAAACAGCGAAGGCAAGGGCATTGGTTTCTTCCAAATCGGTGGCGGCATCGCTGGCGACTTCCCCATCTGCGTAGTGCCCATGCTCTACCAAGACATGGAAATGGAGAACATTCCCTTCTGGAGCTATTTCTGCCAGATCAGCGATTCTACCACCTCTTACGGTTCCTACTCGGGCGCTGTTCCCAACGAAAAAATCACCTGGGGCAAGCTCGACATCGACACCCCCAAGTTCATCGTCGAAAGCGATGCCACCATTGTGGCACCCCTGATCTTCGCCTGGATTTTGGGTTGGTAATTTTCGCTATTGCTGCTGCTCCAAACGCCCCCGCGGTTTGGACTATATTTGCTTCATGCGCCGTTTGATTGCCATCACCACCTTATGGGCCTGGGGCTCCCTGTCCTTGTGGGCCCAAGACATGCAAGCCTACCAATGGTTTTCGGGCCAAGGAAAGAAACGCTCTTACGCCCAGGTTTTGAAAAGCCTGGAACAGCAAATCGCCAGCCACGAAGGGCCCACGGTTTTGTTGTTCGGGGAATTGCACGACGACCCCATCGCACATTGGATGCAAAAAGCCCTGACCGCTGACCTTTACGCTTCTTTTCCCAAAATGGCTTTGGGCGCTGAGATGTTCGAGCGCGACCAGCAATGGGCCTTAAATACCTACCTGAATCCGCCGGCAGATAGCATGCCCGCTCAGGCCAAAGCGCCGAGCATGATGAGTTGGGGCGTTGACCCTGCCTACAAGCGCTTGAAAAACAGCATCAATTTGTGGCCCAACATGCAAACCGATTATTTGCCCCTTTTGGAGTTCGCCAAGGAGAAACAACTTCCCTTTTGGGCCTGCAACATCCCGCGTCGATTGGCCAACCAAATCTACATGAAAGGCATAGGCAGTTTCGATTCGCTCTCAGCCGATCAAAAAGCGTGGATCGCTCCCCTTCCCTTTGCCTATGACAGCAGCCTTCGCTGCTACGCCGATATTTTCGCCATGGCAGGTGGTCACGGAGGCCAAAACTTGCCCATGGCTCAGGCCAGCAAAGACGCCACCATGGCCTACAGCATTTCCGAACACTTGAGCGGAATTGACCTGTTTATTCACTACAACGGCGCCTACCACAGCGACTACTTTGAAAGCATGGTTTGGTACCTCAAGCAATACGCCCCACAGGCCCAAATCATCACCTTGTCTACCCAGTTGCAAGACAACTTGAGCCAATTGGAAACCGACGAGGAAGGACGCACAAAGGCCTCTTTCGTATTGGCCACTCCCCCCAGCATGACCCGCACGCACTGATGACCCAACCCAATTTGTTCGAACAACTCAACCAGATCAAAGCCTTCGTTTTTGACATTGACGGGGTCTTGACCAATGGCCAGGTACTGGTCACCGAAGAGGGTCAACAGCTTCGCTCGGTGAACATCAAAGACGGGTACGCCTTGCAGCACGCCGTGAAATTGGGCTACAAAGTGGCCGTCATCTCGGGCGGCAAAAGCCAG
>JAURGZ010000005.1 GCA_030833525.1 Bacteroidota bacterium | reverse complement strand
GAAGCCTAAGCGGGTGAACAAATCAAAAAGCAGGGTGCAAACCGAAGTCTTTCCATTCGTACCCGTTACGCCCACCACGACCAGAGACTCAGCGGCGCGATCGAAGAAATTCAAAGCCAATTGGCCCAAGCTTTCGCTGACCTCGCTGCTGCTCAGAATGGCTACGTTCGGGAATTCAGCAGCAAAGGCTGATTTACCCTCCCAATCCTGCTGCACCAAAATGGCACTGGCACCGGCTAATGCCGCCTGGTGACAGAAGACATGGCCGTCCACTTGGGTGCCGGGCATCGCTGCGTACAGGTGACTGGTTTGAATGCGTCGGCTGTCGATGTTCAAATCGGCCACAGCGGTTTGGGCCGAACCCTCTAAGACGATTCCCACGGTGCGTTCCAATAGTTCTTGCAGGGTTTTCATGGCTTAGTAGGGTTTGAGAATGAGGGTGATGCGTTGACCGGGGCTTACACGCATGCCGGCTGGAAGGCTCTGGCCGGTGATGCGTCCAAACCCGTAGTAATCGACTTCTACGCCCAATAGGGCCAGCAGGCTCAGGGCATCGCGGAGGCCCATGCCTGTTAATTCAGGTACCAGGCCGGGTTGAACCGGGCTAAGGCTTTTCAAGGAGACCGAGTGCTCCAAACTCTGGGCGCTGATCCAGGCTCCTTTTACAGGGCCTTGAGTGGCTGAGCTAATGCCCAGTTCGTTCAATATCAATTTGGTGGGTTCGATGCGGCCGTTCAACACTTCGGGAGCCGAGGGTAGGGTGGCGCTGCGCAGGGCAGGCTGATTGGCAATGTGGCTGGCGTAAATGCGATCAGCAATGTCCTTGAACACGGGGGCCGCTACCGTGCCGCCATAGTAATTGGCACCCTTGGGTTCGCTGATCATGACCACGATGGAATACTGAGGGTTATCGGCCGGGAAGAAGCCGCAGAAACTGGCGTTGTAGGCGCCGGGCTTGTACCCGTTATTGCCGTTGCTGACTTTCGATGTACCCGTTTTGCCCGCTACCAGATAATCGGGGTTTTTCAGGCCCTGGGCGGTTCCTTCTTGCACCACCCCAATCATCATGCTGGTGAGCAGGTCAACCGTTTTTTGGCTGCAGATTTCCTTGTTGAGCACCGTGGGCTCCTGGGTGCGAATGATGCGTCCGTCTTGGCGAATTTCCTTCACCAGGTAGGGCTTCATCATCATGCCGCCATTGGCGATGGCATTGTACATCATCAAGGTCTGAAGGGGAGAAATCTGGCTTTCATAGCCTATGCTCATCCAGGGCAAAGTGGTCCCTGACCAGTCGCGGTTTTTGCTGTCTGGAGTCTTGATGCGGGGGGCGTTACGGCTGGGAATGTCAAAGCCCATCGATTTACCCAATCCCAGGTCCAGGGCGCGGCCTACGAACTTCTCTTCCTTGCCTTTATAAGCGTTGTTGACAAACTTCGAGATGCCCACGTTCGATGACTGAATGAAGGCCTCTTTCAAGGTCATATAGGGTCTCACCGGCGGATGATCATCAACCATATCCCGGTCGTAGAAACGCGTCGTGCCATTTCCCACTTTGATGCTGTCTTGAGACTTGGCATAGCCATCTTCCAAGAGGCTCATAACCGAAAAGAGTTTGAAGGTGGAGCCGGGTTCTCCGTACTGGTCAACGGCGTAGTTTTGGGACTCGTAATACAAGCCATCGCTGCCGCGTTTCAAATTGGCCATGGCCTTGATTTGCCCGGTTTTTACTTCCATAACCACGGCGCAACCGTAGGCAGCTTGGCTGCTTTCAAGGGCCTTGTTCAAGGCGAACTGGGCAATGTCTTGAATGCCCACATCCAAGGTGGTGACGATGTCGTGGCCGTTTTGGGGCTCTTGCAAGTTGTCCAACTTGATGGGGCGCCAGATGCGACCGGGCATGCGCTGCTCCATGCGCTCGCCATTGATCCCGCTGAGCAGGCTGTCAAAAGCACCTTCTAGACCTACATATACCCCGTTTCGGCTGTAACCAATCGCACGCTTGGCCAAATCTCCCAAGAAATACATGCGCTGGCTGTCTTCGATGAACCAGAGCCCACCTTTGAACTTGCCCAAACGCACCAGCGGCCAGTCTCTGATTTCTTTCACCTGGTCGAAGCCCAAGTTTTTGAGCAAAATGCGGTAGTGAATGCCGCGTTGGCGCAAGTCATACAGATACTCTTTCCACTGCTTTTGGCTTTTGCGTTCGCGGTCTCGCAATTTCCAATACGTGCGGTCTTGCAGTTGGGCGAGGAGCAGACTGAAGCTGTCTACGTATTTGGCAAAGGTGTCATTGGGGCAGCCCTGTACTTTGGCGTCAAACACCAAGTCATAGCGCGGCACCGAAGTGGCCAGCAAGCTTCCATCGCTGGCGTAGATGTTGCCGCGAACCGCTTCGACCACAATCTTGCGCGTGTTGCGCTGCATTTCTTCGGCGCTGAACTCTTCGTTCCCGAATTGCAGTTTTACGGCGCTGATCCAGATCCAGCCTCCAAAGAAAAAGGCCACGGCAAAGATCAAGGCCGAGCGAACCAGCATGACCTTGCGCACGCTCCAGGGTTTACGGGTTTTAGTCTCGCTCACGGTCTCTTTGCAGTTTAATGGGTGGGGTGGTCAGGTCTTTCAAACCGGTGGGCGCTACTTTTTTCACTACCTCGCTTCGTTTTGATGCGTTGGTCACGCTGCTTTCCAAGCTGATTTTTTCGGCGTGCAGCTCTTTGAGTTGAGCACTCAAATCGCGTTTGGTCCGAATGGCTTTGGTGGTATGGTGTGAGTGGTAGATGTAGAAAAGCAAGAGGGCAAATCCAAATACCAATAGGCCCAACCAAGCCCGGGTAGGGGGCATGGTGAATCCAGTTTCGGGGGCCTCGGTTTGAGGCTCCTCTACGGGGTAAAATGGGTCCTGATTCAGTTCGTTTTCTTCCATGCTTTTCGTATTCCTATGCGCATTTTGGCGCTGCGGGCGCGGCTGTTGCGGGCAATTTCTTCTTCGCTGGGCACTATGGGCTTACTGCGTTCATTATCAAAGGGTTCATCGCTCCATCCATACAGGTTTGTATGGCGTTTTCCGTCCAAATTTCCCGTGTTGAAGTAGTTTTTTACCAGCCGATCTTCGAGCGAATGGTAGCTGATGACCACGAACTTTCCACCCTCGCGAATCAGGTGTTCCGAGTCGATCAAAACTTGCTCCAGGGCCTCCATTTCCCGGTTCACTTCAATGCGCAAAGCTTGAAACAGAGGGCTGTAAAATTTGGCAGGGTGTAGCTTGGGGGTGCAAGCCTCGATGGCGGTTTTGAAGTCGCTGATGCTTTCGATGTTCTTGGCTTTGCGGTAACGGGCAATTTCAGATGCCAAGCGCTTGGCATTGCTCATCTCGCCATACTGTTTGAAGACGCGGGCGAGTTCAGCTTCGCTGTATTGATTCACCAAGTCGGCAGCAGAGAAATCGGCATCTTGGTCCATGCGCATGTCCAAGGGGCCATCGAATCGATGGGCGAAGCCGCGGTGGTCGACGTCAATCTGGTGCGAGGAGATGCCAAGGTCAGCCAAAATGCCATCTACCGGCACGGCCTTGAGGTATTCCAAAAAGGAGCGCGTGTGTCGAAAATTGTGCTGGACCAGTTGAAAGCGGGGGTCGTTCAAGGCCCGTGCTGCAGCGTCAGCATCTTGGTCGAATGAAATGAGCTTTCCTTTGGGGCCCAGGCGGTCCAAGATCGCACGGCTATGCCCGCCTCCTCCAAAGGTGAGGTCTACGTAGGTGCCGTTGGGCTCTGTAATCAGGGCCTCGACGCTTTCGCGGAGCAAAACAGGTTCGTGGTAATCGATCATGTGCAGACAGGACTCGCCAAGTCTGCCGGGAACTATTCACCCAGGGGTTTGCGCTGCTGATGGAAATGCTGGGCCAACTGGGACAACTCGCTCGAATCGACGTTCAATTCAGAGTTGTACAACTGCTCATCCCAAATTTCCACTTTGCGGCCATTGGCGCTGAGGACCACGTCGGTACCCAAACCGGCGTATTCCAACAGCTTTTTGGGAATCAGAATGCGCTGGGCACTATCGATGCTCATCAAGTTGGCTCCGTTGGTGAAGATTCGTTTGAAACGGCGAATCTCGGGGCTCATGAAATCATCGACGGCGTTCAGCTTTTCCATTTCCGCTAGCCAATCTTCCTTGGTGTACAGAACCAGGCATTTCTCAAATCCACGGTTGACTACGAGCGTATGCAAAGCGCTCTCCGGCCACTGGGCGCGGAGTTTGGATGGTAGAGACAAACGTCCCTTGCCGTCCAATTTGCAACTAAACTCACCGATCAATCCGTTCATTTGGCCTTGGTGTTCTGTCTGCTAAATAAACGCACAAATTCCCACAATTACCCACATTTTCCCCTTTTTAACCACCAATTTTCCACAGCGGCCGGTGTATCGAAGTATGTTGGGTTTTTGCTGGGCTTTTTGGCGCCAAAGCAGGAAGGCAAAACTAGCATAAAACCTTTATAAATCAAGTGTTTTTAGTCTGGTGGGAGAAAGTGGAATAAATCAATTCAAATTTGGCGTTTTGTGTGCGTTTGACTCAAGGCTATCTTTGGGCAATGGCCCGTTTGTTGGTTTTCCACTTCTTGTGCGGCTGGCTGGCCATTCAGTCGGCTAGGGCTCAAGTTCAAGAGCCGAGCCAAGGAGGGGTCTCTTTTTCTCTGCGTCAGTACGGGTGGGATTTGGGTCTGAGCTATCAGCCTGCTGCTCGAACCACAGGATGGCAGTTTTCGGGTGGCTTGGTTCGAAATCCCCGCGAAGTGCTGTTGGTCAACGAGCGATTGCCCGGTTCAAAGCCCTTTCGACTGGGCAAAGTCAATCACGGCATGTGGTTGAAGCCGGGCGTGGTTCGCCATTTTGAATGGGGGGAGAGGCGTAGCCGAAGCGATTTGGGAATTGCCTTTGTCGCCGACGCTCATGCGACTTTGGCTTATGCATGGCCGGTATATGTATATATGTATAGGCCGGCACCGCTTTTTGATGTCTATGAACTCAAGCCTTATGAGCCTGAAATCGACGATTCTTATATGATTGGAGGCATGGCCTCTCCGCGTGTCGGTTTGTCTCAGGGGGCATGGATTCCTGGGTTGGGCGGTTCTTTGGCGCTGCGCGCCGAATGGGGCAATTACCGAAACACATCGAACAGTATTTCGATCGGTGCTTCGATCGACGCCTTGACGCGCCGAATGCCTTTGATGCAAAACCCTACACACAACCGGGCCATCTTCCCAGCCATATTTGTTAATTTTGCCTTCGCATTGGATGTCTAATCTCCAGCAACCCCGCCGTGATAGAATTACCCGTAGTAAGCAAAGAATCCCGCAGGCCCTCTAAGCCTTCTTGGTTGAAAATCGACTTGCCTACCGGCGAGAACTACACCCGGGTTAAGAAGATTGTCAAGGAACATAAGTTGCACACCATCTGCGAAGACGGCCGCTGCCCCAACATGGGGGAGTGTTGGGGTGAAGGCACGGCGACCTTTATGATCTTGGGCAACGTATGTACGCGCAGTTGTTCCTTTTGTGCTGTCGCCACGGGTCGTCCCGGGACCTATGATTTGGATGAGCCCTACCGCGTGGCCGAAGCCGTTCGCCTGATGGGTGTCAAGCACTGTGTCATCACCTCGGTGAACCGCGATGAGCTCAAAGACAAGGGCGCTACCGTATGGGCAGAGACCATTCGCGAGGTAAAAAAGCAAAATCCCGGCACCACCATCGAGACCCTGATTCCTGATTTCAAGGCTCAGTGGGATCTGCTCTACCAAGTGTTGGATGCCAAGCCCGATGTGGTTTCTCACAACATGGAAACCGTAGAGCGTTTGTATCGCTTGGTGCGTCCTCAGGCCAAATATGCCCGTTCCTTGGAGCAAATTCAGCGAACCAAAGCCTACGGGGCGCGCACCAAAAGTGGCGCCATGTTGGGCTGCGGTGAAACGCCCGAAGAGGTGTTTCAATTGATGAATGATTTGCATGCGCACGGCTGCGACGTATTGACGCTGGGTCAATATTTGCAACCCACCAAGATGCACCTGCCCGTAGCCGATTATATTCATCCTGATCAATTCAAATTGTACGAAGAAAAAGGCTTGGAAATGGGCTTTTTATTTGTCGAAAGCGGCCCCATGGTTCGCAGTTCTTACCACGCTGAAAAGCACGTTTTATAAGGCAATCTCGCTTCACTTTTAGCGGCGAGTTGTCGATTTGCGACCTCACCCGTTTTTGAAATTGGCAAAAACGGCCGATTTCTCTGTCAAAATTTCGTCGCGAAAAGGCCAAACAGGCCGTCATTTCCTTGGAAAAGAGGCGCCTTGCGCATTACTTTGTAATCAAACCCGTTTAAAGGATTTTGACGATTATGAAGTATACCCAAGCATTGCCCTTAGCCGCCGCACTCTTGATGAGTGGAGGCGTGACGTACTGGGCACAGCAGACCGAAGCTTTCGCTCCCGAAATGACCATCGAAGAATCCCATTCAGAGGAAGAAGGTGAGCAAATCGAAGGAGCCATTCGCTCCATGTACAGCATGCGCTTAAACGAACAAACTGGCACCATTGAGCCAGAGTGGGTCGAGCAAGCCATGGCACAAGCCGATCGCTTGTCCGTCACTCGTCGTTTGAACAAAAAAATCACTTGGGAAGGAATGGGCCCAGACAACGTGGGTGGTCGTACCCGTGCTTTCTTGATGCACCGAGATTCAGCCAACTTATGGTTTGTGGGTGCGGTTAGTGGCGGCCTGTTTCGCTCGAACACCTATGGCCAGAGCTGGAAGCCCGTCAACGACCAACAAGAAAACTTGAACGTGACCTGTTTGGCTCAGACCCCTAATGGAACGGTTTATTACGGAACCGGTGAAGGTGGGTTTGTGAATTTGTCAGGAACACGCAACGGTTCACCCGCTTTCTTGGGCGGTGGCCTTTTCAAGAGCAGCGATGCCAGCGGCACGTCTTTTACCTTGATGAACAATGCCCGCGACAGCCGTTTCCAACAGTGCAACAGCATGGTGGCTCACCCCAGTGAAGATAAATTCTATGTAGCCACCGAACAGGGTTTGTTTGAATTCACCAATGGAGGCGCCAATTTGAATCGTTTGACTGGCGGTGCCATCAAGGAAGTGAAAATCGACAAAAATGGAGTGGTTTGGGCATCGAACGGTGCTGGTACGGTTTATAAAACTGACGGTGCTGGTGGCTTGAAAGTAGCCAACTTGGGCGCGAACATGGGCGGTCGTACGGCCATCGCGATTTCTCCTGAAGACCCCAACTATGTTTACATCTGCGGCGCCGGTTCAGGTTCCAACTACGGTCGTTTCATGGGCGTGTGGCGCACCACTGATGGCGGCACCACTTGGGAAGAAATCGTTTCTTACAGCTCGGTAACCGATATTTTCGGTAGCAACCGTCAAGGTTGGTATGACAACGTAATCAGCGTTCACCCCAACGACAAAGATTTTGTGGTCATGGGTGGCGTCGTGTTGGCTACTTGGGACAAGGTAAACGGTTTCCGCGAAACCGCTAGCACCTTTGGCGCTCCTTGGAACAATGGTTATGTGCACGCCGACAAGCACGTCATCGAATGGAATACCCGCACGAATCCTGCTACCTGCATTGTGGGTTGTGACGGCGGTTTGTATTCTTCTCAAAACATGAAAACCTGGACCAGCATCAACCGCGGGTTCACTTCTTTGCAGCTTTACAACGTAGCGGCCAATGAATTGGGTCATGTAGTGGGCGGTTCTCAAGACAACGGAACTTACCTGTTGAATTTCTCAGGGAATTCCTTTGGCGGTAAGCCATCTCAAACCGGTATCTCCATTTTTGGCGGTGACGGTTTCGACGTGGAATTCTCAAAATACCACCCTGCTACGGTTTTCATGTCCACCTATTACGGTACTGTAGCTCGCTCCAGCAACAGCGGTCAGTCGAGCTCTACCTTCTTCGATGATCGTCAAGACGGCAAAATCCAAACCGACTTCAATACCACCTATTGCTTGTGGGAGAAAGATGCCAAAGAGTCTCGTTTGTTCTTGGCGAAAGACGCTGAGGTATGGGTGGCCGTTAACCCCACCGATTTCTCGAACAACGTAAGCTGGTTCATGGTGGCCGGTGGCTTGGGCAACAACCGCATCATCGAAATGGATTATACGCCCGACGGTGACCATCTGTTCATCTGCAAGCAGGGCCGAATTTTCCGTTTGGACGGCTTGAACTCTGCCAGCTACACCATTGCTGATAACCCCGGTGCCAAAGACATTCCCGTTGGAATCACCCTGAACAACATCACCCCTTCATTTTTGACGGGCCGTACCGTGACTTCGGTGAATGTTGATCCCAACAACCCTGAGCATTTGATTGTTACCCTCGGCGGTTACGGCAACACCACATTCGTATACGAGTCTAACGATGCTTTGAGTGCGAATCCAACCTTTACGAACATTTCAGGCGATTTGCCTTCTATGCCTGTATACGATGCTGTAGTTGACGTAGACGATCCCAACCGCATTGTGTTGGCTACTGACTTCGGTGTATTTGTGACTGAAAATGGCGGTACCAATTGGGTAGAAGCCAACGAAGGAATGGCCCGTGTGCCTGTTTTCGAAATTCGTGCTTACGAATGGCGCCCTTGGGAGGGAATGGTGATGTACTTGGGTACCCACGGTCGTGGTTACTTCAAGTCAACGGCCTTATTGACCAGTGCAAAAGGTCCTCAGGCTTCTGATGTGAAGAGCAACTTGTTCCCTAACCCCGCACAGGACCGCACATCATTGTCGTTCAATTCTGCCGCCTCAGGCCAAGCCAAGGTTCAGGTTTTGAACATTCAGGGTCAGGTGGTACGCCAATTCAACCACAACATGGTGAAGGGTACCAATACCCTTTCCTTGGACATCAGCGGTTTGACTCGTGGAACCTACTTTGTTCGCTTCAGTGGAGCGGGCCAAAGCGGCGTGAGCAAGTTGATGGTGCCTTAAACCATAAAGTAAGAGATGAGGGAGGGCGGCCGCAGGCCGCCCTTTTTTTATGCTTGTTCCCAGGAGCCGCTAAAGACATGAGCGGCGGGACCTTCGAGTATGATGGAGTGAAAACGCGTTCCGTCCCAGGTGAAATGTACCTGTAAGTCACCTCCAGGGGTTTTCAAGGCTTGGGAATAATGGCCCTGCGGTTTTTTTTCGCGCAAGGCATGGGCCAGGGCACAGGCCGTTACACCCGTGCCGCAGCTGTAGGTTTCGTCTTCTACGCCGCGCTCATAGGTCCGCACTTGAAGGGCCCCGTTGTCCAAGGGCCAAACGGCATTGACGTTGATGCCTTGTGTAGCGAAACGATCGCTGTATCGAATGCCCTTGGCGAAACTCAACAAGTCCCAATCTGGGCTAAGCTGCTCAAAGAACGCAACGTAATGCGGAGATCCCGTATCCAAAATGGCGACCTCGTGAGTGGGTGCTGAGGTGTCACTCAAAGCCACGTCATTCATCGCCAATCGCACTTGACCCTGCTCAGAGACCCAAGCTTCGTGCAATCCGTCAGGAGCTGTGAAACGCAGGTATCCGTTTAGACCCAAACCCAAGCTATGGGCCCAATGGGCGATGCAGCGACCCCCATTTCCACACATGCTGCTGGGACGACCATCGCTGTTGTAATAGTTCATGTGGAAGTCAGCCTCAGAACTGGCCTCCAATACCATGTATCCATCGGCACCAATGCCAAAACGACGGTGGCACAACTGAGCAACGACAGATTCATGGTACCAATGGGCGTCCAATCCTTGGCGGCCATCGACAAGAATGAAATCATTGCCCGTGCCTTGGTATTTGACAAATGAAAGGCGTTGCACAAGGCAAAGGTAGGGGCTTATTCGCTTTGTTCAAGAAGCGACACCAGAGCGGGGTCGCTGATGACAACCAAGGGTTGCAAGGTGTTTTCCTTGAGGGGTAAAGAATAGTAACGGTTGTCTAACGACAGGTAATACAGCCCATTCAAATGCAAGATCAGGTAGTTCTCAGCTGAGAGGTTGAAGATTTGGTAAACCCGTTCATTGGCTGCTGTCAATCGCTTAGCCATAGGTGCCGCGGGATCATCGCTTGATTGGCTGAACCACTCCACACGGGCATACACAGCGGCTTTGGGCTTGGGCTTTGATGGGAGCGTGTCCTTGGAATCTAAGCTCGATTCAGCTTCGGCTATGCGGCCTGCGGTCGCTGCGTCTACGCGCTGCCGGCTAACCGAGGGGCGAACAGCCGCGGGGGCGGAATTGGCCGCTACCGCATAACCCAAATCGATGATCTTGATGCGCGTGCTTCCCAAACTCATGGGCCTAGGCGCTTCAGACAGGGGGGGCGCGGCATCTCCGAAATTGAAAGTAATATCGTCGCTTTGTGCTAGATCGGCTGCCATTTCTGAATCCTCGTTAATGGCCATGGCCTCGCCGGGTAGATAGTTTAGGCTGTCCAATTCAGACAGGGCTGAAGGCTCGTTTTTGCGCTTATAAGCTTTGATGCGTGAGGGCGGTAATTCGCCATCGGCTTCCATCTGTTCGGCCTCGACCATGCTTTGGTTTTTCAAGAATTGCCCCGCGCCAAATTGGCCAGAAATAATGAGGGTAGAAACAATGAGCGTGGCCACGGTAGCGGCAGCTACCAACCACAGCCCTGTCTGCTTGTCGGTTGATTCTTCAAACAATCGCTCCTTCAAGAATCCCCTTAATTCTTCGCGACCCTCTTCTTGAATGGCTGCGAGAATGGCTCTTTTCAAGGCCAGTTCTTCTTGCAATTCGGGCGATTGGGCCAACTCGCTCTCCAGAGCAGCACTCTGCTCCTGGGAAAGGCTACCTTCCAAGTAATCGTAGAGTTGACGGTGTTGTGCGTCGCTAATCATCGCAGAAAGTCAGTGGCGTTGTATTGTTTCTTGACCATGCCTTCCAATTGCTTCAGGCACTGGTATTTCTTGCTTTTGGCTACGTTGGCGTTGGTGAAGTGATGGGCCTTGGCAATGTTTTTCATGTCAAAGCCATCGTAATAGTACATGATCAAAATGCTGCGGCACAAATCTCCCAGATGCTGCAAGGCTTTGCGAATGAGCGATTCATCCATGCGCTTGTCTGGAGAATCAACCTCAGCTTTTCGGGTGTGCGACAAGGGGTCTTCGTTTTGTATGCGCTTGCGTTTGTCCAGCAATCGCATGCACTGATTTTTGGCGATGCTATATAGATAGGTGCTCAATTTGGAACTGAGTACGAATTCTTGCTTGCGCATGTTTTCCCACAAGGCCACCAAGGTCTCCTGAAAAACATCGTCTACATCGTCAGCGCTTCCGCCCATTCCCAGCACCAATTGCGATACCATGGCGTTGTATTGGCGGTACAATTCCACCAATGCCTCTTTGTCTCCCATTTGAATGCGAGCCACCATTTGTTGGTCCAGTGCTGGGTTTTCGGTCATATTGACAGGCGTATATCGACGATTGTCCCAAAAGGTAAACGCTCGGTCGATTCTTTACACAAAGTAAAGGACGGGAAAGTCGTTATTTCGTAGTCTTGGAACAAAATTTGAATACAGCATGCATATGAAAGAAATCTTAATGAATCGACGTGTTTGGCTTTTTCTCCTCGCAGGTTGCGCTGGAGGGGCTATCAGCTTGGCCGGCTATTCGTTGTTGAGTGGTGGAAGCCAAGGAAAAACCTTGTCTGAAAAGCAGGCTGCATCGGTTTCAGCCCGGTATGCTAGCCTAGGAGCAGAACCTGCTTTTGATTTTACGGCGGTGGCTGAAGTGGCCAATCCGGCGGTGGTGCACATCATTTCAACGGTGAATGCGCAACCTCAGCAGCGACGCAACCCCCAGATGCCCATAGATCCCTTTGAATTTTTCAACGGCCCCGGTTTTCAATTTGAACAGCCCGGTCCCCGCAGCGGCTCTGGATCAGGCGTGATTGTGACCGACGACGGTTACATTGTGACCAATAACCATGTCATTGAAAATGCCAGTAAAATCGAAGTGATTCTCAACGACAAGCGGTCTTACATCGCTGAATTGGTGGGCGCTGATCCCAATACCGATTTGGCCGTTTTGCGCATTGCTGAAAGCAACCTGCCCTTCATCAAATTGGGAAATTCAGATCAATTGAAAGTGGGCCAGTGGGTGGTAGCCGTAGGGAACCCCTTCAATTTGACCTCAACCGTGACCGTGGGCATTGTATCGGCGCTGGGTCGAAACATCGATTTGATTCGTTCCAACGGCAATCAATACGCGATTGAGAACTTCATACAGACCGACGCGGCTATCAACCCGGGCAACAGTGGTGGGGCTTTGGTGAATACACAAGGTGAACTCGTGGGAATCAATACGGCCATTGCGTCTGAGACCGGCTCCTACGCCGGATACGCTTTTGCCGTTCCCGTCAATCTGGTTGAAAAGGTATTCAATGACATCACGCAATACGGCAAAGTTCAGCGTGCCATTTTGGGTGTATCCATACAAGACATCAACCAAAATTTGGCCGATGAAAAGAATCTCAAAGATTTGTCTGGGGTCTATGTAGCCGAAGTGGTGTCGAAGGGTGCTGCCGAAAAAGCCGGTATTCAAGCAGGTGACGTATTGTTGAAAATCAATGCAACGGCCGTGAATTCTTCAAGTAAGCTACAGGAAACCATTGGTAAGTTCCGTCCGGGTGACCAAGTAGAGGTGACCTTGCGTCGCAAGGGCAAAGAAATGGTCATTCCTGTAACCTTGTTGAGCACCGATGGTAAATCCAAACCTGAAGTCGCCGAACGCGAAAGCAGCAGTGAGGTCTATGGCATGGAACTGATGAATACCACCCGTGAAGAGCGTCTGGCCAAGAATATCAAAGCCGGTGTGAAAGTCGAATCAATTGGAAAAGGGGTGTTCAAAGATGCGGGCATTCCCCAAGGCTTTATCATTACGCACATCAACAATCAACCCGTGTACTCAGCTGCTGGCGCGGTGTCGCAGTTGAAATCCTTGCAAGGGGCGATTGTGTTGGAAGGCTTAACCAGCGGCGGGGAAGAAATGGTATTTGGCGTAAAGTTGCCCAAGACCAGCGATCAATAAATTCAAAATGAACGTATAAAAAAGGCGCCCCACGGGGCGCCTTTTTTGATCAAAGCCGAACCCGCATCAAGGACAATCCAGGTTCAGGTTGTACAAAACCGTTCCGTTCGATTCAAAAGTGGCTTTGGCACCCTCGCAACTGAAGGTTACCGGGGTGATCAAGGAGTTTCCAAAACCCAAGTTCATGCTCAGCGTGTCGTTTTTGAACTGATAGGTTTCGGTAGCGGGCAAAGCATCGGCTTGGGTCAGTGAGTTCCAATAAGCTGCGTCGCAACCCCCGGGTTCATCGCAGTAGTAGGTGTAGCGAACGCCATCTCGAAATTCATACATGGTATTGGCCCCTGACTTATTGGCTGTTGGTGACCAAAGCCATTTGCCTTCCATGCTGAGGGGGGCTGCCTCTTTTTTGCAGCCAAATAGCAAGGCGATGGCCAATGTTGCCAATAGGGTGTTTTTCATAAGGCAATGATAATTCATTTGGTCGGGTTTTGAAGCCCACATTCCAAGGCCCAAGCGCGGCTTATTCGTCAATCGAAATGTTGGGGCTGAAGCCGCCGCCCCATCCGCCTGAATCGGGCTTAAAAGGGTCGCTGTCGTTCATTTTGCTGGGTACGGTGGTCACGTAGGGCTGAGAGAACCCACCCCCATCTTTGTTGCGCAGCAAATCGCGTTCAGTGGCATCCAGATCGACAAACTTGGAGACTTCGTGCTGGAACTTCACCATGGCCGTACCTACTCCACCGCTTCGGTGCTTGGCAATGATGACCTCAGTCAAGCCTTGAATGTCGTGGCCATGCTGAGACTCGCTTTCCATGCCCATGCGGGAATAGTAATCCTCTCGGTACAAAAACATCACCATGTCGGCGTCTTGTTCGATGGATCCCGATTCACGCAAGTCTGAGAGTTGAGGGTGCTTGTTGTTTCGCTTTTCAACCTCGCGGCTCAGCTGGGCCAAGGCGATGACCGGTACGTTGAGTTCTTTGGCTAAGCTTTTCAGCGAGCGGGAAATGAATGCGATTTCTTGTTCCCGGTTGGACTGGCTTTTTGTGTTGGTTTCGTGACGCAACAGCTGCAAATAGTCCACCAGAATCATGTCCAATCCGTTTTGAGCATGGATGCGTCGGCACTTGGCCATCATCTCCAGGATGTTCAACTGCGGAGTATCGTCAATGAATATTTTCGATTCGGTCAGGCGACTGGTTTTTTGGTGCAAGCGATTCCACTCTTCTACAGTCAGGTTGGCTTTCTTGATTTTTTCACCGGGTATATCGGCTTCTCCACTCACCAAACGATTGACCAGTTGCACATCGGCCATCTCCAAAGAAAAGATGACCACACTTTTGCCAAATTCTACGGCGGCGTTGCGCAGCAAGCTCAAGGCAAAGGCTGTTTTACCCATGGCGGGACGAGCGGCCAAAATGATCAGGTCAGAAGGCTGCCAGCCCGAGGTCATGCGGTCCAAATCAGAGAATCCAGAAGGTACGCCGGTAATGCCGTTTGTGTCACTTTTGGATCGCTCCTCCAGAGATTTGAATGCGCGGTTGACCAAGCTTCCAATTTCTTGGAACGAGCGTTTGAGGCCTGAGTTTTTTATTTCAAAGAGTTTTTCTTCGCTGCGATTCAGCAGCAAGAAAGCATCTTCAGCGTCGTTGTAAGCCTCGGTGGCGATTTCGCCCGAAACCCGAATCAGGCTGCGCTGAATGAATTTCTGGGTCAAAATGCGCGCGTGGAATTCAATGTTGGCCGCGCTAGAGACTTTGTTGGTCAACATGGCCAAGTACAAATTCCCTCCAGCCAACTCCAATTTGCCTTCGTTTCGCAGATGGTTCGAAACTGTTAACAGGTCAATGGCTGAGGATCCTGCAGCGTAAATCTGCAAGATGCTGTTGTAGATCAGGGCGTTGGCTTCGTGGTAGAAGTGGTCGCGAGTCAGAATATCGGCCACCTTAGACATGGCCTCTTTTTCCAACAAAATGGCTCCCAATACCGCCTCTTCAAGCTCTGTTGAATGGGGAGCGGTGCGTCCCGCTAAGTCGCCCACCAATGCTTTGTTCATCGAAGGGGTGTAATTGCGTTTGCTCTTGCTTGGGTTATCCATAGTCTTTCAAAGTAATGACATAGCGCCTGAATTGCGTCAGTTTGGCAGGCTGAAAATTTGTTAACAGGGGTCGTGAAGAACGCGTGCATAAGTTGGCACAGCTTTGGTATTGTTTGGCGCAGCATACATCTGGGTCTGTTGTGCGTTATTGCCTCAGCCAAGATGCTTGTTCCTATTTACATTTGAATCAACGCATGGAAGCCAAATTTTCTCCTAGGGTCAAAGAAGTGATCCAATTCAGCCGCGAAGAGGCCATACGACTGGGGCACGATTACATTGGGTGTGAACACCTGTTGTTGGGTCTCATTCGAGAGGGCGAAGGCAAAGCCATTCAAACCATAAAAATCCTGGACATCGATACCTTGCGCTTGAAAAAGAGCATTGAGGATGCCATCAAAACAACGGCTTTGAAAACGGCCAACTTGGGCAATATACCCTTGACCAAGCAGGCTGAGAAAGCTTTGAAGATTACGTATTTGGAGGCTAAAATTTTCAAAACCGATTTGATTGGTACCGAGCATTTGTTGCTTTCCATATTGCGCGACGAAGACAACATGGCCTCGAAGGTTTTGAACCAATACGGGGTCAACTATGATGTGTTCAAAGCGGCACTCGAAGAAGGAGTTGATAGCATCAAAGGGGAATTGCCCAATGATGATCAAGACACCCCAGAAGATTTCTACCGCGAAGAACAGCGTCAGAAAGAGGCTACCCGAGGAAAGAGCAAAACCAAAACCCCGGTTTTGGATAATTTCGGTCGCGATTTGACCAAGTCTGCCGAAGAGGGCAAGTTGGATCCCATCGTGGGACGCGAAAAAGAAATCGAGCGAGTGAGCCAGGTGCTGAGCCGCCGCAAGAAAAACAATCCTGTTCTGATCGGGGAGCCCGGTGTGGGTAAAACAGCCATCGCCGAAGGTTTGGCACTGCGCATTGTTCAGCGAAAGGTGAGCCGGGTGCTTTTCAACAAGCGAGTGGTGAGCTTGGACATAGCTTCTATGGTAGCCGGAACCAAGTACCGCGGTCAATTCGAGGAGCGTATGAAAGCCCTGATGATGGAGCTGGAAAAGGCAGATGATGTCATTTTGTTCATCGACGAGATTCACACCATCGTTGGCGCTGGCGGGGCCTCTGGCTCTCTGGATGCGAGCAATATGTTCAAGCCGGCTTTGGCCCGTGGCGAAATTCAATGCATTGGAGCCACTACCTTAGATGAGTACCGCCAGTACATCGAAAAAGATGGAGCTCTGGAGCGCCGTTTCCAGATGGTATTGATCGAGCCCGCCTCAGCCGAAGAAACGGTTGAAATTTTGCACAACATCAAAGCCCGTTACGAGGATCACCACGGGGTTCAATACAGCGACGATGCCATCAAGGCTTGTGTGGAATTGAGCGTGCGTTACATGAGCGATCGCCATTTGCCCGACAAGGCCATTGACATTTTGGATGAATCGGGAGCGCGCGTGCACATTTCCAACATTCACGTGCCCAGTGAAATATTGGAATTGGAAGCCCAAATAGAAGGCATCAAGGAAGAGAAAAACAAGGTAGTCAAGAGCCAAAACTTCGAAGAAGCCGCTCGTCTGCGCGACAAAGAAAAGAAGTACCTCGAACAGCTCGATATTGCCAAAGCCGAATGGGAGAACAGCTCCCGCGACAAGCGATTTGCCGTCGGGGAAGAAGACATAGCCGCCGTGATTTCCATGATGACGGGCATTCCCGTGAAGCGAATGACGGAAAGCGAAGGCAAGCGACTTCTGCAGATGGGTGAGATTCTGAAGGCCCGTGTAGTAGGCCAAGACAAAGCCATTGAGAAGTTGGCCAAGACCATTCAACGCACACGTGCAGGCTTCAAAGAACCCAATCGCCCCATAGGCTCATTTATTTTCTTGGGCCCTACCGGTGTAGGTAAAACGGAGATGGCCAAAGCCCTGTCTGAGTTTTTATTCGATAGCGACGATGCCATGATTCGCATCGACATGAGCGAGTTCATGGAGAAATTTGCGGTAAGCCGTTTGGTGGGGGCCCCTCCAGGCTACGTAGGGTACGAAGAAGGCGGTATGTTGACCGAAAAAGTTCGCCGCAAACCCTATAGCGTGGTCTTGTTCGACGAGGTTGAAAAGGCGCACCCCGATGTGTTCAATTTGTTGTTGCAAGCTTTAGATGAAGGTCAAATGACCGACTCCTTGGGCCGCAAAATTGATTTTCGAAATACCGTTATCATCATGACCTCTAACATCGGTTCCCGTCAATTGAAAGATTTTGGAACTGGGGTAGGATTTGGAACTACAAACAAGCAAGAAAGCCGTGAGAAAGAGTCCAAAATGGTCATCGAATCCCAGATACGCAAGTTCTTCTCGCCTGAGTTTTTGAACCGCATCGATGATTTGATCATCTTTAACTCTTTGGATAAGAAAGAGATTGTTCAGATTCTGGACGTGCGTATGGCCAAAATGCTCAAGCGCATTTCTAACCTGGGCTACAGCGTAAACTTAACCGATGCCGCTAAAGAATTCTTGGCAGACAAAGGTTTTGATCCTGATTTTGGGGCTCGCCCCTTGCAGCGCGCCCTTCAGAAATACCTGGAGGAGCCCTTGGCCGAACAAGTGCTTCAGGGAACGCTGAAAGAAGGCGATACCATTCAGGTCGATCGCAAAGCAGAAGCCGAAGAATTGACCCTGAGTGTGGTCAAGCCCAAAGCAACTCGAGCTAAAAAAGGAAAATCAGACGACGAGCCTAAGGCTGAATAACCCGGCGAACCCCCACAAAACGGGGTTCGAAATAAGGAGATTTCAATGCATCCACCCGTACACCCTGTGAGGTGGATGCATGTATGAAAAGGGGGTTATCACTGTGGCCATCGACAATGATGCCTACGTGGCCAATGATGCGGTTGATGCTGCGGCCATTGAAGCAAATGATGTCACCGGGACGGCAATCCATCAAGGAAATTTCTTGTCCAAAATCCATGTAATCGGCTGAACGCTGAGGCATGTCTTGTTGAAGGGTTTGCCCAAAGCAGTAGCCTACAAAGCCAGAGCAATCAAAGCCGCGGGGGCTTTTGCCGCCATACATATAGGGTACACGCATGTGCAAATACGCTTCGTTGAGTAGGCGTTGAACAGAGGCTACATCGACTGAGGTCGAAGTTTGCACCGAGCTGTCAGACCCCGCGCTTTCCACCTGGGCCTTCAGGCCTAGTGCAGAAAGAAAGATGATCCAAACCACCAAGCGCAACATGCCGATTAGGGGATGAGTTTGAGTTTTTGCTGATAGCGTTCCTCAAAGGTAGCGCCTGTTTTGCCACCCAAGCTTTTCCAATGCTCGTTCATGTCTTCCACTCGGTTGTCGCTATTGGGGTGTGTGCTCAAGAACTGGGGAGGTTCTTGGCCTCCGTTTTCCAACATCTTTTGGAAAAAGCCAGCCGCACCCACGGGGTTATAGGCGGTTTTGTATAGCCAATCTACGCTCGAAATGTCTGATTCTGTTTCCGCGCTCCGTCCGTATGAGAGGTGGGTTAAGCCGTTGGCGATTTGAACCAACATCGAAGGCTGGGCACCGCCCAATACCAGGGAAATCAAAATGTCGGTTCCAAATTGGCGGGTAAGGGCATCGGTTGAGTGTCGTTTGTCTGCGTGGGCCATTTCGTGGGCCATAACACCGGCGAGCTGGTCTTCGCTTTCCAGGTAACGCATCAATCCTGTGTAGAAATAGATGTATCCGCCGGGGGTGCAGAAAGCGTTTAACGTGCTGTCGTTCAAAATGCGCAGACGCCAAGTGAAATCTTGGGCGTGCTCCAACTGACCCGTTTTCAGAATGGAATCGCGAATGCCATACAAGTAGGCATACAATTCAGCATTTTGGGCTGAATCCATCAAAATGGCCGCGTTGGTCGAGTCGATGTTGCGGGCCACTTCGGCGCCCAATTGAGCATCGTATTGAACGGGAAATACATTGATTTTGCCAACAAAACTGGCGCAAGCCTCCATCATCAGGGTAAGGGGCAAGAGAAGCATCAAACGCATGGGGCAAAGATAAGGCGATTCTGTTCCCCCTTTGCACCGGCTGTGAGCCCTTGCGATGCCACTTCTAGGGTCAAGTTGACCGCAGCTGAAATAGGCCCTAGAAGGGTTAAAAAGGGTATCCTATGCCAATGGCCACGGCCGTCTCTTTGACGGTCCAGGTGCCTATGCCGTCTTGGGGAATTTGCTTCATGACCCAACGCTGATCGGGGTTTTTGCTGGGGTCTCGAATGGGTATGCCCCAATCCAAGCGAAACATGAAAATTTCGACATCAAAGCGAAAGCCAATGCCGGTGTTGAGGGCGACCTCAGACAAGGCCGTGTTTCGGTTGAAGATTCCGTAATCGGGGTTGGAAACCCCGGCTGCGCTCAAATTCCAAATGTTTCCTGCGTCCAAAAACAGGGCACTTTCCAGGAAGTTTTTGATCACCCCGAAGCGATATTCAATCGATGCTTCCAACAGCAATTCGCCTGAACGATCGATCAAACTTCCCACCGATTCGGGAGTGGCTCCCGGTCCTAAACGCCGGGGCTGCCAGGCCCTTAGGCTGTTAGAGCCGCCAATGAAATAGCGCTTGTCGTAAGGTACTACATCTGAATTCCAATAGGGAAGGGCCAAGCCCCCGTTGAGGCGCACAGCAATGGTGTTGAGTTCGTCAATGTGGTGACGCACTCGAATTTCAGCACCCACTTTCGCGTATTGGAAATAATTCACACCAAAGAATTGGTAACTGGAATCGGGGTTGTAATTGGGCTCAAACCAGTATCGACCCAAGCGGTGAAGATTGCCGCTGGTCTCTACTCCCAGGCGCGAAAAAAAGTAACTCTGACCGGGCTTGTCTTGGTTGTTGGAGTAAACGAAGCCCACCTTGGAGGCCGTGATCAATTGGTCGGTGAAAACCCGACGCACAAATTCTTGGTCCAACTGGCTCAACTGGGGCAAAAAGGCAGGGTCCAATTCGTTTTGGTTGTAGCTGAATTCGAGGGGGGTGTAATACCAGCTGAAATTGGGCCGAATGAACTGCAGGGAAACTGAGGCTGGCAGCGAGGTTCGCAAGAAGTTGGGGTTGCTTTCGGTTTGATAACTGAGGCTGAAGACGGTGTTTTTGCGCTCGTATGTTTGTTTAGCCAATGCCTTGTCCAGCAACTGAAAGCTGGGAACGGTCATGGAGGCTGAAAATCCTTGTTGCAAGCCATAAGCAAAATTGCCCAGGTCATTTCGTTTGAAAATCGCCTCGAACGAAGTGAGGGCCGAAAGCCTCAATTGTTCGCCGTTCCCCATGGCGTTGAGGTTGTTGAATGACATGATGCCGGCCAGGCCAAAACTGCGTTGGGTGGAGGTGGTGAAGTTGGTTCCCGAACTGCCTTGGGGGCTGTACAGCATCTGGGGTTCTACCATCCATCTGATTCGGGGCAGGGCCTGGGCTTGAATGCGCAAGGTCAGCGTATGGGTGGCGGTGTCGGGTTCTAGGCGCATGTCAACATAGGAGAATAAACCCATGTCAACCAATCCTCGGTAGGTTTGGTTGATGCGCGTTTGCGAATACCTCTGCCCGCTGTCGACTTGAATGACCCTGCGCAGCACGTAGGGTTTCAAGGGGTAGTGATTCATTTTGTAATGCTGTGCACCCAAGTGTGCCCATTCGTGGTAAATGGGGTTGAGGGCATAGTCATCGGGGCATTGGATTTCGAGGTGCACGCCTCCCATGGTCCAGGGTTGGTAGGCTTTTCCCGAAGGGTTCCCGTCCATGTACAAGGTGATCTTCGCTTCTTTCTCGGCAAACAGGGTGTCGATCTCGTAGCGAAACACTGAGGCTTGCAGCCCATAGTAACCGAGGTCACGCAGTTGTGCACTCAAAGACTCCCGAGCTTCTTTGAAACGATTCAAATCGCTAGGCCACCACAGGCGAAAGGCATTCGTACCCTGAACCAAACTGTCCAACAACGGAACCATCAAGCTGTCTGCACTGTTCTGAAATACCGAGTTGATGCGGTAAGGAATGCCCGAGTATACGTGGTAGCGAACCTGGCCCTTATGCCCTTGAAGGTCGATGGAATAACCCACCTGTGCATCGAAAAAGCCTTTGTTGAACAAGTAATTTCGAATGTTGTTGGCCGAGAGTTGAGCCAATCCTTTGTCGACCAATACCGGTTCTTCTCCCATGCGGTAAACCAATCGTTTGCGCCAAGGAGTTTGGTTCATTTTAGCCGTGTCTTTGGCGTCGTATCCCAAGGCGTAAAACCACAGGTAAATGGGGAGTTTGTTGAAGAATACCCGTTTGTTGGGCCGGTGCAATATTTGAGCACTGAGCTGTTCTTTGTCGGGGCGAAACGGGCTGTTGTCATTGCCCACCAGCGTAATGTGATTCTGGGTTAGCAGCAAATTGCCATCGGGAATGCAGCGTTTTACACCGCATCCGCTGAGGATCCACACTCCAAAAAGTAGCAGATAGGCTAGAATTCGTTGATATTTGTGTCGCTGCCATGCCATCTGCTGCCAAATTGAAACTGTACGCCTCGCTGCGAATGTCCAAGTATCGACAAAAATATGGGCTATTCACTGTGGAGGGGCGCAAGGTGGTCGACGAAGTAATCCACAGCGGTTGCCGATTGGAGGCCTTATTGGCCAGTGAATCCTACGCATCCAGACAGGGCTTGACTTCGGCCTTTGAGATCATTCCCGATGCTGAGATGAAACGCTTGAGTCAATTTGACACAACGCCGGGAGTCATGGCGGTTTTAGATCTCAAGCCCCAGGCCGATTGGAATGCAAAAGCCCCCTTGACCTTGGCTGTTGACGGGCTCTCGGATCCCGGCAATTTGGGGACGTTGATACGGTTGGCCGATTGGTACGGATTATCGCAAATTGTAGCTTCCCATGATACGGTTGACGCTTACAACGCCAAGTGCATTGCCGCCAGCATGGGTTCTTTTTTGAGGGTCGATGTGGTGTACTGTGACTTGATCGAAACCTTCCAGGATGCTCGTGTTTTTGGTGCATTTTTAGAGGGAACCGCGCTGTACGAAACCCCGTTTGAAGATCCTTGTGTGCTGCTCATTGGCAGCGAATCGCATGGCATTCGCCAGGCCGAGGGATTGACCCGCTTGCACCGCTTTACCATTCCCCAATGGGGTCAGGCAGAAAGTTTGAATGCCGCCATGGCCGCGGGTATATCGCTTGACAACGCCGTTCGTCGATTGAGGGAAAACGGGGTGCCTGATTTTGCTTTACCTTTATCCAAATGAAGCCGGCAGGGACTCCATTGAACTCCATCGAGCAAAAGCTGGACGCCTACATCCTTAAGCGCTACGAACAGCTTTTTTGGAAGGGCTTGTTGCGTTGGAGCCTGGCGAGTGTGGCTGGTTTTTTGGTGTTGGCCTATTGGGAACATTGGCAGTGGATGTCGAGCACCTGGCGAACCCTTTTTTGGTATGCCGGTCTTTCATTGTTGCTGCTCTCAGCGTTGGTATGGTGGGCAAGGCCCTATGCTCAGTCCCGAGCTTGGTTGGCTCGCATGAGCCGGGAGCAAGCGGCGGCAGAGATTGGAAATTTTTATCCTGAGGTCCAAGACAAGTTGCTGAATTTGCTGCAGTTGCGAGAAACGGCGGGCGCCAGTGAGTGGCTGGAGGCAGCCATTGAACAGCGGTCCCTGGCCATGGGTTCTGTTTCATTTTGGGAAGTGTTGAACCCCGCGGCATTTCGCAAGTGGGCCTGGCGATTGGGTTTGGCCTGTTTGATGCTCGGGCTTTGGTTTGTCTTGGATTCGGCCCGATTGGCAGAAAGTGCCGCTCGCATATGGAAATACAATCAAGCATTTCAGCGCCCCGCGCCTTTCGAATTCGTGTTTCATTCTCCTGATAAGAGTTTGGTTGCCGGGCAGTCTTATACGGTTGAGCTTAGCTTAAAGGGGCAGCAAATTCCCACTTCGGTTCGCTGCCGCTGGATGGGCCAAGAGCGCTTGATGAGGACTGCTGGTCCCGATTCCTTCGTGCTGGATATAGGGCCACTTTCGGCCTCTTCAGAATTGGTTTTTGTGGCCGGTGAATTTGAATCAGAGGCCCATTGGCTAGAGGTCTGGAGTCCACCCTCATTGGCTTCGGCTCAATTGAAAGTGCAATACCCAGTCTATTGGAAAGGTGAGCGGCAGAGCGATTGGCCTGCCCAAGGCGTTGTGTTTGTTCCTCAAGGTTCTCAGCTGTCGTTGCAGGTCGAGGGAAAGCAGGCTCAGCAACTTTGGATCAAAGGTCAAAGCCTGTCCTTGTTGAACGGCCGTGCCGTGTACACTCACACCGCTTTGGAGTCCCAGCAGTGGTCATACTGTGTCAAGGGTCGTTCGGCCAATGGGAAAATGCGGCAAAGCAGCGATACACTTTTGCTCGATATTCGGGTCATTCAAGACGCGGCTCCTCTGGTACAACTCGAGTCTGAGGCAGACCCCAGTCAATCGGGTTTGTGGTATTTGCGCGCTTGGGCTAGCGATGATCAGGCGATAACTAAACTCGGTCTGTGGGTCAAAGGGCCTCGCGATGCAGACTTCAAACCTTGGCCCATGAAAACAGAATACCGAGACCAAGCGGCGGCCTTGTTGGGTGCGTTGGCGGCCTCTGAATTTCAGTTAGCCCCGGGTGAAGAAATTCAATGCATGGCTCGGGCCTGCGATAACAATTCGGTTCGAGGCAAACAGTGTGCGCAATCGCCTGTTTTGGTGTTGCGACTCCCCGAGGTGGAAGAGCTGAAAGCTTGGCAGTTGGAGAAGCAAGCGCAAGTAGAATCGGGGCTGAGCAGCGCGAGTCAGGCTCAACGAGACTTGCAAAAGCGCTCGGCTGATTTGCAGCGCAGCCTGATGCAAGAATCGGGCATGGATGCCGATAAGCGTCAGTCGGTTCAACAGTGGTTGAATGAACAAAAGAACCTGCAGACACAAACTCAAAAGTTGGCCGAGCAGCAGCGAAAACTCGAAATTCAAGGCGCCACTGAATCGCAGAAGACCGAGGCCAGGAAAAAACAGGTAGAAGAAAGTTTGAATGCACTCAAACAAAATGCAGAGTTGGAAAAGCTCATGAAAGAGTTGCAAGAATTGCTCAATCAAAAGGCTGATTCCGATCAAGTGCGGCAGAAAATGCAAGAAATCAGCCGCATGCGTCAGGACATTCAAAAGCAACTTCAAAATGTTCAAGAGCAAATCAAAGAATTGCAGCTGGAGCGCATGGTTGAGCAACAATTAGATGCCATGCAGGCTTGGGCCAAGGAAGAAGAACGTTTGGCTGAACAGTCTCAAAAGGCGTCAACGCTACAAGAGAAACAGGCCTTGGAAGAGGCGCACCAGCAGCAGCTCAATGCCTTGGAGCAAATTCAGCAACGCAGCGAAGAGATAGAGCAACGAGACGCAGACTTGGAAAAGCCCTTGGGCCTGGAAACGCCCAAACAGGAACAGAGTTCGGCTGAACAAAAGGCCCAGTCGGCGCAGAAGCAGTTGGAGAAGGGGCAATCCAAATCGGCTTCAGAACAACAGCAGTCGGCGGCTGAAGACATGAAAAAGGCAGCTCAGAAATTGCAATCGAGCATGGAGTCGGCTCAAGAGGAACGCATGAAAGAAGATTACGAATCCCTGCGGCGCTTGTTGGCGAATTTGATCGATTTGTCCAAGCGTCAAGAATCGATATTTACCGAATTGCAGACCTTGTCTTCTGAAAATCCGAGGGCATTGGCCTTGAATCAGCAGCAGATGGAAGTCAAAGAACTCAGCGCCTCGGTTGAAGATTCTCTGATGGCCCTATCGCGCCGACAGCCCATGATAGGCAGCTTTGTGACGGCCGAAATGAGCAAGCTCAATCGACGCATGGAGCAGGGGCTATTGGCCTTGAAAAAGAGGGATTTACGCACGGCCGCCATGCACGAGCAGTTCGTCATGAGTTCCTACAATACCTTGGCGGCCATGCTCATGGAAAGCATGCAGAATATGCAACAAGAAATGTCCTCGCAACAAAAGAAAAGCGGTTCTCAAAGTTGCAGCAACCCCAACAAACAAGGCCCCGGCCAGCAAGGCAAACCCAAGCCGGGTCAAGGTTTGTCCCAAAGCCAAAAAGCCTTGGGGGAGAAGCTCAAACAAATGCAATCGCAAGGTCAGCAGGGGCAAAGCGGTTCTCAGGGTCAGCGTCAACTGAGTCAAGAATTGGGTCAAATGGCCTTGATGCAAGAGCAGTTGCGCCGTGAGATTCAGCGCTTGAAGCAGGCGGCGGCTGAGTCAGGTGACCCCGGTTCGGCCCAATTGCTGCACGAAGCCGAACAACTCATGGAGCAGCAAGAAAGAGACATCATCAATGGGAATCTGGGCTCTCAGCTGCAATTCAGGCAGCAACAAATATTGACGCGTTTGTTGGAGCATGAGCGAGGCGAGCGCAAGCAGCAGCAAGATGAGCAGCGAAGAGGGGAGCAATCCAGGCAGCAGCCTGTTGAGATTCCCGAAGAATGGGCCCTGCCTTTGAAAAAGAAGCTTGATGAAATAGAGGCCCTTCAACGCAGCGTGCTACCCTTGAGTTGGCCGTATCAACAGGCCTTGGATCAATACCTCAATCGGCAGCCTTGATGAACCGACTGTATTTCGATCGGGATTGTGGCTTTTGCAGCCGCTGTGTAGCCTTTCTTCAGCGCGGATCCAAGGCGCATCGCCTGGAATTCGTGGCCCTGCAAGAGGCTCAAGAATGGCTGCATGCTCATCCAGAGTGGGCCCGAGTAGATAGTCTCTTGTTTGAGCAAAATGAGGCTGTAGTTGCGCATTCAGAAGCGGTGATTCGGGCTTTGCAAATGAGCCGCTCCAAAGCCTGGGGGTTGCTTCGCTTGGTGCCCCTGAGTTGGCGCGATGCGGTCTATCGTTGGGTGGCCAAAAACCGATACAGGCTCTTTGGTTCTGGGTCCTGCGAACTGCCCAATTGATGTACCTTTGCGGCCATGACCCGCAAAACCATCACTGCCGCGCTTCCGTATGCCAACGGTCCCGTGCACATAGGCCATTTGGCCGGTGTGTATGTTCCTGCTGATATCTACGCCAGGACCATGCGCATGATGGGAGAGCAGATTTTGTTCATTTGCGGCAGCGATGAGCACGGGGTTCCCATTACCCTCAGGGCTCGAAAAGAGGGCATTACGCCTCAAGATGTGGTCGATCGCTACCACAAGATCATCGGGGATTCGTTTCGCGACTTAGGGGTTTCTTTTGATACCTATAGCCGCACGACCTCGCCCGTGCACCGCAAAACCGCGCAAGAATTTTTCAGCAATTTGTTGGAAAAAGGAGCCTTTGATGTTCAGGTCTCTGAGCAATATTTCGACCCTGAGTCTCAGCAGTTCTTAGCCGATCGATACATTGTAGGTACATGCCCGCGTTGCCAAGCTGAGGGAGCCTACGGCGACCAATGTGAAAAATGCGGTTCCACCCTTAGCCCCGAAGAGTTGCTCCAGCCCAAAAGTGCTTTGAGTGGTGCAGCGCCCATCAAAAAGGAAACGCGCAATTGGTATTTGCCTTTAGACCGATTGCAGACTGAATTTCTGAACGAGTACATCAGCAGTCGTCAAGGCTGGAAAAGCAATGTATTGGGCCAGTGCAAGAGCTGGTTGAACGACGGTTTGAAGCCCCGCGCCATGACCCGAGATCTGGAATGGGGCATTCCCGTTCCGGTAGAGGGGGCCGATGGTAAAGTGCTCTATGTGTGGTTCGAAGCACCCATTGGCTACATTTCGGCCACCCGCGAGCTGCGTCCCGAAGATTGGGAATCTTGGTGGACCGGCGACAGCGAAGTGATTCACTTCATTGGCAAAGACAACATCGTTTTTCACTGCATCATTTTCCCGGCCATGCTCCACGTTCGAGGAGACGGATACGCTGTGCCTCAGCAGGTGCCGGCCAATGAATTTTTGAACTTGGAAGGTCAGAAAATCTCTACCAGTCGCAATTGGGCAGTTTGGTTGCACGAATACTTGCAAGAATTACCCGGCCGCCAAGATGAATTGCGTTATGTGCTAACGGCTATAGCGCCTGAAACCAAAGATTCAGAATTTACTTGGAAGGACTACCAAACCCGTGTAAACTCTGAATTGGTGGGGATATTGGGCAATTTTGCCAACCGAGTTTTGGTGCTCCTGCACAAATATGCCCAGGGTCAAATACCCACTGTTTCAAATGCCCATCAAGCATGGATGGATCAAGCCGGATACCCTTGGTCACCCGAGTCAATTTGGAGTGAAAAAGTAGCTCCCATAGCCACCGCCATTCGAGAATACCGCTTTCGCGATGCTCAATTCGCCATGATGGAATTGGCCCGTTATGGCAACAAGTTTTTAGCCGATTTGGAACCTTGGAAAAAGGTCAAAGAAGATCCAGAAGCCGCTGCAGCCGTATTGGCGCGGGCCTCTCAAATCTTGTATTATACCGCCTTGGCTATGGAGCCCTTTATGCCGTTCGCATCGGCCCGATTGTTGGGCCAATTGGGCGCCGATCCAGATGCCGGGACCAAGCAAAACTTCTGGTTGAAGGCCCTCCCTCATTTGCCAGAAGGCCACAGCATTGGTGAAGTTTCTTTGCTCTTTCAGCGAGTTGAAGACGAGCTGGTTGAAGCACAAATGGCCAAACTGCAAGCTTCTTTGGCGGCCTCAGCTGCCGCTTCAGCCCCCTCAGTACAACCCGCAACCCCCGCTTTCAAACCCATGATTCAATACGATGATTTTGCCAAGCTCGATTTGCGCGTGGCCACTGTGAAAACCTGCCAACCCGTTCCCAAGGCCGATAAACTGTTGCATCTCGAACTTCAGGTGGGTTCAGAAACCCGCACGGTGTTGAGCGGCATAGCCCAGCATTTCGAGCCAGAGCAGGTTGTTGGCCGACAAGTTCTGTACTTGGCCAATTTAGCCCCTCGTGTCATGCGAGGTATCGAAAGTCAAGGCATGATTTTGATGGCTGAAGATGCCGACGGGAAATTGCATTTCATGCAACCCGAACAGGCCATCAACGATGGTGCGAGCGTTGCTTAAACCAGCCTCGCCTCATTCGAAAGCGTTCGAATGCCTTCAATCAGAGGGCTTTGATGCAGAGTGCTAACACTCCCGCACCACGAGCATGCCCGCTGTTTTTAGCGCTGACTCAAGGGCGTTCAATTCTTCTTGGTTGCAGGTGAAATTGACGGGATTACCGGGTTTCCATGACTTGAAGGCGCTAGCGGTGCTTTGGATTTTGGGTTCAAAATGAACAATGTAGGAGCCATGGCTGGTATAGGCTTTGCCCAAACGCCGCCCGTAGCGAAGGCCCCATCCGCCGAATTCTTTCATGGCATTGATCTTCATCAGGCGCGCCTCGGCATAATCGACAAAATCAAGGGATTTCCACCCGGTGAAAGGGAGGAATCGAAAGCGAAACTGCTGAGCCAGGACGCGGTATTCCAATCGAATGAAAGCGATCATGCCCAAGCTTAAGGCCAGGATCACGAAAGCCGGCCAAACTTCGCCCCAGCCTTGGGATTGGACCGTGAAAATCAATGGAATGATGGCGGCCAACATGGGAAAGAGCACGACCAACCACATGTATCCTGAAAAAAGGGAAGAGCGGTGAGAAAACAGGGTTGGGGTTACCATGCATCAAAGTTCTCTAAAAATTTGGACAGTCCCCATTGCTTTTGAGAAATGCTTGCGTTAACTTTGCAGCCCATTTGAAAATTTAAAGCGATGACCAAACGTACGTACCAGCCTTCGAATCGTAAACGCAAAAACCGCCACGGCTTCCGTGAGCGTATGGCTACAGCTAACGGCCGCCGTGTTTTGGCAGCCCGCCGTGCGCGTGGTCGCAAGAAATTGACCGTCTCTGACGAGCGTAGCCACAAAGGCTAAGCGTTTCGAGCGGCTTTCAGCCCATGACAAGCGTGCAGCACTCCAGCTCTCAGCGGTTTACATTCCGCAAAGACGAGCGGTTGTGCAGCGACAAGATAATTGCCGGTCTGTTTCAGTCCGGCATTTTTGTTTCCAAATACCCCTTTCGGTTGAATGCCATGCGGCTGCCCCAGGGGACGCCCGGCCCACGTCTTCAAATTCTGATGACAGCGCCCAAGCGCACGTTCAAGCGAGCGGTTGATCGCAACCGAGTCAAACGACTGATGCGCGAGGTGTATCGGGTCCAAAAACACCGTTTGTACGAGGAATTGGAAAAGTTGGACATGCACCTGGCCGCTGCCTTGATTTTCACTGGTCGAGAAATTCTCTCGCATGCTGAAATGGAAAAAGCATTTGCCAAAATCTTGGAACGCTGCTTGGCAGCACTGCCCGAATGGAAGGAGCGTTCGGCATGAAGCATTTGGCGATTTTTTTCATCAAGGCCTATCAGGCCCTGATCTCGCCCTTGCTTCCCAGTGCTTGTCGCTACACGCCAACCTGCAGCCAATATGGGGTTGAGGCCTTTCGCAAGCACGGCTTTTGGAGGGGTTTGGGTCTGACGATCAAGCGCATCGCGTCTTGCCATCCTTGGGGCGGCAGTGGGTACGATCCCGTTCCTTAAGTGACAAGGACTTAGCCTAGATGAAGTGGTGGCCTGTTTTGTTTCAAAAACACTTGGCTCGCTGTGGATAAAGTGCTATCTTTGCAGCCCCAAAATACACACAGTATGAATACACAACAGTATGAAACTGTAATCATTTTAACACCCGTGCTCTCTGAGCAGCAGATGCAAGACGCTGTTGCCGGCTACAGAGGGTTGATTACAGAAAATGGTGGGGAGATCGTCCATGAAGAAAACTGGGGTCTCACCAAATTAGCCTATCCCATCGACAAAAAAGGAACGGGATTCTATCACTTGTTCGAGTACAAAGCTGACTCGCAGTTCATCAAAACCTTGGAAGTGGCGTTTCGCCGCGACGAGCGTTTGATGCGCTTTTTGACCGTGAAAATGGACAAGTGGTCTATGGAATTCAACCAAAAGAAACGCAACGGTGAATTGCACGGCCAGAAAATGGAAGCCGCTGCTAAAGCCGCTGCCAAGAAAAAAGTAGAATTGGAGGTCGAAGACGATGAGTAAAGATTCAAATTTCATCTTCAATCAGACACCCCAAGTGGTGCAACAGAAGAAGTACTGCCGCTTCAAAAAGCACGGCATCAAGTACATTGATTATAAAGACAAAGATTTCTTGTTGAAGTTCGTGAACGAGCAGGGTCGCATTTTGCCCCGGCGCATCACCGGTACTTCTTTGAAATATCAGCGTAAAATGTCAGAGGCCATCAAGCGCGCTCGCCACTTGGCGTTGTTGCCCTTCGTAGCTGACGGTTTGAAATAAAACAGGAGAACGAAGCAATGAAAATCATTCTGACAGAAGACATCAAAAACTTGGGTTACAAGGACGATGTAGTGGAAGTGAAGGCCGGTTACGGTCGCAACTACTTGATCCCCCAGGGCAAGGCCAAGTTGGCCACCGATGGAGCTTTGAAAATGTTGGCTGAAGATGTTCGCCAGCGTGAATTCAAACTCGATAAAATTCGCAAGGACGCTGAAGCTGTGGCCGCTAAATTGAATGGCGTGTCATTGACCTTGGCTGCCAAAACAGGTACCAGTGGTAAAATCTTTGGTAGCATCACCGCGCTTCAGGTTGCCAACATGTTGAAAGAACAGGGCTACGAGGTAGACCGTCGCAAGATCATGTTGGACGACGTGAAAACGTTGGGCAGCTACGAAGCCATTGTGACTTTGTTTAGAGATATCAATGCAACTGTAAAGGTTGAGGTTGTAGCCGAGTAATCGGAGGCCCCAATCGTTGCAATTGGTTATTGTTGTTGTTTGTAACCGCCGGCCTTTTGGCCGGCGGTTTTCATTTAGCCCTAGTATAGTCGTACCTTTGCGCCCATGTGGGATAGCATAGCCACCTTCGTCCTTAAAAAGCGGTGGTATTTCATTCTGGCCATCTTGGCTTTTACGGGTCTTATGGGCTTTTACGCCACCAAGGTGGACATGGATTACGGCATGCAAAAACTGGTGCCGAAAAACGATCCCGACTTTGTCGATTACATTCAGTTCAAGAGGACCTTTGGTGAAGACGGCAACAAACTGGTCGTAGGTTTTCAGACCGACCAGATGTGGAAGAAGGAGTTCTTCAACGATTACCGTCGCCTCTGCGATGAAATCGCTGCCAACCCCGCTATCATTGAAGTATTGTCACCGGCTCGAACCTCGACCCTGGTGCTCGACTCCAGCGACATGTTTCGCTTGCAGCCCTTGTTTGGCGGCCCAGTAGCCGATCAAGCTGATTTGGATAGCCTTCGCGATCTATTTCTGAATTTGAAATTCTACGATGGCTTGCTTTACAACCGTCAAACCGATGTGGCTCTGACTTTGGTGGTGGTCAAAGATTCCATCTTGGACAGCAAAGACCGCATTCCTACCATTCAAGGCATAGAAAAGCAATTCGAGGCCTTTGCCGAAGCGCATAACATCGAACTGCACATCTCAGGCTTGCCCTATGTGCGTACCGCCCTGGCTACAACGGTGAAAGACGAGATCATTCTCTTCACAGGAGTGGCCTTCGTGATGACGGCCTTGTTGATCTTGCTGTTTTTCCGTTCGATCAGCACCTTGGCCATTAGCCTGTTGTTCATTGCCATTGGGGTGCTCACCATGCTGGGATTCTCTTCCATCTTGGGATATAAACTCACCTTGCTCACTGGAACTTTGCCTCCACTGTTGGTGGTGGTAGGGGTACAGAATACCATTTATTTGATCAACAAATACCACGAAGAATATCGCCGTCACAACAACAAGGCCAAGGCCTTGGCGCGCATCATTTCCCGCATCGGAGTGGCTACTTTCTTGATCAACTTTACCACGGCCATTGGCTTTGGTACATTCTATTTCACCAAAACGACCATGCTCGAGCAGTTTGGTTTGGTTGCCTTTTTGACCATCAATACGGTCTTCTTCATCAACATCATTGGCATACCGGCTTTGTACAGTTTCTTGCCCGTGCCCAGTGAGCGTCAAACGGCTCACTTGGATGCCAAAAACGTCAATAATTTCCTCTCTTGGGTGCGGTACATGGCTTTCAACCACAAGAGACGCATTTATTTCTGGTCCATTCTGTTGGTGACATTTTCGGCCGTATTCATGCTTCGTCTGAAGCCTTTGGCTTACATGGTCGATGACATACCGCACGAATCCAAGCTTTACCAAGACTTGGAGTTTTTCCAGTCCCACTTCAAAGGCGTCATGCCTTATGAAATTTTGGTAACGGCAGACGATGAAGGCGGTGCTACCTCTGCGGCCATGTTGAACAAGGCTCAGAGTCTGCAAAAGCGCCTGCGACGATTCCCTGAACTTTCCAAGCCCCTGAGCGTGGTAGAGGTGGTTTCCTTCGCCAACCAGGTATACAATCAGGGAGATCCTCGCTTTTACCGTGTTCCCAATTCATTTGATTTGGGTGAAATTGCCATGCGCATGCCGGCTCCACAAGAGGGAAACAACGCCCTGATTCGCGGCTTGATTGACAGCACTCAAACCACCATTCGCATATCCTATCAAATCAAGGACGTGGGATCGGTTCGACTCGACAGCTTATCTGAACAGGTGCATACCTTGGTTCACAAGATCTTCCCCGAAGAGGAATACGATGTAAAAGTCACGGGTACTTCGGCCATTTTCTTGAAAGGCAATAGTTATCTGTTCGACAGTTTGAAAAAGGCCACTTTCTGGTCTTTGTTGATCATTTCCCTGACCATGGGCTTGCTGTTCCCCAGCATTCGAATGGTCATGATCGCCATCATTCCCAACTTAGTGCCCTTGCTGATTACCGCGGGTACCATGGGCTACTTCAACGTGCCCTTGAAGCCGAGCACCATTCTGGTGTTCTCGATTGCTTTTGGAATTACCGTCGATGCCACGATTCACTTCATGACCACCTTCAGGCGCGAATTGATCAAGAACAACCGCAGTTTGCGCGATTCGCTCAATCATACCATCTCTGAAGTAGGGGTAAGCATGGTCTACAGCATGGTCGCGGTTTGTTCGGGCTTCCTGATTTTTACCTTCTCTGATTTTCAAGGCACCCAAGCCTTGGGTTGGCTTACCGGTCTGACCTTGTTCGCCGGTATGGCGGCCAACTTGTTCTTGCTGCCCGCTTTGATTTTGAGCTTCGAAGATTCGATCAACGCGCGTTTGGAACTGAGAGAGACCGTTCTGGATCTTCCCGACGAAGACGAAGATTGACCATGGCGTGATTCGCTGCCTTAGCCTGAGCCCTGCCAAGGGTTTTCTCATGCCGGGTGCATTCTCTGGCAGCTGGCGATGCGTTGGCCTGAGCCCTGCTTAGGGTATACTCAGATAGATACTTTCCCCGGCGGATATCGATGTCTCGGCATGCGCCCTTCCAAGAGTATACTCAGATTGGTACTTTTCTGGCGGATGGGGGGGTGCCACTTCTGCTTGTTCCGGACTGATCTACAGCGCCAGTTGATTGCAGCCGCGAATTTCGCTGTGATCCAATCGGCCTAAAATTTCCAAACTTCCATCGGAATGGCTGCGCCCAAGATCGTCGGTGGCGATGAAACTGCAGCTGTACACATTGGCATAGTCGATGGCGCAAACCCGCCCGCTTCGTTCATGCCCGAGCCAGTTTTTGGGGTCGCTGGGGTCTTGAATGTGCAATTCCAGGGTTGGGCCGGTGAAAAAGCGGCCATGGCTTAATGCATAGGCTTGAGACAGGAGTTCGGTCATGCCGTATTCACTGGCGATGGGTTTGGGGCCAAACGAGGCCTGCAAGGCCGCGTGCAAAGCGGCCCGGGTCATTTCGGGGCCGCGCCCCTTCATGCCTCCGGTTTCGATGATTTGGGTATGCTGCAACGGCGGTCCTTGGTAAGCTTCAGCGAGTTGAAGCAAAGCAAAGCTGACTCCCCACAACAAAGTCTTGATGCCTCGGCCTTCGGCCTCGGCCAGCCCTTCCAACAATGCCGCGTGATCGTGCAAATAAAAGCCCTTTGGCGCCTGGGCTTGATCCATGAGCTGCTCCACCATGTAAACCAAAGAGCTGCCTTCTCGCTCCAAATAACTCGGCAATAAGGCCATTAAAGCGTATTCATTGGCTGGGCCAAAAAAGTGCTCAAACCCCTGTTGAAAGGCACGGCGGTACAACGATAAATCGGCCACAGCGTGTTGGCTTTGCCCTTGCCCCGTGGTAGATGAGCTAAAAAAACTGACTTCGGGTTGGGTTGAAGCGGTATAAACCCGGTGCTGCTTGAACATCGAGATGGGCAAAAAGGGCACTTCGCGCCAATCGTTTGGTGCTGGTTTGTCCAACGGGAAACCCATCAAATCGCACCACTGGCCGTACACGGGATTGTGCCGGCGCTGAAAATCAAACAGCTCCCGCCAAATTTGGCTATTTTTGGGACTCTTGCTTCCAAAAATGCGATTTTCCAAGGTGCTGTTCATGGGTCTGACGATGCTGTGGGCTTGTCGGGGCGAAGATACGGTTTCCGAACGGCCCGAATTGGCCTGGGTGTCGAGCGAAATCGTTTCGGCCACTCCCGAGCGCGATTCTTTGGTCCTGCTGCAATTTCGATACGCCGATGGGAATGGAGACCTAGGCCTTGAGCCCCGTGACTCCTTGTATCCATTCGCATACGGAGATCCCTTTTTCTACAATTTTCAAGTTCGATATTGGCATTGCATCGATGGTCGCTGGATCGCGCCGCTCAATCCCCTGAGTCCTGCTGATACCTTGGTTCTTTCTGAGCGCCTCCCCAATCTGACACCCAGTGGCAAACACAAGGGCATCAGCGGTGACCTTACACTTCGAATACCGGCCAAACCTTATGGTTACGCCGGGGACTCGGTGCGGTACGAGTGTCGCTTGGTTGACCGGGCCTTGAACACGAGCCCGTGGGTACTCACCGAAACTCTTTTTCTTCAGGTACGCTAAAGCCGCACCAAGCGATGCTCGAGTCAGAAAAGCTTGTCCCTGCGGCCGCTGCGCGGCCGCCCGAAAAATGGTGTTGATTTTCAATGCAGAGATCCCAAGAATCAGTGAAAATTCAATAAATTCGTGACTTCGTGCCAATTGGCACGGAACTTGATTTTACCCCCGCATGAAAAAATCCCTGTTCGTCCTGCTGTTTTCGGTTTTGGGAGCGCTCAATGCACAAAACCAAAAATTGGCCTACGTCGATACCGAATTGATCTTGCAGCGCATGCCTGAGTTTCGGTCGGCTCAATCCCAGCTCGACGACATGGCCGTTCAATGGCAGGCTGATGCCCAACAAATGCAGGGGCAATTGGATCAAATGCGCAGCGATTTGCAAGCCGAAGAAGTTTGGTTGACAGCCGATCAAAAGCGCCAAAAACAAGAAGCCATTGCCAAATTGGAAGGAGAATTATTGGCTTTTCGCACCGATAAATTTGGTCCCAACGGGGCCCTGTTCAAAAAGCGCGAAGAATTGGTTCGCCCCCTTCAAGACAAGGTTTTTGATGCCATTCAAAAGGTGGCCAAAGCCGAGGGTTATAGCTTCGTTTTCGATAAAGCCAGCGGGGTGCAAATGCTGTACGCCGACGCGCGTTATGACAAAACCTACGAGGTGCTGATAGAATTGGGAGTTCCCATTGAAGACTCAGAAACAGGCACCCGCAACTAATACATTAAACACACGTCTATACATGAAAAAATTCATTACTCTTAGCCTGTTGGCCGTTTTGGTGGCCTTTGGCTCTACGGCACAAGCCCAGAAAGTAGCTTATGTGAACATTCAAACCTTGATCGATACATTGCCCGCTAAGGACTCTGCAGAACTGAAGTTGCAGAAGATCGCCGCTAGCTACGATGAAGATTTGCGCATACTCGAGTCTGAAATTCAAAACGAGCAAATCGCATATGAGACCAAAGCCAAAAGCGGTGCTACCCAAGCCCAGTTGGAATTGATCCAGAAGAATTACCAGCGCTTGGTGCAGCAGTACCAAGAAACGCAGGCTGCCGGTGAGCAAGACATGCAATACCAGCGCGCCGTTTTGCTAGAGCCCATCGTCGAGAGCATCAAAAAAGCCAGCGGTGAAGTGGCCAAGACCAAGGGTTATGCCCATGTATTCGACAATTCAGCCGGCATCGTGCTTTGGAGCGCCAATACAGGCGATGATATCACCAATGCGGTGATTGCCTACATGCTGAAAAACTAATTCGATTTTGCCTAAAATTGGGGTATTCGATTCGGGATACGGTGGGCTCACAGTGCTGCGCTCGCTGCTGAATCGATTGCCCCAATTTGATTTTGTATACCTGGGAGACAATGCGCGCGCTCCCTATGGCAACCGATCATTCGAGACGGTTTATCAGTTCACCCGAGAATGTGTGAATTGGTTGTTTGACCAAGCCGATTGCGACTTGGTCATTTTGGCCTGCAATACGGCTTCAGCCAAGGCCTTGCGGCAACTTCAACAATGCGATTTGCCTTTGCGTGGAGATGGAAAACGCTTGCTCGGCGTAATTCGCCCGACCACTGAACAGCTGGGGGCTTTTTCCAAAAGCGGTCACGTGGGTATTTTGGGTACTCAAGGAACCGTTGATTCAGGGTCTTATCCGTTGGAGTTAAAAAAATTCTTTCCCGAATTGCAGGTGACCCAATTGGCCTGTCCGACATGGGTTCCATTGGTAGAAAATCATGCATTCGACACCCCTGAAGCTGCGGCAGAAGTGAGCCAGCAAATGCAATTATTGATGCAGCAGGATCCCGCAATAGATGCTGTTCTGCTAGCCTGTACCCATTACCCCATATTGCTGCCGCTGCTGGAGCAAGTGGCTCCGGGTATGCACTTTCTCGCCCAAGGTGATATCGTAGCAGAGCGTTTAGACGATTACCTCTCTCGCCACAGCTCATTTGCGCAAAGCCTGAGTCAGACCGGGACTCGGCAGTACTTCACCAGCGGATCAGCCCAGCGATTCCAAGAAATGGCCACCTTGTTTTTTGGAGAAACCTTGCAGGCCCAAACGGTGACCATTGGCCACTGATTCTCAGCCGAATGCCCCAAGTCGAAGGGAGCATTGGGGAATTTCCCCGAACTTTGAACCTGAATCATGGCTCCCGAATTCTTGAAGAAAACCCTGCGAATGCTGCCCGAAAAGCCCGGGGTTTACAAGTATTTCGATGCCGAAGATCGCATCATTTACGTGGGCAAAGCCAAGAGCTTGAAAAAGCGGGTCTCGTCGTATTTCAATAAACAGCAACACGACAACCGAAAAACCGATGTGCTGGTCAGCAAGATTTGCCGCATCGAATTCACCGTAGTCGATACCGAAATGGATGCGCTTTTGCTGGAAAACAGCCTGATCAAGGAGTTTCAGCCGCGCTACAACATCAACCTCAAGGACGACAAGAGTTATCCCTATATCAAGATTACCAGGGAGCCCTTTCCCAAGGTATATGCCATGCGCAACCGTGTCAACGATGGTAGCGAATATTTCGGGCCCTACGCCTCGCCCCGGGTCATGCACAGCGTGCTAGATACAGTGAAGCAACTGTATCCCACGCGCAGCTGCCAATTGGCCTTGACCGAAAGCAGCATAGCGGCAGGCAAATTCAAAATCTGCCTGGATTACCAAATTGGCAATTGCTTGGGGCCTTGCGAAGGCTTTCAGTCAGCCGAAGCTTACCGAGATAGCATTGAGCAAATTCGCCACCTGCTCAAAGGGAATTTGGCTCAGGTGCGCCAGCATTTGAAGCATCAGATGGGGGAAGCCGCCAGTCAACTGCGCTTTGAGGATGCCCAAGGGTATAAAGACCGCCTGGACATGCTCGATCAATATCAGAGTCGAAGCACGGTGGTGAATCCGTCTTTGGGCGATTTGGAAGTGTTTGGTATCTCGAGCACAGAGAAATTGGCTTTCGTCAATTTTCTAAGGGTTAGCCAAGGCATGGTCATCATTTCGCGCAACTTGGAGATTCGCAAAAAGATGGACGAGAGTCATGCTGAATTGCTGTTGCACGCCATTTCAGAAATGCGCAGCAGTTATGGAGATTTCGGACATGAGATCGTGCTTCCAGAGCCCGTCGATTTGGAAGATGAATCAGCCCGTCTGACGGTTCCCAAAATTGGAGACAAGCGCCGCTTGTTGGAATTGTCGCTGAAAAACGCGCTGCTCTACAAGCAAGAGAAACTGCTGCAGTATGAAAAATTGAACCCCGATGTGCGCGTGGATCGGCTCATGGAGCAAATGAAAAGTGATTTGCGATTGCGCGATTTGCCTCGTCACATCGAGTGTTTCGACAACTCGAATTTTCAAGGGGCTTTCCCGGTTTCGGCCTGTGTGGTATTCAAAAATGGAAAGCCCGCGAAACAGGAGTATCGGCATTTCAATGTCAAGACGGTTGAAGGTCCCAACGATTTCGACACCATGAAGGAGGTGATCACCCGTCGATACTCGCGCTTGCTGGAAGAGGGTAAGGAATTGCCCCAGCTGATCGTAGTCGATGGCGGCAAAGGACAATTGAGTTCTGCGGTCTCAGCCCTGAAAAAGGTCGGGGTGTATGGCAAATTAGCGGTGGTAGGCATTGCCAAGCGCCTGGAAGAGATTTATTACCCAGAAGACCCCTTGCCCCTGTACATCGACAAGAAGTCTGAAACCTTGAAGGTCATTCAGCACATGCGCGACGAAGCGCATCGATTCGGCATCACCCATCACCGCAGCAGGCGCGATAAGGGCACTTTGAAAACGGCCTTGACTGAAATACCCGGTATAGGAGAAGAAACTGCGCGACTGCTGTTGAAAGAATTCAAGTCGATCAAGCGCATTCAAACGGCCTCGGTAGAGGCGCTCACCCCTGTTGTGGGTCCCGCCAAGGCGCAGAAAATCGCTGAATTCTACCAAGGCTAAAGTACCTTCGCGCTATGCCCGAGCATGCCCCATTTTCATCAGAGCCAGCCCTGCTGCTGGATTGGTTGGAAGAAAGCCGTCAGCACGAAGAAGCATGCATATTGTGGTCTTCTGGCATAGGCGATGAGCGGGGAACTTGGTTGGGCTTGGCTGGTTTTGGTGCCGAAACCGTATATACTCGGTTGTCTGAAATTCCAGCAAAGGGGTTGCATTTGGGTTGGACCAGTTATGAGTTTAAAAACGCTCTGCACGGGTTGCAAAGCCGCTGCAAACCGGCATTCGAATGGCCAGAGTGCTGGTTCATGAAGCCGCGTTTTTGGCAGGGACTCGATCGCGCCGGGCGCATTCACGGCGATTGGCAACCCCATTCGCTGGGCTCCATTTCCCCGCTGAGGGCTCAATTGGGTGATTGGTCCAGTTCGGCTAACCCCGAGCGTTATGAGCAAACGGTTTCTCGCATTCGGCGGCATATCGTCGACGGAGACTTTTATGAACTGAATTATTGCGTTTCATTCGAGGCTTCGGCCGAACTTGACCCGCAGGCCTTATTTGCCCAATTGGTGCAAGTTTCGCCGGCTCCTTTTGCCTGTTTTGTGAAAAAGGGCAATCTGTATTTGCTCAGTTCAAGTCCCGAGCGCTTTTTGCAAAAGCGCGAGGCAAAATTGCTCTCGCAACCCATCAAGGGCACGCGTCGTCGTCAATCCATGGACGATGAGCAGGTCGTAGCCGAATTGGAACGCGCTGAAAAAGATCGCGCTGAGAACATCATGATCGTCGATTTGGTGCGCAATGACCTGTCGCGGGTTTGTTTGCCGGGAACGGTACAGGTCGATGAATTGTGCCGCGTATACAGTTTTGAACACGTGCATCAAATGATTTCAACCGTTTCGGGTACTCTGCAAGAAGGCATGAGCCTGGAAGACATTTGGAGGGCTAGCTTTCCCATGGGATCCATGACAGGTGCACCCAAACGAACCGTAATGGAACACATCGATCGCTACGAAGGTTTTGCGCGTGGCCTGTACTCAGGTTCGGTGGGTTGGTTTCACGACGGGAATTTCGACTTCAACGTCGTCATTCGGGCCCTGCAATTCGATCAAGACAAGGGCCTGCTGGGATACCACGTAGGGGGGGCAATTACCTTTGACTCTGACCCCAAGGCTGAATACCAAGAATGCCTGGACAAGGCGGCTGGACTTCGCTCGACTTTAGGGATTTAGGAACGCTGAGGGACATCGAATTTGTACCCGACGCCCTTTACCGTGTAAATGAACTGGTCATTCAATTTTTCTCGAATCTTGCGCACGTGCACATCAATGGTTCGGTCAACCACGAGAACCTCATTGCCCCATACGTTTTCTAATATTTCATCTCGGGTAAAGACGCGTCCAGGTCGAGAAGCCAAGAAAGCCAGTAATTCGAATTCCTTTCGGGGAAATTGAAGGGGTTTTCCTTCGTATTCCACTAAAAAACGCTCTCGGTCAATGGTTAAGTTGTCGAAGGCGTATTTTTCGGGCTCTGGCATGGCCAAATTATTGCCGCGGCGCAGCAATGCTTTGACGCGGCTCAAGAGAACCCGGGGGCGTATGGGTTTGGCGATATAATCATCTGCTCCCGCTTCAAAACCCGCCAATTCAGCAAATTCTTCGCTGCGCGCGGTCAAGAAAACAATCGGTGTTGACGCTGTTGTGGGGTCTTCTTTGATTTGGCGACAGGCCTCCATGCCGTCCATAACAGGCATCATCACATCCAAGATGATCAAATCGGGTTTGATGTCTTTGGCCACTTCAACGGCTTGAGCACCGTTCGAAGCCACATGGACTAGAAAACCTTCTTTGTTCAGGGTATGGCGAATCAGTTCAAGGATATCCAATTCGTCATCGGCTATCAGAATTTGCGCATTTTGTTTCACCATCTCAGTGCGAAGTAATTCTGTTACGTTCATCGGGGTGTTATGCTAATGTTACCAAACCGCTAATTCTCCTGGATTAGCGCTGCATAGAAGGGCTTATTCGGCCCCAAGCAATTCAGCCAATTTGTTTTCAAGTTCCTCGCCGCGCAGTCCTTTGGCGATGATTCGGCCTTGAGGATCAAGCAAGAAAGTCTGGGGTATGCTGCGAACCTGGTAGATCTGGGCGGCTTCGCTGCCCCATCCTTTGAGGTCGCTGATGTGCGGCCATGTAAGGCCATCTGCGCTAATGGCTTGTTTCCAACGGTTGGGATCTTGGTCCAAACTGACGCCTAGTATTTCAAAACCCTTGCTGTGGTATTGGTTGTAGAGTTTGACGACATTGGGGTTTTCCCGGCGGCAAGGACCGCACCAAGAGGCCCAGAAATCGAGCATGACGTATTGCCCCCGCAAGGAACTCAAGGAGAGGGATTCGCCGCTGGGAGTGGGGAAACTCAAGTCAGGCGCTACTGCGCCAATCATGAGCTTGGCCTCTGACTCGAAGCGAGTTTTGAGCAATTGGGTATAGGCAGCCTCGCTGCTGTAGGCTTCTGCAGCCTTGACTGCATGTTTGAACAATTCGTAAGAAGGTTCAGGCAATACGCCGAATTGAATGATGAAGAAGGGGATGTACCCCTTTTCGCGCTCCAAGGCAAATTCTTGAATGGCCGATTCGCGGGCTTCTAAGGTTTGGTAGTATTTGCCTTCCAATTCTTGGCCTCGGGCCATGCCGGCTGCATCATTCGCCAAGCTTTGGGCTTCTTTCTCGATGCCACTCAAGGTGCGAATGTATCCCTGGTTCAGGTCAATCAATTTTTGCAGATCTCGGCAGGCTTCAATTTGTTCCCCCTTGAGGCTGTAGGCCATGGGTTGGGTGCTGGGGTCAATCTGAACATCGACTTTACTTTGCTTCTCTAGACCCAAGAAGACAGCTTGCTGCTCGTCTACTTGGATCATGGCGAAAACGAAATCTTGGGTTTGGCCTTCGATGCTGAATCGGCCGCTTCCGTCGGCGCGAACCGAATCCAGGAAAACCAATTGGCTCGGCGTCATTTCCCAAAGGCTAACCAAGGCATTTGGGCGATTGGCCACTTGACCGCTCACTCGGTATCCATTTTCGATTTTTTGCAGCGAAGATTGCTGGGGAGTGGTCAGTGTTTCCAACCAGGACTTGGCCTGGGATTCCATTTTTTCGGCACTGAGGTCAGCGCAACTGCACAATCCCAAGCACAAAACAGGGATCCAAGCGAAAGGAGCTAGCAAAGCCTTTTTCAACATACGGCCAAAGATAGCAAATACCGGCCCAAACTTTTCGGCCCCCGATTCTGCTCAATTCGAAGGCGTTTCTTCGCTTTCGGGTCTGAATTCACGCTGCCATTGATCGGGGCTCAAAGCTTGCTCGACCGAAAAATCACCGATTTTCGTGCGTCTTAAGGCCGCCAGATGCGAACGCGTACCCAAGGCAATTCCCAGATCGTGTGCCAAGGAGCGAATGTAGGTTCCCTTGGAACAGCGTATGCGCAGGCGAAGGTCTGAGCCCTGCATGTCAAGCAATTCCAGTTCGTGAATCTGGACCGGTCTGGATTTGAGGGTATGGTCACTGCCGGCACGAGCCAAATCATAGGCCCTTTTTCCATTGACCTTGATGGCCGAAAACAGGGGTGGGGTTTGCCAGATTTCACCGCGAAACGAGTGCAGCGCTTGTTCGATGGCTTCCCGATCTAAGTGCTCCCATGGCGTGAACTGTTCAGGCTCTGTTTCCAAATCATAACTGGGGGTACTGGCTCCCAAGCGCACCAAAGCATCGTATTCTTTGGGCTGGGCTTGAATGGCTTCGATGGTTTTGGTTTTCTTGCCACTGCATATTACGAGGAGGCCGCTAGCCAGGGGATCCAAGGTGCCGGCATGCCCGATTTTCTTGGACTTGCTCAGGTATTTCAGTTTTTTAACGGCTTGAAAGGAAGTCCATCCCAGGGGCTTGTCAAAGAGAAACACATGGCCTTCGTCGGCTGGCAAGGCATTGGGATCGCTCATTCCAACACTATTTTTTGGCTGTGTTTGAACCCATCGGGGCCTTCAATTTGTAGGGTGTATACACCGCTAGAGAGGTTTTCAGTGTTCAAACGATAGCGGTGTATGCCCGCAGGAAGGTCCAATTCCATGAGGGCCAGGGATTCGCTTTTCCAACTTTGGCCCAAGGCGTTCACAAGCCAAGCTTGGTAGCTGCCGGGTTTATCTGCTTTGATTTCGATCTGCACCGAGCGGTCTTGGCTGGGAACTGGGAATACGCGAATTTCGGCGATGGCCTGATCCAACTGGGCGTCGTGGAGTTTGACTCGGGCTACGTAGGCCAGCATTTGGTTGTTTTTGCCGTAGGACCCGACAGAATAAAATTCGCGGCGATTTCCGAACTGCATTTGCAGGCCCTCGTAATCACCCCATCGCTGCTCGTCGGGGGCTATGTAAGTGTAATTGATGATGGACTCGCCTTGGCGCAAAACGGTGAAATCGCTGTATTCGCCGGTACGGTTGCAGTATAAAAAACCTGCTCCTGGGTAGTGCCAAGCGCTGCTGTATACCACCGAAAGTGCGACCGATGGGTCTTCATCTGAATCACCGGCAGCGGCAAAAGCGGGGTATCCGAATTCCAAACTGTCATGGGTGATCAAGCGGGCTTGAATGAAGGGAGACTCATCCAGGCCGTAAATGACCCCGTGCAGCAAATGGGCTTGCTGGCTTTGGAAATTCATGCAATTCTGCCCATAGTGAATCTGCTTGCCTGTGCGCACGCCCGATAAGACCCGAGCATCGTTGGTTCGAAGTTTAAAACCTGATTGAGGCTGCAAAGCCGAGGGAGGAAAACCATATTCCAGATCGCTGCGCAGCACCTGCAATTCGTATTCGGCTTGGCCGCTCTCCCAACTATTGGTGATGCGGTGCAAAAAGACGGTGTCGTTGCGCTCGCTGTAAGGTCGAACGCTCATGAAATAATTGTCTGTGCCGCTGGGTTCGGGGCCATTTTGGATGGCGCAAATGCTCCAAATGCTCACGCCTTCGTACTTGATTCCGCGAAACAAATTCTGATTCAAGGTTTTGCCGGCATAGCCATCAGCCTTGTTCATTTGCCAAATCACAGCCTCGCGAAATCCCTCTTCCCAGGAGGTTCCGTTTAGCAACAGGTTGACGGTGAAAAAGAGATCTTTGGAGGTCTGGGAAACAATGGGATAGTCGCTCCAAGCCGTATCTGCGGTGGGGCTGCCGTCAATTTTGTACACGTTCCAAGGTTGGGTGGGGTCTGAGCTGCTGCTGTATCCCACCACGATGAAGCTGCTGATATCGGTAGTGCCATGCATGTAGATGATCATCCAGCGGTCGGCTTCGGGATCGTATATCACCCGGGGGTCATACACGCGGGTCAGGGTGGGGATGTCGTCGATATTGGGATTGACTTTGCTGTAGTTGATCAAGCTCCAAGCTTTTTTGAGGCCGCCATCGGGAGACCAAACACGTATCACCGTATTCATGACCGAGACGAAGGTGCCGTCTTTTCCTACGGCCACGTGGTTGTCGTTGGGTGTGCCGCCGCCACCGCCGGTTTCGAATCCTTCGAGTTGTTCGGGGGCAATGTCAGATTTGGGAGTAGGATCTTGGTTGTACAAACCGCGGCCGCGAATGGAAGCTTCTCTGCGGGCGTCAATTTTCTGCCGCAATGCCTCGTTGATGCCTTCGGGAAGGGGCATTTCGGCTGATTCTCCTTGGGGTTCAAGAAATGCATCTGGGGCCTTCATGGGGTCGAAAACGTGCCACAAGGGGGTCTGCAGATTGCGTTCTATGATCACTTCGGGATGTTCGACTTTTTGCCCATAATGGGGGGCTGATTCGGCCTTTTGAATGCGAATGGGGTAGCTTTGGGCTAAGGCGGTGCTTACAAGCAGGACGCTGGCGCCGAGCGCAGCGAGGCGGCGTGAATAGGCAGATACAAGCGAGGCCATGTTCCAAAGGTAAGGGATGCTTGGCTTTTGCGCCAAAGGCCAGGTGGCGGCGTAAATGCCAAGAGGACCTTGCGTTTGGGAAAGACCACCATCAGCTGAGGGGAGCAGCGTTCGGTCGCAGACGGCCTGCCCTGCGCAGGCTTTGCATACACAGGGTAATGTTAGGCGTTGACAGACTGACTGCCAGCATGGAATTTCTGGACAGCTAAACGGCCTGGGATTGACTGTAGCGGTGCTGAGTTTTCCCTGAACAGCCATCGCTTGTCGGGAGTGCTACCAGGCGTTGACTTCCATCTCCAGTTCGATGCCGTAGCGCTGCAGAATGTCGGCTTGTATTTTTTGGGCCAAGGCAATGACCTCTTTTCCTTGGGCTCCACCGTAGTTGACCAGCACCAAGGCTTGTTTTTCGTGAACGCCTACGGCACCCGCTCTATGGCCTTTCCAGCCCGCATGTTCAATGAGCCAGCCCGCAGGAACCTTGACCCAGCCAGCCCCGACTGGAAAATGCTTGGCCTCGGGAATGCGCGCTTGCAATTCTTTAAACTGGGATTCAGGTATGACGGGGTTTTTGAAAAAGGAGCCGCAGTTTCCCAGTTCGGCCGGGTTAGGCAATTTGCTCTGGCGAATGTGTATGACCGCTCGACTTACCTCCTCGATGCTGGGATTTTGAATGCCCCAACTCTGCAGGGTGCTGGCGATATCACCGTATTGGGTGTTGACTTTGGGTTGAAGTTCCAGCTGAAGGCATATATGGGTAATGAAGTACTTTCCCTTGGCCCAGCGCTTGAAAATGCTATCTCGGTATCCAAACTCGCAGGCTGAGCGTTCAAATCGCACCTGGGTGCCTGTTTCCCAACAAAAAGCATCCAAGTACACAAAATGGTCTTTCAACTCCACCCCATAGGCTCCAATGTTCTGAATCGGGGCAGCGCCCACCGTGCCGGGAATGAGGCTCATGTTTTCCAGCCCGCCATACCCCTTTTCAACCGCCCACATGACGGCATCGTGCCAATTTTCACCCCCTCCGAATTCAATCCAAATTTGATTACCTTCACGGGCGATCTCGCGCTTTCCCCGTATGCGATTCAGCAATACGGTTCCGGCTAAGTTGTCGGTTATCAATACGTTGCTTCCCCCGCCTAAGATGTGCCATGGGCGGTTTTCCCAGCGCCTTGAGATCCAGAATTGGTGTAAGGAAATGAGATCCTCAACGGGGTAGATTTCCTCGGTTGATACGTCCAGGCCGAAGGTGTTGTAGGGCAGTAACGATTGGCTAAACACCTATGCAAGTTAGGAAGATTCGACTCTTGAAATGTTCAGTTTTTATACAAGCACTATGAAAATGTTTAACAAAAAAGACGTTCTTGTGTAGGTTTTTGAAAAATTCCGTCAACATTTCAAAACCATTTGCCGCTTTCACTGGTTATCAAAAACTCGTACACACATGCTTTTAAACGTACTCATCCTGCTCATTTTCTTCGTCCTCATGGAGGGTGTGGCGTGGTTCACCCATAAATACATCATGCACGGCCTCTTATGGGTTTGGCACGAAAGCCATCACCGCCCCCGCAAGGGCGTGCTGGAATTGAATGACCTTTTTGGATTCATGTTCGCCCTTCCTTCGGTTTGGTTGATCGTGGTGGGTGCTGCTGACTTTGACTGGAGATTTTATGCGGGTTTAGGCATTGCCATGTACGGCGCCGCTTATTTCCTGGTCCACGATGTATTCGTGCATCAGCGCATTAAAGCTCTCAAGAAAGCCGAGTTGCCTTACTTCAAGGCCATGCGTTCTACGCATCACTTGCACCATGCGGTTCACACCAAAGATGGAGCCGAAGCCTTTGGGTTCCTCTTTGTTCCATCGAAATATTTCAGGAGGTTCCGTGGCTAAGTCTGTTTTGATTCTAGGAACCGGCTTAGGGGCCTTGTCAACCGCGTTGCGCCTCAGCCACAAAGGCTATTCTGTGCGCATGCTGGAAAAACAACCCCGCGCGGGTGGCCGCTTGCACATTCTGGAAAAAGACGGTTACACCTTCGACGTGGGTCCTAGTTTTTTCTCCATGAGTTACGAATTCAAGGAACTCTTTGAAAGCGTGGGGGAGCCCATTCCTTTTGAATTGAACGAACTCAATCCCTTGTACACGGTCAACATTGCAGGTCAAGATCGCGTGTTTCAAATGCACAAGGATTTGAGCAAGCTGGCCAAGGAATTTGAAGGCATCGAAGATGATTTTGAGGCCAAAGCCAGAAAATATTTGGCAGGAGCCCAGTCTATTTTTCACGATACCGAGTACCGGGTTGTGAAGAAGAACTTCGATTCCATCGTGCATTATCTCTTGGGCTTGGCCAAGGTGCCTGTCAAGCACCTTCCCAAAATGTTTCGCACATTTTGGCAGGAACTAGAACGCCATTTTGAGAGCGAAGAGGTTAAAATCATTTTCTCTCTAGTTGCCTTCTTTCTGGGTGCTACGCCTTTCAATACTCCCTCGGTTTATAATTTATTGAACTACACCGAACTGCAATACGACGGTTATTGGAACGTCAAAGGTGGGATGTACAAAATTGTAGAGGGCATGTTGCCACTTTTGACTGCACGTGGGGTACAGATTCAATACAACACAGAAATAGTAGCTGCTGAATACTCGGGCAAACAAATGACCGGTCTTCGCGATGCTTCTGGGCAGGTGCACAGCGCTGATTTGTACGTCATCAATGCCGATGCGGCTGCGTTTAGGGGTCAGTTCTTGGGTCGAAAAAAATTCAGCGAAGAGCGATTGGATGCGATGGAATGGACATTGGCTCCCTTCACCATTTACTTGGGAGTAAAAGGCAAGATTCCAGGCATTCATCACCACAATTACTATTTGGGAAATAATTTCAGGGATTATGCCGACACCATATTTCGCTCTTCAGTAGCCCCTGAAAAACCGTATTACTACGTCAACGTAGCCAGCAAGAGCAACCCCAATTGTGCTCCCGAGGGCTGCGAAAACCTTTTCATTCTGTGCCCAGTGCCTGACATGCGGGTAAAGCCTGATTGGAGTGACGCCGAGAAATTGGCCTCTGGAATCATTGAAGACCTAGGCCAACGCGTCAATTACGACATTGCCGGCAACATAGAAACCAAAACCATTTATACCCCTCAAGATTGGGCATCCATGTTCAACTTGTACAAGGGCAGTGGTCTGGGTTTGGCCCATGGGCTGAATCAAATCGGGGCATTTCGTCCCTCGAACAAAGACGAAGAATTGCGCAACGTATATTACGTAGGCGCCTCAACCGTACCGGGAACCGGTTTGCCCATCGTGGTAATCGGTTCTCGATTAGTAACCGAACGCATTCAAGATGAGCATTCTATTGTTTGATCAGACTTCTCAGGCCATCGCCAAACGCGTGGCGCTGAATTACAGCACCAGTTTCTCATTGGGCATTCGGCTGTTGGCCAAAGAATACCGCTGGGCTGTATTTGCTACCTACGGATTTGTGCGCTTGGCAGATGAAGTGGTCGATACTTTTCATGGATTTGACAAGGAACGACTCTTGGCTGATTACAAGCGACAGACCTATCAATCCATTGAAGATGGGATTTCGACCAATCCGGTGTTGCATGCCTTCCAAATGGCCGCCAACCAATACGGGATAGAGAAAGATTTGATCGAGCCCTTTTTCAATAGCATGGAAGAGGACTTGGGCACTACCGAGCACAACCGAAGCAGCTACGATGCCTATATCTATGGCAGCGCAGAAGTGGTAGGATTGATGTGCTTGCGCATCTTTTGCAATGGCAACCGAGAAGAATACGAGCGCCTAAAGCCCTTTGCTCAAAGTTTGGGTGCGGCGTTTCAAAAGGTAAACTTCTTGCGAGACATCAAAAGCGATGTCGAGGACCGCGGTCGTGTGTATTTCCCAGGGGTCGACTTTACCCAGTTCAGCGATCAAGATAAATGGACCATCATTCAAGAGGTGAAGCGCGATTTTGAGCACGCCTACAAGGGAATTGTGGCCTTGCCCGTAGGTTGTCGTTTGGGGGTTTACACGGCTTACGTGTATTACTTGAAGCTGCTCGAAAAGATTGAACGCACTACGGCTCAGCAAATTTTGGAATCGCGCATTCGCATTCCCAATTCTCAAAAAATGGTACTGCTGGCCAAATCAGTGTATCAAGAGCGCCGAATGGCCGGGCCCAGTTTTTAACCGAACAACCAGGAAAACACCTCGTCAACGCGCCCAAAGGAGTGGATCTTGATGGTCCACTTGGGGTCGCTTTGGTATTTGTTGTATTTGGAGATGACAATGTCGCTGAAGCCCAGTTTTTCGGCTTCTACAATGCGTTGCTCGACCCGTTGAACCGCCCGTACCTCCCCTGACAAACCTACCTCAGCAGAGAAAACACAGCCTGCGGGAATGGGTTCGCTGTGATAGCTGCTCATGATAGCAGCCATCAAGGCCAAGTCTATGGCAGGGTCTTCCAGTCGCAGCCCTCCCGCTAGGTTCACGAAAACATCTTGGGCGCCCAATCGAAACCCGCAGCGTTTTTCGAGAACTGCCAGCAACATGTTCAAGCGTCGTAAATCAAACCCGGTAGCCGAGCGTTGAGGGGTCCCGTATACGGCTGAACTCACCAGGGCTTGGGTTTCCAATAACAATGGGCGAATGCCTTCCAGAACCGCAGCTATACCAATGCCGCTGAGCTTTTCTTCCCGCTGTGACAGCCAAATTTCAGAAGGGTTCTTGACGCCTCGTAAACCGGTGCCGCTCATTTCATAAATGCCCAATTCTTGAGTGCTGCCAAAGCGGTTTTTCAAGGTGCGAAGTATGCGGTAGTTGTGGTGGCGATCGCCTTCAAATTGAAGAACGGTGTCAACCATGTGTTCCAAAATTTTGGGACCGGCTATGCTGCCGTCTTTGGTGATGTGCCCCACCAAGAAAACCGGTATGCCTGTTTCTTTGGCAAACTGGAGCAATCGGCCCGTGCACTCGCGAATTTGGCTCACGCTGCCAGGCGTTGCCTCCAAATTGTCGCTATACAGGGTTTGAATGGAATCAATCACCAGAACTTCGGGTGGTTCTGCATCGAGCCATTTGAGAATGTTCTCCAACAGGGTTTCTGTCAAAATGCGGCAGGAACTTTCCAAGGCGCCCAGGCGTTCAGCCCTCATTTTAATTTGGGTCTCGCTCTCTTCGCCGCTGATGTAAAGCACCTCGGCTTTGAGTTGCAAGGCTATCTGCAAAAGCAAGGTGCTCTTGCCAATGCCGGGCTCACCACCGAGCAAAATGACGGCACCGGGTACCAAACCACCCCCCAAAACCAGGTTCAATTCGGCATCGGGGAGGGGCAAGCGAGTTTGTTTTTCGCTTTCGATTTCATTCAAGGTTCGGGCTTGCACGGTTTTGGCGTGGCTGCGTTTCCAGACTTGAACGGGATTGCTGGGTTTGATTTCTTCTGCAAAGCTGTTCCAAGACTCACATCCGGGACATTTTCCCACCCATTTCGGGCTTTCGTAGCCGCAACTACGGCAGAAAAAAGCAGTTTTCGTTTTGGCCATACGCTTGAAGACCAAAGATCGTGAAATTGGGCTAGAATTCGTTCAAATTGTGCAGGATTTAGAGCCAGAATTTCACGCAATTCTGCCCAAAAAGCCCGTAATTTTGCAGTCGATGTCTATGTCACATGATTTGCAAGATGTTGTAACGGTTTACGCCGAAGCGACTCCCAACCCCGAAAGCATGAAATTCGTGGCCAATAAAATGTTGTTGCCCAACGACAGTGCTGATTTTCGCCATGCCGATCAGTGCAGCAACAGCGCATTGGCCAAGGCCTTATTCGATATGCCTTTTGTGCGCGGTGTATTCATCATGAACAATTTCGTGAGCGTTACCAAGAATAACGATTACGAGTGGTTTGACTTGATTCCCGATTTACGCGGATTTTTCACCGAATGGATCCAAGACGGAAAAGAAATTGTAGCTGAGAAAAAGGTGTTGAATCCCGAAGAAGAGACGGCGATTGAACGCAAAATCAAGCAGTTGCTCGAAGATCATGTGAAGCCAGCGGTCGAAATGGATGGTGGGGCCATTGATTTCAAGTCGTTCAAAGATGGCATTGTGACCGTGGAAATGAAGGGGTCTTGCAGCGGTTGTCCTTCTTCCACTATGACCTTGAAAGCGGGTATTGAGAACTTGCTCAAGCGCATGGTTCCCGAAGTAGTTTCTGTGGAAGCAGAAGCAGGATAAACCTCAAATGAAGCTTTTTGAAAGAGCGACCCAAGGGTCGCTCTTTTTATTTTGGGGCCCTTGGCGCATCTTTGTTTTATGACTGCCACAACTAGCGCTAGCCACAGCATCGCTCAAGATCCTGGATTTGCCTCGTTGCATGTGATGTTTGAGCATGCTGCGCACACTTTGAATACGCCTGAAACAACCTTTTTGCAATACAAAGAGGAAGGAACTTGGAAGTCCATTTCCTACCAGCGCATTCTAGATGAGGTTCAGGCTTTGGCGTCATATTATACGCACCTGGGGTTGGAGAAGGGTGATCGAGTAGCCCTTTGCATGGACAACTGCCCTGAGTATTATTCGATCGACCAATCCTTGCAGAAAATGGGCTTGGTTAACGTGTCCATTTATACGACCCTGACCGCTGAGGAAACTGCTTTTATCTTGAACGACAGCGGGGCTAAATTGCTCTTTACGGGCAACGCGTTTTTGCTGAAAAAGTTCCAAAAAGTCCAAGATAAATGCCCGTCCGTGATGGGAGTGTTGCACCTGCCCGGCGATTCTGAAAACGGGGGCTTGGTGCACGATTACCAAGGAGCTCTTGAACTAGGGCGTACATCCTTGGCTCAGCATGAACCGATTATTGCTGAGCGCTATGCCTCGGTAACCCGAGAAGATTTGGCCACTTTGATTTATACCTCGGGTACAACAGGGGTCCCCAAAGGCGCCATGTTGACGCATTGGAATTTCATGTCCAACTGTTTCGACGCCAAAGATTTGGTGCCCAGCATAGGCCCCAATGACGTGTACTTGAGCTTTTTGCCCTTGAGCCACGTGTATGAGCGATTGGCTACCATGTATTTGAGTACATATATAGGTGCCGAAGTGGCCTTTGCCGAGAACATAGACAAGGTGGCGGCAAACATCACCGAGGTGCGTCCTACATTGATGGCGACCGTGCCTCGTTTGCTCGAGCGCGTGCATGACAAAGTGGTGAAAAATGCTACCGAAAGTGGGGGAATCAAAGCCAAAATTTTCTGGTGGGCATTGGAAACAGGTAAAAAGGTTCGCCAAGCCGATATTGAAGGTCGTTCACCCGGCTTGGGTCTGGCCATTCAACGCGGCATTGCTGAAAAGTTGGTCTATTCCAAAATCAAGGCTAAGATGGGTGGGCGCTTGAAGCTGTTTGTTAGCGGTGCGGGCGCATTGCCTCCCCATGTGGGAGAATTTTTCTCGTACTTGGGCCTGCGGGTTCAAGAGGGATATGGACTCACCGAAACTTCTCCCTTGGTGACTGTTAATGAATACCACCGGCAGGTGTATGGAACTACGGGCCGCGTTGCGCCTCGTCAGCAGGTGGCCATTCAAAACATCGAGACCTTGGAGATGATCACGGTTCAAGATTACCATAGTTTCCAGCCTGATTTTCGCAGCGAGGAGGGAGAAATTCTGGTCAAAGGGCCCAACGTCATGCAGGGCTATTGGCAGAATAAGGCAGAAACCGATCACGTTTTTGACGCCGACGGATGGTTCCATACAGGCGATATTGGCCGATTTGAGCAAGGCTATTTGAAAATCACCGATCGATTGAAGAACATGCTCAAGACTTCTTTGGGTAAAAACATTTACCCCACGCAAATCGAGAATGTTCTGCTCAAGAGCGAAAAGATTGACCAGGTGTTCATCATTGGGGATAAGCGCGAATATTTGACAGCCATTGTTGTTCCTTCTCCAGATGCCATTTCAGAGCAGCAGCCAGAGAAAATGAATCTTTTGAAAGGGGATTCCGTGTTCATTGATGACGCCGAACTTTCGAATTGGTTGGCCAAAGACATCAAGAAGCTCAGCAACGATTTGGCCAAATTTGAACGCCTGAAAAAGTTCGTGGTAAAACGCGAGCCCTTTACCATCGAAAGCGGTGAGATGACCATTACGCTGAAAGTGAAGCGAAAAGTCGTATTGGAAAATTACGCCGAAGCCGTTGAAGGCATGTACGACGATACCTGTGCCTTTATGGCCAAGGTTTAAAACAATCGAATCCAAGCAAACAGCGCCATGAAAAACAGGAGCTGTATGAAATAGATGGTGCCAGCTACGCGGTTGTGACTGGGCTTGCTGCTGGAAAACAATAGCATCAGAAACAAAAAGGAAGCTACAAACCAAGCCATGTAATTTTGCATGGGTATGGGTCCACGCCAATGCCAAAAGTCAAATCGAACGGCCACCGGTTCCAAAAAGAAATCATAGAGGGTCATCATGGCGGCGCCGCCGAGCGATAGCAATGCATTGTGTTTGCTGCGTCCGGCCAATAAACTCGAAACGTAAAAAGTCATAGCCGCCCAATTCAAGCCGATCAAATAGGGTATGCCGTTCCAACCAGGGCCCAGGGTTTTTCCGTAATAGTAAGATCCGAAGATTTGACCGGTTTGCACACCGGCCCATTCCAAAGCGAAGCCCAAGACACCAATGAGAGCCAGCACGGCCACATGGCCCACGCTCCATTTGGGGTGGAACAGCCAAGCCACGGCAAAAGCTCCAGCAATGTTGTAAGGAGTGAGCCATATGAAAAGCGGCCGAAGCGCTGGAATGATGAAGCCGGCTATGCCCACGGCATAAATCAAACTGATGACGGCAATGAAACGATTTTCGACGCGGTTCATAACGGGCTTCAAAGGTCTGATATAAACTTTGGCCCTACAACCGTCGTTCAGCGATGCCGAAATCCTGACCCAAGTGTTGATTTTGGGCAAAATTTCGGCAAGCTTGGGGTTGGGGTTTTGGAGAACCCTTGTAATTCAAGGGTTTAGCCATTCAAAGAATCTTTTGATAAAAAAAAAATTTTTTTTGCAAATATTCAGCGCACCTATATTTTTGCACCACACTTAAATAGGAAAAAAATGAAAAAAATCTCTTTTGTAATCGCTGCTTGCACCTTGTTCGTGTTCGCTGCTTGCGGTGGCAACGATGCTGCTGCTGAAGAAACTGTTGACTCTGCTGCTGTTGAAGCCACTGTAGAAGAAGCTCCCGTTGAGGAAGCTCCTGCTGACACTTCTGCTGCTGAGGCTCCCGTAGCTGAAGATGCTGCTGGTCAGTAATTCACAGTTATCCACATGAAATTCAGAGGCGCTTGGGAACAAGCGCCTTTTTTTTTATTTTTGTATCAGTGAAAAATATTTGGACACTCTTATTCGTTGCCATGGTCAGCCTTTCGGTGGCACAGGCGCGCCCTGTATCGGATCCTCCGGTAGAGGTGAATGGAGGCGGTCCGTCCTTTACGCTCAACCCCAATCCTGTTACTGGTTCATACTTCTATGTGAACCTGTTGTTTGATGAAGTTGAGTTTCCTAATGCCGTGATTACCATCAATGACGTATTGGGTAAAGCGGTTTTTGTGCACGCCATCAAGTCGGCTGATTTTGCAGCGGGCAGGGTGCGCATCAGCACGCAAGATGCCATGATCCAGAACGGCGTCTATTTTGTTCAGGTGAAAAGCGGTGATACCACCCGCACCCTGAAGTTAGCCATTCGCTAATGCTTGCATTTTCCATTCGTTCTGCTGCGATTGAAGACGTGGACTCCATACACGCGCTCATAGCAGAACTCGCCGAATTTGAACGTGCGTCTCATGAATTGGTCACAACCCCCGATTCTTTGCGCGAAGTATTGTTCGCTCCACAGCCTTGGGTTTGGGCCTGGGTCGCTGAAGTGGATTGCAAAGTGGTGGGTGCTGCCTTGGTCTATAAACGTTATTCTACGTGGAAAGGACCCGTGCTTTATCTCGAGGATTTTGTGGTTCAATCTGAATACCGCTCCCAAGGAATAGGGGCTCAATTGTTTGAAACTTGTTTGGGTTTTGGGCGAGAACAGGGTTGCTCAAGAATGGTTTGGCAGGTTTTGGACTGGAATACCGAGGCCCAACGGTTTTACCAGCGTTACGGGGCTCAGTTTGAGCCTGGCTGGTACAATGCAGCTCTTGAGCTATGAGTCTAGCCAAGGGATTTTGGTTGGCCTTGGCTGTGTTGAACTTGCTGTTATTGGCTCTTTTCCAGTATGGTCCCGATGCTGGGCCTTGGTCCACGATTCCCGGCAATTGGGAGCTTGCATACCGCATGTTCACCGGGTCCTGGTTTCATGCTGATTCAAGTCATTTGCTATCGAATTTGCTTTCCTTGAATTTGTTGGCCGTGGGCAGTTATTTGATATGGCCGCGCCAATGGATCTCATTGTTTCTTTGGAGCTGGGCTTTGAGTTCCGTCCTCCTGTTTATGATGGGACAGCCGGGTAGTCATCACATTGGAGCATCTACCTGGGTCTATGCCTATGGTTTTTTCCTAATGGGGCAGGGCCTCGTTTACAAACATCCTCAGTACAGGCGCATCATGTTTGCCGCTTTTCTCTGGTATGGGAACATGTGGCAGGGGATGCTGCCTTTTCTAGTTCCTGAGCAAATGAGTTGGGAAGGCCATTTGGCAGGTGCAGCCGCCGGTAGCTCCTATTTGCTTTTCTTTCGAACTTCCATGAAGCAACAGGCCAAGCAAGTACTGGGTGTTCGAGATATGGAAGAGGCAGACGATTCGTCGCCGAATCCTTACGACTTGCTCTGAGTGGCAGGCTCTTCAAACAGCAACAAGAAAGCGATGGCTACAGCCAATGCATAGCCGGCGAAAGCCAGCCAAATGCTGCTCCAGTCCTTCAGACCTTGGGCGTCTTCGAAGTATCGACTGATGACCCATCCGCTGCTGAGGCTTCCCAAAACGGCGCCAAAACCGTTGACCATCATGGTGAATAGGCCCTGAGCCCTCGAGCGAATGCTGGGGTCAGCGCTTTTCTCAATGTAGAGGCTTCCTGAAACGTTGAAGAAGTCAAAGGCCATGCCGTAGATGATGCAGGACAAAACAATCATCCACAAACCTGGGCCGGGATTTCCATAGGCGAGCAACGCAAATCGCAGCACCCATGCAATCATGCTGATGAGCATAACCTGCTTGATGCCAAAGCGCTTCATGAAGAAGGGAATGGCCAGTATGAACAGGGTTTCGCTGATTTGCGAAATGCTCATGATCATGGCGGGGTATTTCACGGCCAGAGAGTGGGCGTATTCGGCTTGTCCATCGAAGCCGTGTAAAAACGTGTCACCATAGGCATTGGTCAACTGCAAGGCAGCGCCCAATAGCATGGAGAACAGAAAGAAAATGGCATACTGTTTTTCCTTGAGTAGGGCAAAGGAATCGAGTCCCAACAAAGCCATCCATCCTTTTTTGGCAGTGGCCTTGCCCAGAGGCGGGCAATCGGGAAATGTGAAAGCGTAGAGACCCAAAATCAGGCTCACGGCCGCTCCCAAGTAAAACTGATTGGCCGAAGTTTCGTTGTGGGTCAGGCTCACGCACCACAGTGCAGCGATGAATCCAACCGTACCCCACACCCGAATGGGAGGGAATGCCTTCACTACGTCTTCACCCTTGGAGCTGAGCAGGTGATAACTAACCGTGTTGGACAGGGATAGGGTTGGCATGTAGAAAACCATGGTCAGCAGGATGCGCCAAAACATGTCGGCGGGGCTGCTTGCGCTGGGTACGAAATACAGGCCAATGCCGGCCAGAATGTGGTAAATGCCGTACAATTTTTGGGCCGATAAGTAACGATCGGCGATGATTCCCGAGATCGCGGGCATGAACAGGGCGGCAATGCCCATGGTCGAAAAGATGACCCCGAAATCTTGGGAGTCCCATTGTTTGTTGCCAAACCAATAGGCACCTATGGTGATGAGCCAGCATCCCCAGATGAAAAACTGGAGAAAGCTCATGATGGTAAGTCGTATGCGAATCACAAAGGGGAAGGTGTTAGACGGGCGAAAATGCGCGAATTTTTAGGAAAGACCAAGTGCTTGTTCGATTCCATCGATCATGGAATGGATGGCCTTGATGTGAATCTCTTGTGCCCGATCGGCGTACTGGCTATGCGGAGCGCGAATTTCGATGTCCAGAACAGAGGCCATTTGGCCACCGTCTTTGCCCGTAAGGCCAATGCAAATCATGCCTTTTTCTTTGGCGGCTTCGATGGCCCGCAATACGTTTTGACTTTGTCCCGAAGTGGAAATGCCAAGCAGTACATCGCCGGGTTGCCCCACGGCTTCCACAAAACGGGAAAACACAAATTCGTAGCCATAGTCGTTCCCGACACAGCTCAAATGGCTGGGGTCAGAAATGGCCATGGCGGCCAGGGCCTTGCGGTTGGCTCGGTAGCGCCCGCTGAGTTCTTCGGCGAAATGCATGGCATCGCAATGGCTGCCTCCGTTGCCACAGGAAATGATCTTATGGCCTGAGTCCAAGGCTTTGGCCATGGCTTCGATGGCTTGGTCCAAGGCTACAAAGGCCTGCTCATCGCTGAGGAACAAGGTCAGGGTCTTCTGCGCTTCTTCAAAATGCTGGCGAACGCGGCTCATCGTTTTTTATATTGTTCAACGCCCCCTTTGAGAAAGGCGACGAAGGGTTCAACGTTGAATTGGAAATAGTCAGCCCCTAAGGCAGGTTGCAATAATTCTTCGTTTTGGTCGAGCAAGCAATACAAGGGTTGGGTGGTTTTGCCGAAATAACATTGTTCAATTTCAGCGTTTTTATCACCCAGGGTTTGTATGGTTTTACCGGTGGCCTTGCCGACGAATTGTTCAGCTGGGGCTAACTTGATTTTTTTATCATCTACGTACAGCGAAACCACCACGTAATCTTCTTTCAGCAGTTTCAAAACCTGCGGGTCTGACCATACTTTTTCTTCCATTTTGCGGCAGTTTACGCAACCGTGGCCCGTGAAGTCGATGAACAAGGGTTTGTCCAACTGGCGAGCAGCTGCCAGGGCTTCGTCATAATCGTAATAACCGGCTATTCCATGGGGAATGTGCAGTTGGTCGCTGTATTTGGGCGTGCCGATGACATTGCCTTCGCCGTGATCGGGGCCTCCGAGGCGAAAATCTTGCGTGCTCAAGGGAGGGAGATACCCGGCTAAGCCTTTCAAAGGCGCGCCCCACATGCCCGGAATCATGTAAACGACAAAAGTGAAGGAGAGAATGGCCATCCCCAATCGACCCACACTGACATATGGTAAATCGCTATCGTGTGAAAATTTGAGTTTGCCGAGCAGGTACAAGCCCAACAAGAAGAAAACCACAATCCAAATGGCCAAGTAGATTTCGCGATCCAACAAGCCCCAGTGATAGGTTTGGTCGGGAATGCTCAAGAACTTCAAGGCGAAGGCCACTTCGATAAAGCCCAATACGACTTTGACACTGTTTAACCATCCGCCGCTTTTGGGCAAGTTATTCAACCAAGAAGGGAAAAGGGCCAGCAACCCGAAGGGCAAGGCAAAGGCCAAGGAGAATCCAAACATGGCCACGATGGGGCGCATGAAATCTTGACCGGTCACGGCTTCTACCAATACCGTGCCGACGATGGGCCCGGTGCAAGAAAACGAGACCAAGGCGATGGTAACAGCCATGAAAACGGGACCCATGAATCCACCCTTGTCAGCCTGCTGATCGACCTTGTTGACGATCCAAGAGGGCAAGGTGATTTCAAATGCCCCAAAAAAGCTGGCGGCAAACACCAAAAAGATGACCGTGAAAAACACGTTGGGGGCCCAATGGGTGCTCAACCAGTTGGCCGCTTGGGCACCGAAAGTAGCGGCTACAAGAGTGCCAATGATCGTATATAGGGCTATGATGGAAACCGAGAAAATCAGTGAATCGCGTATGGCTTGAGTCCGTGAATGGTTCTTGATGAAAAAGGAAACCGTCATGGGGATCATGGGAAATACGCAAGGCGTGATCAAGGCGGTAAAGCCGCTGAGCAAGGCTAAGAGGAATAAGCCCAAGGCGCCACTGCTGCTTTCTTCGGCGGCTTGACCATTGAAGGTTTTGACTGCGCTGTTTTCTGCACCACCGCTGCCAGAGACGTACCCTTTGTCGCCGCTAACGGGGGGAGGGAGTTGAGCCACAGCAGGGCTGTCGGTTCCAGTCGTTTCTTCTGTGGGTTCAATCTCTTGAGTTGGGGCAGACTCTATGGGTGCCTCTACCTCGCCATTGACCGTCAAAGCCGGGGTTTTGATGATCAAATCGCGTATGTTTTCACAACCGCTTTCGTTGCAGACTTGGCCATTGAAAACCAATTCCAATGCGGGTACATTTTTGAAGACTTTGATTTTTTGGCGAAATTCTCCTTTGCCGGTGAATTCACCCGTTGAACAATTCCAGATTTCAGTTTCCTTGACCATGTGGTCGCCGATGCCATAGAAATTGCCCACTTTCTGAAATTCGACACGGCTGGGCAAATCCAAACTGGCTCGAATGGGGCCATCAAATTCAGAACAATCGCTTTTTTCGCTGTACATGTGAAAGCCTGAAGCGACTTCGAACTTCATGATGATTTCAACAACATCGCCTGCTTTTGGCTTTGTGTTTGAATACGAAGCTTTGAACTGGGGCTTGGGGAAACTGCCCTGAGCCCAGGCGCTGCCTAAGGCGGTGAGAAATACCCAAAATGAAAAAATGCGTTTTAGCATGCCCTACAAATTTCGGAGAAAGGATTGGATTAACCGCGAGTCGGTGTCTGTCTTATTGGGCAAGGTCCAATCGCGTGTAGAAGCCTTCTTGGGGGGGCGCCATGGTCCTCTTAAGTTTGAAGCTGTGTTGCGCCAGTTGTTCGTATTGGGATTTGTAGGCTTTTCTATTGGGTTGCAGGCCCAAGTCAAAAGTGCGAGGCAATACATCGATAGTTTTTCAAGGGCGGCCATGGTTGAAATGCAGACTTATGGCGTACCGGCTAGTATTACGTTGGGCCAGGGCATTTTGGAAAGTGCCTCGGGAAACAGCAAATTGGCGGTAGAATGCAACAACCATTTTGGAATCAAATGTCGCAGCACCTGGACCGGAGGAACTTGTTTAGCCGATGACGATGCCAAAGACGAGTGCTTTCGCAGTTACCCTTCGGCCATGGATTCTTACCGAGACCACAGCTTGTTTTTGAAAAACAGCAAGCGTTATGCTTCTCTATTTGAATTACCCGCTACCGATTATGTTTCTTGGGCCCACGGTTTGAGGTTGGCGGGATACGCGACCAACCCGGCTTATGGCGATATATTGATTGGGGTCATCAAGCGCTATCGTTTGGGTTATTACGATAGTTTAGTGGTGTTGGGGCCTGAGTATTTCGGTGGCAGCCCAGACAGTATTTTGGCATTGGAAATCAATGGGTTGCCCGCCGCCGGAGTCAAGCAAGGGCAGGGTGTGGGTACCATTGCAAGCCAAGGGGGTGTTCCTGTTGCGAAAATTTACAAATACAATGATCTGCAACCGGGTGCACCGGTTAACCCAGGCGAAATTCTGTACCTCAAACCCAAACGTCGATTTTCGACCGATCAGCAACGCCATACCGTTCAATCGGGGGAGCAATTGCGCGACATTGCCCAGCAATATGGAATTCGAACCAAATCCTTGTACCGCATGAATCAACTGGATTATGCCGCGCAGGAACAAGTGGTTCCTGGTCAGGAATTGGTGCTTCAAGGCAGCCGTACAGATCGCCCCAATACCTATGTACTGCCCGCTTCAACTAACGCTGATACCACCTACGTTCGCAACGGGAATAAAGCCTATCACGTGGTTCGTCGCGGTGAGACTTTGGAGGCTTTGGCGCAGCGTTATGGCTTGGATAAGGTAGATCTGTTTCGTTGGAACAATCTGGAATCCATGGAGTTGAACCCCGGTCAGGTCTTGATTTTGAATCCAGGACTTCGCAGCGGCATTCAAAGCCAAGTGGAGTCCAGCAACGGCAGTCGTTTGGTCAGCGAACACCGCGTTCAAGCGGGTGAAACCTTGTTTGCGATTTCCCGCTTGTACAGCATTTCAGTGGCTGATCTCATGAACTTCAATCATTTGGATGCCAATGGTCAAATTCGGGTGGGTCAAATACTTCGATTGACGGCACAGCCGAGTGAATCAGCCAACCAATCCACTAGCCAGCGTTTGTATTTTGTGAAGCCCGGAGATACGCTGTTTCGCATTGCGCAAATTCACGGGGTTACGGTTGAGCAAATAAAGGTTCAAAATCAATTGAACAGCAGCGCCATACAAGTGGGTGACCGATTGGAGATTCCGATTCCTTGATAGGCTTGAAATACTTCTGTCATTTGTCAATTTATTGGAATGGGTTCCTAAAAAATAGAATCAAATGATTGTGGTTTTTAGGTGTCCATAAATAGCGTTTCAAGCTTTCGCGCGCTCTGAGTATGTTGTGAAATATTTTAACCACTCACATACATGAAACTCACACAATCGCTTAAAAACTGGGGTCTAAAGGCTGGGGTTTTCCTCGCATCTACCCTGGGAGTTGGGCACAGCGCAACCGCTCAAATTTGTGCAGCAACCAACTCGTACGGTTGCAGCATCGATTGGTTTGACGCTGTAACCATCAAAAACAGCAAGGGTCAGGTGGCTACGTTTTCGGGTTTGACCTGTGGAAACACGGGTGCGACCAACAAACTGATGACCAACGGTCCTTGCATCGACATCACCCCAGGTGAAGAAATTGAAATGTACATTTCCAATGGTTGCTCTTATGCCGAATGGGCGGGAGTATGGTTGGATCTGAACCGCGACAACAATTTCCAAACCACCGAATGCATTTCAGGCCCTTCAGGTCCGTTCGGTCAAATCGGGGCGTATCAGAACAAAACGGTCAAAATTAAAATTCCATGCGGCAATCAAAGCCCTGGAACGGCGATTCTGCGCGTTCGTTGTTTATACGGAACCTTCTCTACCAGTCAAGGTTGTGGTACGTTGAATAACTATGGCAACATCATGGACTTCGAGGTGAACATCTTGCAAGTAGCCAAGCCCACAGCCACCTTCGCTCTGCCTACGGGTACCAGTTACGTGAAGGCTCCCATTTCCTTTACCGCGGGTGGCGGTGGAAACTGGACTTACGCTTGGACTTTTGACCAGGCGTCTACGGTGATTTCCAACAACGCCCAAAAGGGTGTGGCTTCTTGGAACAACGCTGGCAACTACGATGTGAAGTTGATGGTTGACTACTGCGGTGATAAAGATTCGGCCGTGAATACCGTGAAAATTGTGGCTCCAACAGCGGCTCCCAATGCTGATTTCATCTCTGATTTGAATGAGGTAGAGCAATACTACAACGTGCAGTTGTTCGACTTGAGCGACAACGGCGCTTACAAATGGAGCTGGGAATTGTATTCCCCCACGGGTGCCGATGATCAAACGGCTACTGACCAGAACCCTGTGTTCACCCTAAATGAATTCGGATGGTACAAAGTGTGCTTGACCTCAGAAAATGACATAGGACCTTCTACAACCAAGTGCAAGAGCAAATACATCGAGTGTACCTCGGCTACTGAGTTCTACATGGGTCCCAGCAAAGAAGGCAATAGCAAGAACGGAACCTTGTTTGACAACGGTGGGCCTACTGCCAACTACGGCAACAACCGAAAGCCGTCTATCGATTACTTCAAGATTTTGCCTTGTGGTGCAGAGAAAATCACCTTGAGTTTCGCTGAATTGAAGTTGGCTGATGCCGGTGATAAATTGCGCATTTATGATGCCACTGAGGCTGATCCCAACAAGGAAGTTACTCCTGCTGAAGGCATTACTTCGTCTAACCAGGCATACTGGGACACCACTGATATTGAATTGACCAGCGGCGCCGGTTACATCACCTTCGAATCCAACGGTTCAGGCAATGACAAAGGTTTCATCATCAATTGGAAGAGCAAGTTGGGTCCAGCTTTGCCTCCCAATGCCAAATGGGTAACCGATTATAATCCTGCTGCTAACAGCATGGCTGTAACGTTTAACAATGCTTCTACCCAAACCGAAGGTGCTCCTACCTACGAGTGGTGGATCGACCAGAACATTGCGGGAACCGGTGAGAACTACACTGAGTTCTTCTCAACCGACGGTACCTACGAAGTGTGTTTGGTTGCCCAGACATGCAACGGTAACGATACCTTCTGCGACAATGTAACCATTTTGACGCCTACCAAACCTGGCAACTTGGATTACACCGCTGACAATGTTCGCCCCAACGTTTTGGACGTGGTGACCTTCACGACCAAAACCGATTATGCGAACAAGTTTGAGTGGAACATTTTCCCCACTTCGTTTACTTACCAGAACGGAACGAGCGCATCTAGCCAAAACCCCGAGATCAAGTTCTTAAAGGGCGGTGCTTACACCTTTACCTTGAAGGCTTGGAACTCAGTGGGTGGCGATTCAGCTACGCAGAAGAAGTTGATCAAAAACAAGTATGTCATTGTATTGGACTACTGCACTCCTTTGGTGAGCATGATGTCATCTGACGTAGCCATCAACAACGTGTTGTTGGAAGACAGCAAAGGCAAAGCCTTGATCAACAAAACCACCGATGGCGGCCAAGTGGATTACAACAATTTCACCGACACCAAATACCCCGCCGTATTGACCTTTGGTTCAACTTACGATTTGACAGTTTCTCGCAATACCAATGCGAATGCTGTGAACTACAAGGCTTGGATCGACTGGAACATCGATGGTGATTTCAACGACGCTGGCGAGGAAGTATTGAGCAGCGGTAGCATCAGCGGCTTGAGCGCCACTGCTTCTGTGAAAGCTCCTAAGTTGAGCCAGAGCTTTGAAGGGTTGACTCGTTTGCGCGTGGCCGCTTCTTTCTCTAATTTCAGCAACACTCCTTGCGGGGTGAATCAAGTGGGAGAGTACGAAGATTACTTGTTGAAATTGGCCAATGATATGACCATTCCTACCATTCGTTTGGTAGGTGCTGATACGATTCGCGTTGAGCGCGGCAGCAGCAAGACTTCTTGCTATGCTGAAGTAGCCAATTCAACTTATTCAGCAAGCGATCCTACCGAAGGCGATATGACTTCATTGGTGGTGTTGAAAAGCGATTTGGACTGCACCGTGCCCGGTATTTACAGCATCACCTTTGATGTAGAGGACGCTTCAGGCAACAAGGCTGAGCAGCGCACTCGCACGGTTATTGTGGTTCTGGACCGTACCGCTCCCGTTTTGACCTTGAACGGTAATTCAACTATTACCATGGAGCAATGCGACATGTATACCGAATTGGGTGCTGTGGCCAACGATGCCGTAGATGGCAATTTGACTTCAGCGATTCAGATTGCAGGTTCAGTGGACGCAACTACCGTTGGTGATTACACCTTGGTATACACTGTGAAGGACGCACAGGGCAATACCGCGACGGCAACCCGTTTGGTTCAGGTTCGCGACACCAAGAAGCCCGGCATCTATCGCTTGAACCAGCGCATCACCGATGGG
>JAURGZ010000089.1 GCA_030833525.1 Bacteroidota bacterium | reverse complement strand
TCGCTGATTTGGCAGAAGTAACTCCAGAAGGGAATGTTCTCCATTTCCATGTCTTGGTACAGCATAGGGACTACGCAAATGGGGAAGTCACCGGCAATACCGCCTCCAATTTGGAAGAAGCCAATGCCTTTGCCTTCGCTGTTTTTCACGTACCAGTCGGCCAACCAAGCCATGTATTCAATGCCGCTCTTCATGGTAGAGGCTTTGAATTCATTCTTGATCACATACGAAGCGAAGATGTTACCCATGGTTGAATCTTCCCAGCCGGGTACTACGATGGGCAGGTTGCGCTCGGCGGCGGCCAGCATCCAAGAGTCTTTGGGGTCAATCTCGTAGTATTGTTCCAGTTCTCCGCTCAGGAGAATCTTGTACATGTATTCGTGAGGGAAATAGCGCTCTCCCTTGTCGTCTGCGGCTTTCCAAATGCCGTGAATGTGCTTTTGCAAACGGCGAAAGGCTTCCTCTTCGGGAATGCAGGTATCGGTTACGCGGTTGTAGTGGTTTTCAAGCAAGTCCCACTCATCTTGAGGGCTCAAATCGCGGTAATGGGGAACCCGTTTGTAGTGGTTGTGAGCCACCAAATTCATGATATCTTCTTCCAAGTTGGCACCGGTGCAGCTGATGATGTCGACTTTGCCTTGGCGAATCATTTCGGCCAAACTCTTGCCCAACTCAGCGGTACTCATGGCACCGGCCAAGGTTACCAACATTTTGCCCCCTTCGGTCAGATGGGTTTCGTAACCTTTGGCTGCATCAACCAAAGCCGCTGCATTGAAATGCAGATAATGCTTTTCAATAAACTGGGAAATGGGTCCTTTCATAGACCGCAAAGTTACAACAAAGAGCCCCTTCTTACCGGGCTCAAATTCGGCGTTCGCCCAAGAGCCACCATGCGCGCATGCGCTTGCGTTTGGGGGCGTGTTTTTCGATCATGGATTGCAGGAATTCCAAGCCTTCTTCCATATCGTCAGTGATGCACAACATGTCTTCATCTTCCGGAGAAATGGTGCCAGTTTCGTGCATTTGTTTGATTTGGTCGAGCTGCCCCTTCCAATAGTCTTTTCCCATCAAAACCACAGGGAAATGCGGCATTTTTTGCGTTTGAATGAGGGTCAAAGCCTCAAAGAGTTCGTCTAAAGTTCCGAACCCGCCTGGGAAGACCACGAAGCCAAAACTGTACTTGGTCAACAGCACCTTGCGCACAAAGAAGTAGCGTATATCTACCGTATGATCCAAGTAAGGGTTGGGCGACTGTTCAAAGGGTAATTCGATATTGATGCCCACGCTTTTGCCCCCTACGCTCTTGGCGCCCTCGTTGGCTGCTTGCATGATGCCTGGACCACCACCGGTAATGACGGTGAAGCCGGCGCTGGCCACCTTGGCTCCCATGGCTTTTGCCATTTCGTAATAAGGATGACCCGGTTGAAAGCGAGCCGAACCGAACAAACTGATGCAGGGGCCCATGAAGTGCATGTTGCGAAAGCCTTTGATGAATTGGGCCGTCACTCTCAAAGCGAAAAAGAGTTCGGTCAAGCGGTTGTGTGGACCTTTTAATAATTCTAGGTCTAGGTCGGGTCGGCGTTTGGTATTCATCTGAATCGAAGCTAATAAAAAAGCCCCGACGAATCGGGGCTTTTGATGGTATTAACCGAAAGTTTACAAATTAGAATCGCTCGAAAGCAGAGAAGAAGAAGCTTCCTTCGATTTCTGCATTCTCATCGCTGTCGCTACCGTGAATGGCGTTGGCATCGATGCTCTTGGCGTACAAGCGGCGAATGGTTCCCTCAGCGGCTTGCTCGGGGTTGGTGGCTCCGATTACGTTGCGGAAATCAGCTACTGCGTTGTCTTTTTCCAAGATGGCCGCATAAATGGGACCGCTAGTCATGAAGCTAACCAATTCTCCGTAGAAGGGACGCTCTTTGTGAACGGCGTAGAAAGCACCGGCTTGCTCGGCGGTCAAACGGGTGTATTTCAAAGCGACCACTTTGAATCCGGCTTGGATGATGTGGTCCAAAATTTTACCCGCGTGGCCATTGGCGACAGCATCGGGTTTGATCATGGTGAAAGTGCGATTGCTCATGGATTTTAGATAAAATTCGGCGCAAAGGTCACCATTTTATCCCAAATAACCCCTAGTTAACTCAAAGATAATCGGCCAAGTAGCCGAAGTCTTCGCCCAGTTGACCCCTCTGGCAAAGGGTGGCCCCTTGAATCAGGGCACTGTCTTGGGCGAGCAATTCGGGAATGACATACTGCAGCAAATTTTCGCCAAACTCTTCTGAGGCATCTTGAGGCAGCTCGTTGGGCAGGTTGGTCACGGCCATGATGGCGATGCTGTTGGGCGACCAAGGGTCAGCAGGGGCCTGGTTTGTGCGGTCCCAACCAATGCAGGGGTCGGGTATGGAGGTAGCCTTATAGGTCAAAGGAACAGAGCCGTTTACATCGCAAGAAATGTCAGCGATCACGGGCAGTGTAAAGCCGGGATGGGCACTGTCAGAGGCCTCAAACAAGCGCGGCAAATCTTCGGTCCAAAACAGGCCATTCAGCAGCAAATCGGCCACCTGGGTATAGGGTTGAAAGCGGGATTCGTACTGGCTGTGGTGCTGGTAAAAATGCGCGGTATTCCAGCTTTTTCGCGTCGGATGTTGATACAAATCGGGGCTGTTGAGGTGCACGAAAACGGCCTCGTTGTACTGGCGGTTCAGGAACTGAGTAGGCGTGACTTCCCGAATGCGCAAATTGCGCAGAAAGTCTAGGGCCCCTTGGGCGACGCGGCCGCCGCCGGT
>JAURGZ010000044.1 GCA_030833525.1 Bacteroidota bacterium | reverse complement strand
TGGCGCAGTGAGCTATCCCTTTCAATCGGATTTGGCCCGCAATCAATACGCAATGGCACAACCATTGGTCGCTTACGATTTACAAGGTTACAGCGGTTTGGTTTCAGGCTTTATGGCTTATGTGTCTTCCCAGCCCGGCCAAATCATCGTGAAGAAATCAGGGCTTTTGCCCCAAACTCCTCCTGCGAGAACCATTCAGTTGCAGTAAATGCAGAACTTTTTGGAATAATTTTTGAAGTTTCTGCGATAAATCTCGATTTCTTAACCCCGAAAAAAATCATATGTTGTTCCTTTGCACCTTTCCTATGAAGAAGATAACTCGAATCATTCTATTCGTCTTGGCTTTCGCGGCCTTGAATGTTCAAGCCCAGAGTTTGAAAGAAGGGTTGCGTTTGACGCGTAACGAACAATTTGAAGATGCTGAAAAAGAATACAATGCCTTGATCGCCGCCAAAGCCAAGGTCGTTGATAATTATTACTATGCAGGTTTGAATGCCATCATGAAAGGGGATTCGCTGCAAGCCATTGCTTATTTTGACAAAGGACTGCTTGCCAATCCCAAGAAAGCCTCTTTGTGCTATGTAGGAAAAGGCAACATAGCACTGCGCCAAGGAAAAGAAAGCGAAGCTGAATTGTTGTTCAACCAAGCACGTCAAACCAGCAAGAAATTGTTGGGTTTGGTCAACAAAGAAATTGGTCGCGCTTATTTGATGGTGGAGTACGCTCCCAAGGCCAAGTTGTTGGCCAATGCCCAAAAGGCCTTGACCTATCTCAACGAATCCATTGATGATTTTGAGGCCAAATTGTTGAAAGGCGATGCCTTGTGGACAGCCAATCCTGGGGATGCCTCTTTGGCGGTACAGCAATTCATTTTGTCTGGATACGAGGCGACCGAAGACCCTCGCCCCTTGTTGCGTGAGGCTTTGGTGTATCAGCGAGTTCGCAACTACGATTTGTCCAAATTGCGCGTGGAAGAAGCCATCGCAAAAGACGTTGATTTTGCTCCAGCTTACCGCCAATTGGCTGATTTGATGGGTTTGATGGGCAACCGCGATTCTGCGGTTTATTACTATCAAGAATACCTCAAGCGCAACAACAATACTTCTGCTCGAGTGAAGTACGTGCAAGCCTTGTATTTCAATAAGCAGTTCTTGGATTGCATTCAGGAAGCTGAGCGCATTTTGGCCGAGAAAAACATTGCCAGCTTATACGGTGTCATTGCCTTTGCTGTGGCCGAGTTGGAAAGTCCCAGCCAAGAAGACATTCAAAAAGGATTGACCAACATGGAAGCCTACGAAACCAAGTTTGTCAAGCAATACAATCGCTCACTGTCTCCCAATGAGAACTTGGTGAAGGGTCTTTTGTTGCACAAAAACGGCCAAATCGAAGCGGGTTTTGCTTTGGTGAAAACCTGCTTGAGCGATACGGCTCGCGCCTCAGAAATGTGGTACGAGCGTTGCCAAAACATGTATTACGGCCAAGACGAGTGGGAGTATGCCTCTGAAGTGTTCAAGTTGAAGAAGATGAAATTGGGCACTTTGAACGATCGCGACATGTATTTCTGGGGTCGCAGCTTGAGCAAAATGGGCCGCAACGAAGATGCTTTGGGTATTTATCGCGGTTTGATTGAGGCTGATTCCAACTACGTTTCAGGTTACAAGTTGATCGCAGATACCTACTACGAAATGGACAAAAGCGATTCTTTGGGCCGCGCCACTGCGACCTATAACATTTGGATTTCCAAATTGAGTGCCGAGCAAAAAGAAACGTTTAAGTCTGAGATTGGGTACACCTATGTGAAGATGGCCATGGCCGCCCAAACCCGCAAGGATTACGAAAAAGCCAGCGATTATTTTGGCAAGGCCGTAGAGATACGTCCAGAAGACACGCAGGCTGCTGCTGCAAAAGCGGCCATTGATTCCTACTTGGAGAAAGTGCGAGAGCGAGAGGCTCGCCGTTCGGCTCGCGAAAATCGCTAAGTTCTTTTTTTGACATTTTTGCAAGGCCTGGACGCATCGCGTCCAGGCCTTTGTATTTTTGGGCATGCGCTATTGGCTCGCTTTGTTGTTCCTTTGGGTTTCGGCTGTTCAGGGCCAAGTCTTGGTTCGCATGAATCCAAGCGCTCAAATGGAAACCTTGTATGCTTGGGCATCTGATCACCAAGCTCAAGTGGAGCCTGTGTGCAAGGAATGGAATCTGTATCGCTTGCTTTTTAAAGAGGGTATTCCAATTCTTGATCGCCCCTCAGAAGTCGCTGATTGGCAGGTGGAGAAAGCAGTCCAACGCCGATACAATCCCAATGACCCCTTGGTGGCTTTGCAGAAATACCTGCCACTCATTCAGGCAGATCGGCTATGGGATTACCAGCGTACACACCTCAATCGCCGCGGTGAACCGTTGGTCATCGCTCTGATTGACGACGGGTTAGACACTTCTCATCCCGATTTGGTGGACAACCTTTGGGTCAATTCCAATGAAATTCCTTGGAACGGCCTGGACGATGATCAGAATGGCTATGTAGACGATTATTACGGTTGGAACAGCGGCGATCAATCGCCCGAAGTTTTCAACGACGAGTCTGTTTACTACGAGCATGGAACCATGGTGGCCGGTATTGCCGGGGCCAAAGGAGATAATGGCATTGGGGTGACCGGCTTGGTGCCCACCGCGAAATTGCTCCCGATTTTATGTTATCCCAGCAATGGGGTTGATACAGATCTCGGGGTGATACGCGGCATGATCTATGCCTATCGCCAAAAGCGCTTATGGTTGGAGTCTGGAGGGACTGCGGGTATACCGATTTCCGTTTTGAACATGTCAGTGGGCATGGACAATGCCTTCCCCGAAGATGCACCGTTGTGGTGCAGCTTGTTTGATTCCTTGGGGTCTGTAGGGATCCTCTCCATTGCCGCGACGACCAATCAGAACGTAGATATTGGATCTAGCGGTGACATTCCTTCTTTGTGTTCGTCTCGGTATTTGTTGGTTGTTTCCAACAGCGATACCAAAGACCAAGCAATTGGTTCGGGGTACTCTGCAGAATTTGTCGATTTGGCCGCTCCAGGCGAAGGGGTGCACACGACCCGTGTATACAGCAAGAATACCAGCAACCCATATAAAAATGGGGGAGGGACTTCGTTCGCGGCCCCTCAGGTTTCGGGTACCGCTTTGTTGATGCATGCAGAGTCTTGCTTGGTTTATTTGAACTTGAGGGAACAGAACCCCGACAGTGCACTGCGACTCATGCGCACCTGGATTTTGCAGGGAACCGATACATCAGCGGCTTTTCGCACTCGAACTGCATCGGGAGGGCGATTGAATGCATACCGCGCCTTTGAATCCATGCACGAGTGGTGCATGCAACACGATCCTGTATACGGCCATTCAGAACCCCGTCTAGCAACGGGTCGAATGTATCCCAATCCCAGCTTGGGCAGCATTCATTTTGAAGGAAGTTCAGGCATGGCCCACTTGCGCATTTGCAATGCCATGGGTCAGGTTTTGCATTCCGGCCCCATGGTAGAAGATTTGGATCTCAGCGGTTGGCCCGCGGGTTGTTACCAGGTCGAAATCCAATGGCAGTCGGGACACAGGCAGTGGGAGACCCTGCTGCTTTTGGCGCAGCCTTAAAGGCTTATTCTACGGGTTTGAAACCCTCGAAGCCATTGTGGCAGTGGTTGCAATAATGCATGCTGCGGCACAATGTGGGTCCAAAAGGAGTTTGCAAGGTAGTGTTGCGGGAACCGCACAAGGGGCAAGGGGTGTCACTGAGTACATCCAATTCAATGTATCCTTCGTGACGCGGCGGCGGGGCCAACCCGTGTTTTTTCAACGATTGTAGGCCTCTTTCGCTGATCAGATTGCTGTTCCAGGCCGTTTCAAACGAAGTGGTCACTTCGACCTGATGGAATCCTTCTGTTTTCAAGGCTTCATGGACCATGTTTTCCATGATTTTCAACGCTGGGCAGCCAGAAAAGGTAGGCGTAAGTTGTACCTGAGCCCTGTCGGTATTGTCGGCTTGAATGCGGGTCACAATGCCCAAATCCAAAATGTTGAGGGTGGGTATTTCAGGGTCCATGACCGATTCCAGTCGGTCCAAAATGCGCTGCTCGTGTGGGTTGAGTACACGAGCATGCAAGGGATGTGAATCTGGGAAGTCTGTAGTCAGCATAGGGGGCTGAGCATTACCATTCTGCGCTGGGGTCAATGCGAAAAACTTCGCACATCTCATCCAGCAAAGGCTGCAATTCAGGGCTGTGTTTGCCTTTTCGACCGCCTAAAACAGCATCGCTGTGGGCAGGGATTTCCAATCCGCAGGAGCTGAGGAAAGGAACGACCGTCTCCATCCAACGGGCCTGTAGCGCCTTTTCTCCCGCGAAAATGTGAACCTCGGCAATTTCCTTTTCGTAGTCACCCTCTTCGAACATGCCCAAAGCCAAAGGCCAAACGGCATTCAGCGCTTGCTGCATGCGGTCGTGGCTCTCTTCATTGCCTTTTGACAACTGCTCTATCCAGGTTTTGCCGTGCATCACGTGATACTTGATTTCGCCTCGAAACTTGCGAGAAACCATGGCCAGGGGTTCATAGACCGAGGTTATCAACATCTCAAATCGAAGCGCTTCAGCTTGATCGAACAAGTACTGGCGCACAATGGAGAAGTCAAATTCACCGATGGGGGCCTCTACCAACTGACAGCAGTGAAATTGCTCGGCATTGCGCGTGAAGGCTACGGTATCAGGGTCCTGCTCTCCCAATTCGTGCAGCAGCTCATACAAGGCCAGCGATTGGCCAATCTTGTCTTGAGCCATGCTGGAGAAGGCAATGTCTTCTTCCAAAATGGGGCCCAAGCCGGTCCATTCTGAATTTCGGTGTCCAATGATCAGTTGATCATCAGCCATTTTGTAGAGCATCTCGATGAGGCCCATTACGTGTCTTTCCGTCATTTCCATGGCTTAGGCGTTTTGTTTTTGTTTGAAGGCTTGAATGCGGTCCATCACTTTGTAGCTTTCGGGATCGCGGTGGTACTTGCTAGGCGTGGTCTCGAAGATGTCAGCATCTTCGTAAGCCGTGGCATAAATGGCAGCGGTGGGAACGACCCACAGGTTGACGCATTGACCTCGGCGGGTATATTGTTCTTTGGCAAATACAGAGGCCAATTCAGCGTTGGGAGCATGCACCGAGCCTACGTGAATGTGGTGGGTTCCGCGTTTTTTTTGCTCGAAAACTTCATAGGTCTGGAATTGGTCCATGGGCGAATTCATGCCCTCTTGGGAATCGGAATCCAATTGGGCACGCTCGATTCGAGGATCTAAGGATTTGATTTTCATGAGCCTTATGACAAAGGAATCGCGTATGGAGTGTTTTCTTTCAATATGGCGCGGCGCACCCAACGACCTTTTTCTTCAGCCATGCGGCGAACAGCTAAGCGTTCGGCGTTGCAAGGTCCATGGCCGTTGATGACCTGTTTGAAAGTTTCCCAGTTGGGTTCGGTGTATTCCCACTTGCCGGTCTCTTCATTCTTGCGCAAATCAGGATCGGGAAGGCTCAGCCCCAGGTCCCAAATTTTGGGAACATACATGTTCAAGAACATTTGACGCATGTTGTCATTGGTGTCCATTTTGACTTTCCAACGCATGAGCACTTCGGTGTGCTGGCTTACGTTGTCTGGAGGGCCAAAGAAATGCATGATGGGTTCCCACCAACGGGTCAACGCTTCTTGTACCATTTGGCGCTGCTTAGGCGTTCCAGTGGCCAGGAAAACCACGTTGTCGTGGCCGTATTTCAAATGGAAGGATTCTTCAGCGCAAATGCGATCCAAAGCGCGGCTGTAGGGGCCATAACTGCCCTTGGAGTTGGCGAGCTGGTTCACAATGGCGGCTGCATCGATCAACCATGCAATGACCGCACTGTCGGCCCAGGTCATCGCCGGATAATTGAATACATTCGAATATTTGCTCTTGCCCGTCAACAAGTCATTGATCATGTCTTCGCGGCTCTTTCCCAAGGTTTCAGCAGCGTTGTACAAGAGCTGGGCATGCCCAACTTCGTCTTGTACCTTGGCCATCAAAGCCAATTTGCGGCGAAATCCCGGTGCACGCGTGATCCAAGTTCCCTCAGGTAGAGCTCCTATGATTTCAGAATGAGCGTGCTGCTCAATCATGCGAATCAACTGTTTGCGATACAAGGCGGGCATCCAGTCACGGGGTTCAATTTTGTCGCCAGCGGCTATGCGAGCTTCAAATTCAGCCAACAAGGCGGGATCCTCGCCGGGAGCTAGGTAACCCTCAAATTGGGTATTGGGATCGATGTAAGCACTACCGTACATAGTTGTGATGTTTATTAAGTCCGTTTAAAATAAATTCTGTCAATTGATTGGCGATTTGGCTCGGGCTCATATCGCCGTCGGGTCGGTACCATTCTACGACCCAGTTTAAGGAGCTGAGAATGGTCAAAAGCGCAAATTTGTTATCGGCTTCGACAAAACTCCCTTCGGCTTCGCCCAAGGCCAGTATTTCCCGAAAAGCCGCTTCGTATTTGTCTCGGCGAACGATCAAGGCTTCCCGCAGTTCACCTTGGAGATGACGCCATTCGTGCACAAAAACATAAGATGCGTCCAAATCGCGAGTAAGCACCTCGATGTGGGAACGAATGGCCATGCCCAGTTTTTCACTGGCTCCAAAATAGATGTCGTTGACTTCTGCCAACCCCTTTTCAAAGTCGGCGGCAATGCGGGTGCAGGTTTGCCACAGTAGATCTTCTTTGGAGGAGATGTGGTTGTAAAGAGAGGGGGCTTCCATGTTCATCGCAGCAGCGATGTCCCGCATAGACGTGTTCCGATAGCCCTTTTCTCGCATGAGCGCCAAGGCCGTTTGGAAGATTTGTTCTTTGCGATTGGGTCTAGCCACAGAACAAATGTAATGCAAAATTCAGAAACTAACGAACGCTTGTTAGTTTTTTATTAAACGGGAAGACATTGATCTGAAAAAGGCCGCTGCGATCAGTGGTTTAGGCTTTGCCAGAGCGCTTGGGCGCGCAACAAATCATCGGGGGTGTCAACTGAAATGCCAGGGACTTGGCTCAGCCCTATTCGAATGGCATATCCGTTTTCCAACCAGCGCAATTGTTCCAAAGATTCGCTCTGCTCGAGTGGGCTCGGCGAAAGGCGGGCCAATTCTTCCAAAATGCCTTGACGAAAGGCGTACAAACCCAGGTGCCTCAGGCAAGAATCAGAAAGGCCCGAGCGCACATGCGGGATGGGGCTGCGGGAGAAATACAGGGCAAAGCCGTCTGTTCGGCATACGGCTTTTACGGCGTTGGGGTTGTTGAGATCTTCGGCATTTCCCGGGCATGCCAAGGTGCCAATTTGGGTGTCTGGATGCTCGAATAAATCCAACAGCGCTTGGATTTGAGACTCTTGCACAAAAGGCTCGTCACCTTGCACATTCAATACGATGTCGGCATGTATGCCGGCAATTTGGACCGCAGCTTGGCATCGGTCTGTCCCGCTGGGCAAATCAGAATCGGTCATGACTGCACGCACTCGACCTTGGGCTTTGGCGGCAATTTCTTCATCATCGGTGGCCAGCAGAATGCAATCAGCCGGGCAAAAAGAAATCAATCGGTCCAATACGCATTCGATCAGGGTTTGTCCCCCTAAGGTTGCGAGCGGTTTGTTGGGGAAACGCGTACTGCCTTTTCGAGCGGGAACCACTACGGCGAAAGAAAAGGAGCTGTGCAACATAGTTCGAAGGTAAGGGGTGGGCCTCCCTTGGGCAAGCGAGAAGGTAAGGAAAAGGGCGGCTAGAGAGCCTTAGTGAATCTCTCCTCGGTGCACCGAAGGGTCAAAGGGAACAGAAGGGCTGATCTCTTCGTTCAAATCGCCTGTAGCCGTCTTGATTTTGTGATAGATATGGGCATTTTGGTAGGTGCCAATGAACAGCTGAGAGGCGGGTCCCGTGGCGAATACAGGTACGGGAATCCCGCTGTGTTCATGGGTGCTCCAAGCTGCTGACGCACGGGTATGCTCAGTGTCGTAATCCACTAAGCTCATGCCGCCTGTTTCATGGTCGGCGGTCACAATTACCAAGGTCTGACCGTTTTGCTTGGCAAAGTCCATGACCCGATGAATGCAACGATCAAAATCCAAGGCCTCTTGTACCACATACTCGCTGTTGTTGTCGTGCCCGCCCCAATCGATTTGACTGCCTTCAATCAGCAGGAAAAAACCGGCGCTGTCGTTTTGGCTCAAGTGGGTCAAGGCTTTGTCGGTGCTGCGGGTCAAAAAGTTGCCACGGCCGTTTTGCATGCTGGGCACTTCTTTGTCTTTGGAGTAAAATCCTACGATTTGGGGGCAATTGGCCTGCTCGATTTCATCCAAGCCTATAGCTACTTTATAGCCTGCTTTTTGAAGGCGTTTTTCAGAAAACAAGGGGTAGTCGCCTCCCACGGCAAAGTCTACCTGACCCTGGTAGAAATATTCGGCAATTTCAGGGGCCATGTAACGACTGGGAACATGCGCGTAAAAAGCGGCAGGCGTGGCATGGGTCAGGCCGCAGGTGACCACAATGCCCGTCGATTTGCCTTGTTTTTTGTAAAACTCGAGCAAAGTTTCGCGGGGCATGGAGTCAGCAGCCACGCCAATCATGCGGTTTTGGGTTTTTTCGCCAATGCTGATGGCCGTAGCCCCGGCACCGCTGTCGGTGATGAAGTTCGAAGCACTCGAAGTCAGGCTCAATCCCAGCGCATCGGCCATGGAAAATACGGCTAAGCTAGAGTCAGGACGAGCGGCTTGAGCCGCCCACCATTGGGCTAATCCGGTGCCATCACCAATCATCACAATGACATTTTTAGCCAAGCGAGGATCAGAAGTAACGGGACTTTGGCCGAATGAAGTCGCCGAAATGCCCAGGGCGATGCCCAAAAAAATGCTGCGTTTCATCACGATTTCAAAGGTACATGCCGCTGGCTTACCGAATGCTGATTTCTCATACAAATCCCTTCGCTCGGGTTGGTTACCTTTGTGCTGAATACTATGAACGGATTTTTCACTATTCCCCCCGCTGTCAATGAGCCGGTCTATGCCTATGCCCCCGGTTCTCCAGAACGCGCTCACCTCAAAGCGGCCTTGGCCGAGGCGAGAGCCATGGAATTGGATGTTCCCATGTACATTGGAGGTCAAGAGGTTCGCACCGGTCAGTTGAGTCGCATGGCTCCTCCGCATGACCACGCCCATACCCTCGGTCATTTTCATGTGGGAGATGCTTCGCACGTGCACCAGGCCATTCAGGCGGCCATGGCAGCTAAGCCCGCATGGGAAGCCATGCCTTGGGAGCAACGCGCGGCTATCTTTTTGAAAGCGGCTGAATTGTTTTCAAGCAAATACCGCTATGCAATCAATGCGGCTACCATGTTGGCCCAAAGCAAAAATGCCTTTCAGGCCGAGATCGATGCGGCTTGTGAATTGATTGATTTCTTGAATTTCAACGTTCAGTTCATGGTTGAGATTTATAGCGAGCAGCCCCCTGCACAGTCTAAGGGCATTTGGAATCGATTGGAATACAGACCCTTGGAAGGATTTGTATTCGCCGTCACTCCCTTCAATTTCACCGCGATCAGTGCCAATTTGCCAACGGCTCCAGCCATGATGGGCAACGTGGTGGTATGGAAGCCATCTGAAACGCAGGTTTACTCGGCCCAGTTGCTGATGCGTGTATTCAAAGAAGCCGGCCTCCCCGACGGAGTCATCAATTTGATTTACACTCCAGGCCCCGAGACGGGCGATGTAGTGTTCCGTCATCCTGAGTTTTCAGGCTTGCATTTTACGGGCTCTACGGGTGTTTTTCGCACCATGTGGAAGTTGATTGGCGACAACATTTCAACTTACAAGAGCTATCCCCGCATTGTGGGCGAAACGGGAGGTAAAGACTTCATTTTGGCCCATCCTTCGGCTGAACCCAAAGCTTTGGTTGCAGCCATGATTCGCGGTGCCTTTGAGTTTCAAGGCCAAAAATGTTCAGCGGCTTCGCGTGTGTACATACCCCGCAGCCTTTGGGTCCAGGTCAAACCTCATTTGTTGGCTGAAATGGCTACCTTGAAGGTAGGTCCAACTGAAGATTTTCGCAATTTCGTCAATGCCGTTATCGATGAGCGTGCTTTCAATAAAATCGCCGCCTACATTGAGCAGGCAAAGAAAGACGGCGTAGAAATTCTTTGCGGTGGGAATGGCGATAAATCCAGCGGATATTTCATTGAGCCGACCATTTTGATGGCACCCAGTGCCCAATACCGCACCATGTGTGAAGAGATTTTTGGACCTGTGTTGACCATTTGGATCTACGAAGACGCCGAATGGCCCAACATGTTTAAGTTGGTAGATACCACCAGTGAATACGCATTGACAGGGGCTATTTTTGCTCAAGATCGCTATGCCGTGGCCGAAGCTACTTGGGCTTTGCGCAACAGTGCGGGCAACTTCTACATCAACGACAAACCTACCGGTGCCGTCGTGGGGCAGCAGCCTTTCGGTGGTGCTCGAGGCTCAGGAACCAACGACAAAGCAGGGGCGAAGGTCAACTTGCTTCGTTGGACCAGCCAGCGCACGATCAAGGAAACCTTCCACTCGCCGATCGATTACCGCTATCCCTTCTTGGGAGAAGAATAAAAAAAGGCCCCGCACGGGGCCTTTTTTATAGTTGGTTGTTCAAGTGCTGATGCAGCACCCGCGATACCGAGCATTTGTATTCCTTGCCCATGAAATTGTGGGCCCATTCAATGCCCTTGATGGCTGAAGTGAAAAACAGTTCAGAGGCACTGATGATATCGGTTTCGGTGACCGGTCTTTCATGAATGCTGTAACCATAGGCTTCGGCCAATTGCAATACAATTTTGCGCATGACCCCGTCAATGCCGTATTCGCTGATGGGAGGGGTGATGAGGAATTCGTCGCTGACCATGAATACATTGGAATAACGTCCTTCGGCTACCCGGCCAAAGTCATTGTACAAAATGACCTCATCGTAGCCCTTGGATTCTGCATAGATACCAGCCATTACATAAACCAAGGCCGATTGGGTTTTGAGGGCACTCAAGTAGTTGGAATTTTTGGTGAGTTCTTTGAAGTTGCCCACTTTCAAGCCTGCTTCGTTCCAAGGGTAGTTGGAATCTTGCAAAGGGGAAACCTCAGCCAGCCAATCGCAACCGCGTTCAGAAGGGGTATACAAGCCATCTCCTTGGCGATGAAAGCTCAAGCGCAATCGGCAGTGTTCCCAATTCAACGAGGCACAGCGATCGAGAATGGATTTTTCCAAGGCTCCAGTTCCCAAGCTTTCGGGCAACTGCATGTTGAGCAGCATAGCCGATTTGTGTATGCGCTCCAGGTGTTGCGGCCAATGATACAATCGGCCTTGTCCAACTCGAATGGATTCGAAAAATCCGTCGCCATAACGGTGGCTGCGGCTAGCAAATGCAAAACCAGCATGGGCTTTGGCGCATTCGCCATTGAAGATGAATTCGGTCATGTTCATGGGCAGCAAGATGCGTGTTTTTGACGCACATAAGCGAACCGCAGGGTGTCCCCATTGGGCAGGGCTTCCCATACATGCATCGAGTCGCAGCAGGCGTAAGAAACGGTGAAGCGCCGAATCAAAGGGCTGTCCAATGGAATGGCGCGGTTGGCCCATCGGTAATTGAAGACCAATACCGCATTCCCTTGAGCGTCTTTGTCTATGCTATAGGTTCCCGCCGCGTGTTTATTGAGGGATTCAATGTCGTATAAAAAGGCGGTATCGCTCAGCCACATGGTGTCGCTCGGGCTCATGGCTCCCAGGCTAGTATGGTTTTTGGAAACGGCCCTGTAACGGTAAGTGCCGGGCCAACTCCAGCTTGAATCAACCGCCTGTTTAGCTGCCGATGAAGGCCCCTTTTGGGAATCCATTGTGCAGGATGTGAGCATGAGCAGAAAAGCGGCGAATGGGATTTTCGAACGGTGCATGGTTGGTTTATTTGCGTCGGGCGATTTCATCTCGTATTTCAGCGGCGCGCTTATAATCTTCTTCCTGAATGGCCTCGTTAAGCTGTTGTTCCAATTCTTCTATGTCCAATTCTGCCCAGGGATTATCAGAGTCTTCCATATCCAAATCGTCTTCGCTGAACAGCGGTTCTTCGTCTTCAGTAGCTTCTGGGCCCTGACTGTCATCTTGGTAGCCGGCTTCGTGAAGAATGGACTCGGCTACAAAAATGGGGCATTTGAATTTGGTCGCAAGGGCAATGGCATCGCTGGTTCTGGAATCCAATTGCAGAGAGCGTTCCCCTGACTGCAACTCCAAAACGGCGTAGTAAATGCCTTCTTCCAATTTACTGATGTAGACCTGTTTCAGCACCACATGGAATTCGCTGAGCGCCTTGGCGAACAGATCATGAGTGAGAGGCCGACTGGGCTTCATGCCTTCCAATTCCATGGCGATGGCTTGAGCCTCGAAGGAACCTATTAAAACGGGTATTTTGCGATCTCCGAATCGCTCGCCCAATACCAAGGTGTAGGCTCCATGTGAATGGGCCGGCACTATGGTTTTGATTTCCAATTCGACCTTTTGGGTCATGCCTTATTTGGACGCTTCAATCAGTTGGGGCAAAACCTCGAATGCATCGCCCACAATGCCGTAGTCTGCGGCTTTGAAGAAGGGGGCTTCGGGGTCTTTGTTTATGGCCACGATGACTTTGCTTGAGCTCACGCCAGCCAAATGCTGAATGGCCCCAGAAATGCCCACGGCGATGTATAAATTCGGCTTGATGGTAATGCCGGTTTGACCTACGTGTTCGCTGTGAGGGCGCCATCCCATGTCGCTGACAGGCTTTGAGCATGCAGTGGCAGCTCCCAATTGGTTGGCCAAGGTTTCGATCATGCCCCAATGTTCCGGACCTTTCATGCCTCGACCGCCAGAAACCACGATTTCGGCCTCTGTCAAGGGGATTTTACCGCTTACTTTCTGAACCGACTCTACTTGAATGGTGCTGCTGGCAGACACCTGAGTCGTTTCTAGGCTAGCACTCTCGTTCCAAGTTTGAATGGGGAAGGAGTTGGGCGTCAAGGCCAATACTTTGATGGGGCTAGTCAATTGCACCCAGGCGAACGCTTTGCCTGAGAATACGCTTCGCTTTACCCTAAAGCCATTGCTTGTTTCGGGCATGGAAACCACTTGGCTGGCCATGTCGGCTTTGAGTTCATGGGCCACGCGAGGTGCCAAAGACTTGCCGCTGTAGGTGTTGGAAATGATCACCACTTCGGCCTGGGTTTCTTGACACATTTGAGCCAAGGCCTTGCCCCATGAATCAGCCGCAAATGCACCCAAATCAGACCCGTTGTGCAGGACTTTGTGAGCGCCATGCTGACCCAGAATTTGGGAATCGCAAGGTCCATTGAGCTGAACAGCTACCACTTTTTGCTGGGTGCTTTCAGCCAGAGAACGAGCCATGGAAAGGGCTTCCAAGCTGGATTTTTTATAAACGCCGTCGGCGAATTCGATGAATACTACTAGGCTCATATTACAAGACTTTGGCTTCGTTTTTCAATAGGGAAATCAATTCAGCGGCTTGGCTGGGGTCAATCAATTTGACGCCTTGTTTGGGAGCCGGTAATTCGAATTGGGTATAGGTCACTCCTGATGCGTTGTTTTTAGGCTCCAACACAGTCAAGGGTTTGGTGCGAGCGGCCATGATGCCACGCATATTGGGAATGCGGGGTTCGCAAAGGTCTTTTTGAGCGCTGGCCACACAGGGTCCTTGCACCGAAACACTCTCTTTGCCACCGTCGATATCACGATCAAAACTCCAAGTCCCGTTGATGTAGTCGATGCGTGTGACTACGTTGATCGATGGGATATTCAAAGCAGCGCCCAATAGGCCGCAGATCAAACCTCCGTTGTAGTCAATGCTTTCGCGACCGGTTAAAATCAAATCGTAACCGCCCGCAATGGCAGCCAATTCACTGGCTACTTGCTGGGCATCAGTTGGGGCTGCATTGATGCGAATGGCCGCTTCTGCGCCCATGCTCAAGGCTTTGCGAATAACAGCTTCGCTATCAGACAGTCCCACATGAACCACCGTTACTTTCCCCCCATTGGCTTCGGCGATTTCCAGCCCGCGTGTCAAGGCCAATTCGTCGTAAGGATTGAGAATGAATTGAACGCCAGAGGTTTGAAAAGCCGTGTCGTTGTCTGTGAAGCTGATTTTGGTAGTGGTGTCAGGAACCACACTGATGCATACCAGGATATTCATGCCGATTTCTACTGCCCGAAGATTCGGGGTTTCGTGTTTGGCAAAAATAGCAAAAATCAGCGGGTTTTGTTTGCTACAAGGCCCTGTCATTGTAGATTCGCTTCCGGTCATGCGCATACATTTTATCGCCATTGGAGGTGCTGTGATGCACAACTTGGCACTCGAGCTTCAAGCCTTGGGCCATGAGCTAAGCGGCAGCGACGATGAGATTTTCGACCCGGCGAAATCCCGCTTGGAGCAAGCGGGCTTGCTGCCAGCGGCTTTTGGTTGGTTTCCAGAAAAATTAGCAGGGGTCGATTTTGTGATCTTGGGCATGCACGCAAGAGCTGATAACCCTGAGTTGCTGGAAGCTCAGCGATTGGGTTTGCCCATTCATTCTTTTCCGGCCTTCATTTACGAACATGCCCGAGAGAAAACCCGGGTGGTCATTGCGGGCTCTCACGGGAAAACAACCTCGACGGCCATGTTGATGCACGTCTTGGAAAAGAATCACATGGCCTTTGATTATTTAGTCGGTAGCCAACTGCCTGGATATCCGAGAATGGTGCGCCTGTCTGATGCTCCCATCATGGTGATTGAGGGCGATGAATATTTGACCTCCCCGTTGGATCGCAGCTCGAAGTTCATGCATTACCGGCCTCATTTTACCATGGTCACGGGGATTGCCTGGGATCACATCAACGTATTTCCCACTGAGGCGAGCTACCAACAGCAGTTTGATGCGTATTTGACAACCGTTTCTGGTCAATCTTTCTTGTATCAAGGCGATTCAGCTTTGATGGAGATAGGGGCTCGCCACAGCCATGCTATGCCTTACAGTGCTCCCGAATTTGGATACGGAGAAACGGGCAAAGCCTGGGTGAAGATTCAGGGTAAAACCCTGGAATTGGCCTTTTTTGGAAAGCACAACATCGAAAATGCCAGTGGAGTCGTTCGATTGGCGATTTCACTGGGATTGGATGAACGAGTGGCTTGGGAATCGATTGCTGATTTTCCAGGTACAGCCAAGCGCTTGGAAACCATACAGGTGAGCGATCGAGGTGAATTGATTCGGGACTTTGCACATGCCCCCAGCAAGGTGCAAGCCAGTGTCTCGGCCGTTCGAGAGCGTTTCCCCAAGCAGACCATATTGGCTTTGCTAGAGCTGCACACCTATTCGAGTTTGGATCCACAATTCATGCCCAGGTACAAGGGGACTTTGGATCCGGCTGATGCCAAATGGGTGCTTTATGATCCCCATGTATTTGAATTGAAAAAAATGCCCGTTCCTAGCTTGGCCGAAATGCAAGAACGCTTGGGGCCAGAGGTTTGCTTGTTTTCCAATCAACAGGAATTGAAGCAAGCCTTGGAAGCTGATACCAGCGAAATTTGGCTGGTTATGAGCTCTGGCAATGTGGCAGGATTGGATTTGATATCCCTTTTTTAATGGGGAAGGTACCGGTATACCGATTCTAGCAATTCGCCGCGCACTCCTTTTTCGACCAAGCCCTTGTTATTTTCATTGGGATAGGTGCGGTTGCTTAAGAAAACAAAGACCAGTTCGCGATTGGGGTCAGTCCAGGCCCAAGTTCCGGTAAAACCGCTGTGGCCAAACAAGGTGCTTGGGGCGCCCGTAAAGATGTTGTTCTTTCCGTTGCTGCGGTCAAAGCCCAAGCCTCGATGAGAGCGGTTGCTGTAGGCCTTGCTAAATTGTTTGATCGTAGATTCTTGCAAATAGCGCTTACCCTTGTAGGTTCCACCATCGCAGAACATTTGAAACAGGGCGGCTAGGTCATGCGCGTTGCTGAAAAGACCTGCATTTCCTGAAACACCCCCTAAAACGGCTGCGCTGGGATCGTGCACGATTCCACAAATGCGTTTGCGAGGCCATCGCTCATCGGTGCTCGAGGGTACGCACCAATAATCCAATCCCCGATCTTGCGGCCGGTAACCCATTCGCTCCAAGCCCATGGGTTGGTAGAATAGGGAGTCGAGGTAGCGGTCTAAGGATACGCCGCTTACATGCTCTACCCACTTGCCCATGATGATCATGTTGAGGTCGCTATACAAGTAAGCAGTGGGTGTAGCGGGAAGGGTGTTCTTGATCCACTGCCAGGCAGAATCAGCCCAACGCGCTTCCACGTAGCAGGCATCGCTCAAGGCCAAGGTGTGCAGGCTGTCAGGAGCTTCGCTGTGACTGGCTGCCTGAGCGTTCATGGTCTTGAAAAAAGATAAGAAAGCGGGTAGGCCTGTTTGATGGGTTAGGAAGGCACTCAGGGGCAAGTGTCCCCAAGGGGATTCGCCTGCTTCGGGCCAGGTTTGGTAAATGGCTTGTTGCACCGACAAGTGTCGACTTTCAACCAACTTCATGACGGCCAAGGTGGTGGCCGCTACTTTGGTGACACTGGCTAAATCATAGACATGGGCAAAAGATTGGGGTCTGGGCCCAATGTGCAATTCAGGGTCAGCATCGATTTGGCCCAGGCTCGATTGGTAAACTACTTTGCCGCGATGCATCACCACGCATTGGCTGCTTTTGAAATCACCTTCGTTCAAGGCTTGTTGCATGCGT
>JAURGZ010000039.1 GCA_030833525.1 Bacteroidota bacterium | reverse complement strand
CTGGAACAAGCCGCGAGTGAGCGCATCTTGGTGATCGATGGTGCCATGGGCACCATGATTCAGCGCCACAAATTGAGCGAGAGTGATTTTCGCGGGGTTGAATTCGCCCATTGTTCCATGCCTCAAAAGGGGAACAACGATTTGTTGGTATTGACCAAGCCCGATGTCATCAAGGGGATTCACCGCGCGTTTTTGGATGCGGGTGCCGATATCTTGGAGACCAATACCTTCAATGCCAATCGCATTTCCATGGCCGATTATGGAATGGAAGACCAGGTCGTTGCCATCAATCAAGCGGCGGTCAAAGTGGCGCGCGAGGCCATTGCCGAAAGCGGTAAGTTGGCTTTTGTAGCGGGCGCGGTAGGGCCAACCAACAAAACCCTGAGCTTGAGTCCCGATGTAAACAATCCTGGGTATCGAGCCGTAACCTTTGAACAGATGGTTGAGGTGTATGGAGAGCAGGCAGAAGCCTTGTTGGATGCAGGAGTAGATGCTCTTTTGGTGGAGACTGTTTTTGATACCTTGAATTGCAAAGCGGCTTTGTTTGCCATTGATGCCCTTTTCGAACGCAAACAAAAAAGAGTGCCCTTGATGGTCAGCGGCACAATCACCGATGCCTCTGGCAGGACCTTGTCGGGCCAAACCACCGAAGCCTTTTGGAATAGCATAGCCCATGCCGATTTGTTTTCGGTGGGCTTGAACTGCGCTTTGGGAGCTTCCCAGATGCGCCCCTTTATCGAAGAGCTGAATCAAGTGGCTTGGACCCGCATCAGTTGCTACCCCAATGCTGGCCTTCCCAACGAGTTTGGCGAGTACGACGAAACCCCTCACAGCATGGCTTTCGTTTTGGAAGATTGGTTGCGCGAAGGTTGGATCAATGTCATAGGGGGGTGCTGTGGGACCACGCCCGAACACATCGCATCCATTGCTCAAGTAGCGGCAAAATTCCCGCCTCGAAAGGTTCCCCAAATAGCGTAGCGTGAGAGCCTGCAAGGGCTTGGCGGCAAGTGTCTGATTGACACTTGTAAAGGCTTATTTTTCCTAGTGCTTTGGCGTATCTTTGCACCCTCAAAATGGCCGATATTCAAATTCAGAATGCGCCTGCAACCCAGTTTGACTTGTTTGCAGGACTGGAATCCACCCAGCACGAACAAATTGTATTTTGCCAGGACCACGCTACGGGTCTTAAAGCCATCATTGCCGTTCACAATACGGTATTGGGGCCTGGACTAGGCGGTACCCGCATGTGGCACTATGCCAGCGAAAAAGACGCTGTGCGCGATGCCTTGCGATTGTCCCGCGGCATGACCTACAAAGCTTCGGTTGCCGGTTTGAACTTGGGCGGTGCGAAAGCCGTCATCATCGGGGATCCCAAAACCATGAAAAGCGAAGCGCTCATGCGCAAATTTGGACGCTTCGTTGAAAACCTCAACGGTAAGTACATCACCGCTGAAGACGTTGGAACCACCACCAAAGACATGGAATATGTCAACATGGAGACCGATCACGTTGTTGGCTTGCCTGAAAGCATGGGCGGTGGAGGAGATCCCTCGCCTGTAACGGCATACGGCACATACATGGGTATGAAGGCCAGCGCCAAAAAAGCTTGGGGTCACGACGACCTTTCAGGCAAGAGCGTAGCCGTCATGGGCATTGGCAAGGTGGGTTGGCATTTGTGCGAATACCTGCACAAAGAAGGCGCCAAGTTGTACGTGAGCGACATCAACGATGCTGTTTTGCAAAAAGCAGCAGCTGAGTTCGGTGCGATTGTCGTGAACAGCGAAGACATGATTGACCTCGATGTCGATATTTTCGCCCCTTGCGCCTTGGGTGGTATCTTGAATGATAACACCGTGAGCCGCCTGAAATGTCAGATTGTGGCGGGTGCTGCCAACAACCAGTTGGAAGATGAAACCATTCACGGCGATGCTTTGCGTGCCAAGGGAATCGTATATGCTCCAGATTTTGTCATCAACGCCGGTGGTTTGATCAATGTATACAGCGAGTACACAGGTTATGTGCGCGAGCGTGCTTTGGCTCAGACTGAGCACATCTACACCACCATTTTGGACATCATGAACATGAGCGATGCGATGAACATCAATAACCAGCAGGCGGCGATTCGCCACGCTGAGAAGCGCATTCAAGACATGATGTTGGTGCACAGCACCTTCTAATTTCGACTCGATTATTTTTGAAAAGGGGGAGCAAATCAAGCTTCCCCTTTTTATTTTGCAGCCTTGGAAGCCAAATCCATCATACGCAGAAATGCCTATGCGGCCTGGGCCTCAATGGCGCTGCTGTTTGGGGTCTACGCTTGGCTGTGGTATAGGGCAGAAGGACCGGCCGGCGGTCAAGATTCTTGGAATCACTTTTTGTACGCCCGTTGGGCTCCCTTTCACAGCGAGTTGCTGCTCGATCAATGGGGGAAGCCCCTGTTTACCTTGCTGGCTCTGCCTTTTGCCCCTATGGGCATCGATGGCTTGTATGCATTGAATATGCTGGCAACCTTGTGCACTGCTTGGTTGGGCTATATGACGGCGAGGCGGTTGGGGCTTCGCAATCCGTGGATGTTCATACCCCTATTTGGATTGCAGCCCTTGGTCTTAGCCAACGTGCATTCGGCCTTGACTGAACCCAGCAATGCCTTGATGCTGGTCGCTATTGTTTATTTGCTGGCATCGAGGCGATTAGCCGCAGCAGCGGTATTGGGTTCCTTTTTGCCCTTTATGCGCACGGAAGGTTTCATCTTGTTGGGGGCGATGTTCTTGTTTTTATGGGTGCGCAGCCGTGCGCGATACGCCTGGCACGCGGGCATTGGGACCCTTGTTTTTGCGGTCTTGGGTGCTTTGGTTTCAGGCGATTGGGCTTGGATAGTTCGGCAGAACCCTTACGTCAAGCAGGAAGTGGAAAAACGTTTTGACCCAGGGCATGGCGGGTTTTGGCATTATGCCGAGGCCCAACGGGAAATTTGGGGCCCTTTGGTGAGCGTGTTGGTAATGGCGTCTTTGGTTTGGGTGCTGGTGTATGTGTTTTCGCGCATGAAAAAGAAAACACCCCGCGAACTTTCGCAAATGGCCTTGTGGCTCTGGTGGCCGCTTTTCTTATCGTTTTTCTTGGCACACAGTTGGGTTTGGTATTCGGGCACCTATGGTTCTCACGGCCTGCTGCGCGTATTTGTCGTGGTGGCCCCATTGGCCGCCTTTCTGGCCCATTATTCCCTGCATCGATTGATGATCATGGACGTGGCCATTTTGAATCGCATCTTGAAAGTAGGAGTGCTGCTTGCCTTGTTGTTAACAGCTTATCCTGGGGCTCATTTTCCCTATCCCTGGGAATCAAAATCGCCCATTTCAGGCTATGCAGGAGCGTCTACCGTGCAGCAGGGACTGGATTTCATTCAGCGCGAAGGCCTGCTGGATTCGCAGGCAGGTTCAACTCCTCTGCTGGTGCATCAATTGCCCGAATTGAACGCTGAACTGGATTTCGACCCTTGGGCTTCTCCTGATCAAGCGAAATCGTATTACATGTGGAGCATTGACAAGCGCCCGGGGCAAGATTGGATGCCAAAGGGTACTGTACTTTTGTGGGATAATTTTCATGCCCGCAGAGACGCTCCAATGGGTCTGCATGAATTGAGGGCCTTGGGTAAGTACCAGGAGCTGGCCTATTTCCCTTCAGACATAGATAGTGTCTACGATGTTCGCATTTTTCTCAAAACCCAGCCTTAGGCAGGTTTGATGTCGCGCAGCTTCAATTGAAGGCTGCTGCGTCCATTGAAATGGTTTTCTTCCAGCGATACACAGGCGTCGAACGCATGGCCGGGTTTTACCGAAGCAGCGTGTTCAGCCATGCCAAAACCAATGGCATCAAAGAAAAGGGGAGCTTTTCCTAAGTTTAATTTCAGATGCTTTTCTTTGAGAATGCGCGGTTGGCCTTGGCTTTTCATGCCATTGAGTCTGAAGACGGGCATGTGATTGCCTGGGCCAAAGGGCGCCATCTGGTTGAGAATGTTGACCGTTTTTAGGCTAATGCGCGACAGGTCGAGTTCCAGGTCGTATTCAATGGTGGGTACCAAGCTCTCCTGTTCAATGGATGCATTGACCAAGGCTTCGAAAGACTGTTTGAAGGCATCAAAGTGCTCCAAGGGAACACTCAAGCCGGCCGCGTATTTATGTCCTCCAAATTGAGCCACGTATTCGCTGCATTTGCCAATGGCCTCATGAATGTCAAACCCCCGTACGCTTCGTGCCGATCCAGTGAGCATGCCTTCGTTTTCTGAAAACACGATGGTGGGTTTGTAATATTGTTCCACCATGCGACTGGCTACAATGCCAATAACCCCTTTGTGCCAATCGTTGCCGCGCAACACGATGCTTTTCTGCTGGTGAAAATGAGGGTCGTTTTCGACCTGCTCAACGGCTTCTTTGGTGATATCGGTGTCAAGGCCCTTTCGTTCGTGGTTGCGCTCGTTGAGCACAACAGCCAATTTTTTAGCGGTGTTGTAGTCGCGCTCAATCAAAACCTTAACGGCCGATTTGGCATCAGCGATGCGGCCAGCAGCGTTGATTTTCGGACCAATGCCAAACACAATGTCCATCATGCTGAACGACTTGCCGGGCTGAGAGTCTTGCAACAAGGCCTGTATGCCAATGCTGGGATTTTCGTTGAGTTTTTTCAATCCATAATAGGCCAGTACCCGGTTTTCGCCGCGCACATCCACCATGTCACTTGCAATGGAAACAGCCACCAGGTCGAGATAATCCAAAATGGTCTCGTATGGCAAGCCTTCTTTCTCGGTGTAGGCCTGAATCAGCTTGAACCCTATTCCAGCTCCCGATAACTCTTTGTAGGGATAAGGACAGTCGGCTTGTTTGGGATTCAACACCGCCGTGGCAGGAGGAATGCTCTCGCCGGGCAAGTGGTGGTCGCAGATGATGAATTCTACCCCCATTTCAGCGGCCTTGGCGACCAAATCATTCGAGCGAATGCCACAGTCCAGGGCAATGATCAGGCTTACTCCCTGGTCGCGCGCATACTCAATCCCGGCTTGGCTGATGCCATAACCTTCTTTGTAGCGATCGGGAATGTAGTATTCAATGTTTTGATTGAAATTCTTGAAATACGAATACACCAAGCTAACGGCGGTAGTGCCATCTACATCATAATCCCCGTAAACCAAGATGTTCTCTTTTTCTTGAACGGCTTTGCGAATGCGTTTGACAGCCGTATCCATTCCTTTCATCAAAAACGGATCGTGCAAGTGGGTCAATTGCGGTCTGAAAAAAGCTTGGGCGCGTTCGTAGGTGTCTATGCCTCTCTGCACCAGGATGGAACCCAATTCAGTTGAAAGATTCAACTCTTTGGAAAGGCGGGCTACCATTTCTGCATCAGGGGTGAGTTTGGCGCGCCATTGGGTTTTCATCGGAGTGCAAAAATCGCGTTTTTTTCTGGCATTGGAAACTCTGTGCCTCGAACTTATTGTATGACTTTGTGTAACTTTGATTTATGCAGGGTTTTAGGCAGTATTCGTTCGTTGTTTTTCTCACGGTTGTGGCAAGTTCCTTGCCCGCACAAATCAGCATTGGAAGGACCCATATGCCCAAGGCGGGTGATAGTATGCGCTATTCAACCGATTTGCCTGCCAATTTGCCTGCTGGTTGGGCTACCAAAACAGGTGCCAATCAATCTTGGGATTTTTCAGGATTGCAAAGCCAGAGTCAAAGCCTGACCGAATTCAAGTCGTCGCTCCAAACGCCTTATGCGTTTTACTTTTTTGGCCAAATAGGCACCAAGACAGCCGATTCTTTAGGCGCGGGACCCATCAAATTTCAGAATATTTACAGTTTTTACTCGGTATCCAACTCGGCCTTCCGCGCAGAGGGCATTGGCTACAGTTTCTCGGGTTTCCCCTTGGCGGCGAATTACGAAGACGAAGATGAAATTTATCAGTTCCCGTTGGAGTATGGAGACAAGGATACCTCTACGTTTCGATTCGTATTCGAAGTGCCAGGGAATGCCTTTCGCTTGGTTCAGCAAGGTGTTCGCATCAACGAGGTTTTGGGGTACGGTTCTTTGGTATTGCCGAAATACAGCACTGCCAATGCCTTGATGGTGAAAACCACGATTTTGGAGGTCGATACCCTTACGACCCAATTGGGGCAGATACCCATTCCCAGAAACCAGACCAGTTACAAATGGTTGGTGACCGATGTGCGTTTGCCCGTCTTGGAAATTGGGGCAGCCGCAGGCCAGGGTGGCCCGCCGCAGGCGGGGCAAGTGCGCTTTTATAACCCCGTGAATGCCGGTTCTGAAAACTTCAACAGCACCGCGAAATTTAAGGTTTACCCCAATCCGACTGAAGGAATTGTGCAGGTTAGCCTGGGCCAACTTCCCATAACCCTCTGGGACCTAAACGGGCGCCAATTGGCCGAATGGCCTGCCGGTACCCAAACCCTTGATTTGTCTGTCTTTTTGCCCGGCGTTTACCGCCTGCAAATGGGCATCCATACCGAACTCATCAACCGATTTTAGGCAAGTCTGAGAACCGAATTTTGCTTAAATTCGGGTTCTCAATTTTTTAGCGAACACGAATCCTGTGAAAATATCTGTATTGAAAGAAATTCGCTCGGGCGAAAACCGAGTATCCATTACACCGAATGTAGCAGCCCAGTTGATTAAAATGGGATACGCGGTGCAGGTGGAAACCCAAGCCGGCCAAGGTGCCCACTTTACTGACGAGATGTATCGCGAGGCCGGGGCCCAAGTGGCATCTGGACAAGAGGCTTTTGAGGCTGATTGCTGCGTGCAAATTCATCCTCCAACCTTGGAGCAGTGCGGTCGGTTGAAACAAGGGTCCGTATGGATTTCGCAATTGTACCATTTGTCCAATGCCGAGACCGTCGAAGCTTTGGCCAAACAAGGAGTCAGCGCCGTTTCTCTCGATGCCATTCCCCGCATTTCTCGTGCTCAAAGCATGGACGTGTTGAGTTCCCAAGCCAACTTGGCTGGGTACCGGGCGGTAATAGAAGGTGCAGGTCATTTGGATCGCATTTTCCCCTTGCTTATGACCGCTGCCGGTACCGTTACCCCAGCCAAGGTCTTGATTTTTGGGGCTGGCGTTGCCGGTTTGCAAGCGATTGCAACCGCGAAGCGATTGGGAGCAGTAGTTGAGGCTACCGATGTGCGCCCCGAGACCAAGGAACAAGTCGAGAGTTTGGGCGGTAAATTCATCGAAGTAAAAGGGGCCGAAGTGGGATCTGAAGGCGGCTATGCCAAAGAAGCCAGCGAAGAATACCGAAAGGCTCAGCGAGAGGCCGTGAACAAGTCTCTGGCGCAAGCTGATTTGGTCATTACTACGGCCTTGGTTCCCGGTAAAAAAGCGCCCTTGCTCATCGATGAAGAGCAATTGGGTCTGATGAAGGTGGGTTCTGTTGTGCTCGATATGGCCGCTGAACAAGGCGGGAATACCGCCAAAACCGCAGCCAACGAGGTGGTCAATACGGGGACGGTGCGCATCGTGGGTGCCGTGAATTTGCCCTCAACCATGTCAACCAATGCTTCTGAGCTGTTTGCTCGCAACATTTGGGAATTGCTGAAATTGTTGGGCCCTAAAGGTGAATTGGATTTCAATACCGAAGATGAAATTGTCGACGGTTGTTTGATTGTGCAAAATGGCAACAAGCGCAAGTAAGGATTAAAAGCATGATTTTGAATTTTATATACGAGAACATCGAGTTTATCTACTTGATTTTCCTCATGGTGATTGTGGGCATTGAATTGATATCGCACGTGCCCTCGGTGTTGCATACCCCCTTGATGAGCGGCGCTAATGCCATTCACGGGGTGGTCTTGATCGGTGCCATTTTGGTGCTGGGCAAGGCCCATTCAGATGATTATTTCAGCCTAGTACTGGGATTCATAGGCGTCGTATTGGGTACACTCAACGTGGTGGGTGGTTTTGTGGTGACCGACCGCATGCTCGAGATGTTCAAGAAGAAAGACAAGGGAGGCAAGGCATGAAAAAGTTGATCTCCTTGGAAACCATAGCCTTGGTCATGTTGGTGGGCTTGGGTGCCTCCTACATGATGGACCCTACTCCCGAGCGGGGGCTTCCCATTCAAGAATTCTTTTACCTGCTGGGATCCATTGGGTTCGTAGTGGGCTTGAAGATGATGGGCAAACCCGATACAGCTCGCCGCGGCAATATGCTGGCAGCCATCGGTATGGTTTTCGCCGTTGTAGCGGCTCTGGTCTTCGGTAAAGATGGTCAAGCTTTGCACAATGTGCCGTTGATCATTGGCGCCATTGCATTGGGAACGGTAGTAGGAACCATGATGGCCAAGAGAGTCCAAATGACGGCTATGCCCCAAATGGTTTCTTTGTTCAACGGTATGGGTGGTGCTTGCGCCGCCTTGATCGGGTTGATGGAGTTTCATGAAATGTCGGCCACTTTTGCCGGCATTGAATCTGAGATTGGTCAAGCGGTGGTTGCCGCGGCTTTGGCGTTAACCGGGGCTTCCTCGGCTTTGCAAACCCAATTGGGCATCATTTATGCCGGTCTGATCATCGGTACCGTGTCTTTTGCCGGTTCCATGATTGCCTTTGGTAAATTGGAGGGAAAAATCAAGGACTTTGCCCTGCCCGGTCAGCAATATGTCAATTTGGCTTTGTTAGGAACGGTATTGGGCTTGGCCGCAGGTCATACCTTGGGTTATTTGGAGGGGAGCCTGTGGTTCTATTTGGTGCTGGTGGTAGCCGCTTTGTACGGCATTCTGTTCGTACTTCCCATTGGGGGTGCTGACATGCCCGTGGTCATTAGCTTGTTGAACTCCTTCACGGGCGTGGCTGCTGCTTGCGGCGGATTTTTATACGACAACAACGTCATGCTCATGGGCGGTGTACTTGTCGGTTCAGCAGGAACCATCTTGACGGTGGTGATGTGCAACGCCATGAACCGTTCCTTGACCAACGTTTTGTTGGGTAAGGTGGGGGGTGCTTCAGCGGCCGCTTCTGCGTCGAATTCTGCCGGTGGAAGCATTCGCGAATTGCAAGCTACTGACGTGGCCATCATGATGAAATACGCCTCCAAAGTGGTCGTGGTGCCCGGTTATGGTTTGGCGGTGGCTCAAGCTCAACACGTGTGCCATGAATTGGAGTTGTTGTTGGAAAGCGAAGGGGTAGAGGTGAAGTATGCCATACATCCGGTGGCGGGACGCATGCCCGGTCACATGAACGTATTGTTGGCAGAGAGCAATGTAGAGTACGATAAGTTGGTGGAGATGGAAGATATCAACCCCGAGTTCGCCACCACCGATGTGGTGTTGGTAGTGGGGGCGAATGATGTTGTCAATCCAGCGGCCAAGACTGATCCGAGCAGTCCCATTTATGGCATGCCCATTCTCGATGTTGAGAATGCCAAACAAGTGGTAGTGATGAAGCGCAGCATGAAGGCCGGTTATGCCGGTATCGATAATGACTTGTTCTATAATTCCAAGTGTGGAATGTTGTTTGGCGATGCCAAAGACAGTTTGCAAAAGTTGGTGTCGGAGGTAAAGTCACTGTGAAAAAAGGAACACTTGCCTGGCTTGCCGCTGTGCTGGCTTTTCCCGCATGGGCCCAAAATGGCTACCGCCTCATGCGTTTGGGATCTGAGTCCAACCCCCCTACCCAGCAAGGGGTGGTATGGAATGCCGAAAACGACAACGAAACCGAATCTACAGGTTGGGTTAAAATCTTGGCTGATTCGCTGGGTCAACAAAGCTATTCAGCCGCACAAACCTTGCCCTTTGGGTTTTCGTTTGCCGGTAATGCAATGTCTCAATACTGGGTATCTGGAACGGGTTATCTGACCTTTCAAGAACCCAAGGCTGCGCCTCTAGAGCCATCTGATGCGTTCTTGCCTATGCCCATTTCAGGCTTGCCTGATGCCAGCGTGTATGTGGGTGGCGTGCGCCTGGATGGCGACAACGATGGGGTGTATACCAAAGTGTTCGGTCAGGCGCCCAACCGCCAATTGTGGGTGCGGTTTCACTCGGCTACAACCACGTTGAACCGCTATGCTTATTATTCCATCGTATTGGAAGAAGGAAGCAACCGCATTCACGTAGTCGAGCAAATGGCTGATTTGAGTAATTCGCTCAGGGCCATGAGCACGGGAATTCAAGTCGATTCGCAGCAGGTATACCAGCTGTGGGAGACCCTTTCGGCGCATTACGATGCCATGCGTGTTCCCTCAGACAATCAATACGCCACCTTTGAATGGGGCCAAGCGCTGGAGAACGATTGGCAATTGGAAGCCTATCAATCCAAGCAAACCAAAATCATCGACTACGGCAATGCACCGCCCTTCGGGGGCAAATTGCCCATCAATTTGCAGGTTCGCCCCTTGGCCTACCAAACCGGTGCCGATGTCTTGGTGAATACCTATTTCAATGGGGTTTGGGTTGATACTTCAACCATCTCCATACCGGCCCAAATGGAAGAATACCTGGGTTATAGTTATCCGTTTTGGCTTCGCCCAGAGATCCCAACCTCAGCTTGGGAATACGGCAAGGCCTACGATGTCATGCACATTTTGCAAGTTGATGGCGATGGAAATGCTGGCAATGATACCGTGCGGCAGCGATTGCTGGTTCGCAACCCCAAAACGGGGGCAAGCGATACCTCAGAATTGTACATAGAATCCTTTACGGCCTCCTGGTGTACCGAATGCCCTGCGGCACAAGACTTTTGGATGGATAGTTTGGTGCGTTCACACGATGGCCCCATTGTGTGGGTGCAGCATCACTCATACGATGGCATTCAGCCCAGTTTGTCCCCGATGTTGCAGCGCTATGACCGCCAACCCATTTCAACTTTCTATCCCGTTGATTTTCCTGCCGCCTTCCTGAATCGCACTCCCACCTTCGGTCCTGGATTCGTGGTTCCCCCGAGTCAGTGGGCAGAAGCGGCCGTGCAATTGAGTTACAAGGGCGGCGAAAAAACAGTCGATGTTCAAGTGTTGAATTTGGTTTATGACACATTGAGCCGAATGCTCAGCGGTGAGCTGACCGTCACGGCCCGCAATTACTGCTGGGCCGATGAAATTCACATCGGGGGTAGTTTGCTGGAGACCAGTGTTCGCGGTCTGGGTTTTGGCTTTGATCAATCGGTGAAAACAGCATGGACCTTAGACAGTCAATCCCTTTATTTTGGAAAGCAAAATCCCATGGTGGGTTATGCCCACAAACGAGCGGCCATTGGGTACTTGTTTGGCGGGGAAGAGCCAGCCATCTCCTCGGTTCATGAATTGTTGAGTCCTGGCGATAGCCGCAAAACTTCGTTTTCCTTGAAAGTTCCGTTTTCGCCTACCGAAGTTGAGATTCCTGAAGGGGCCGATTTCGAGCCATTTGGAAAGAGTTTGGGTCGAGGAAAATTGGCTGATTTGAGGGTCGTGGCATTTGCTTGGGAAGAGCTACAACAGGGTTGGTCTACCGAAGGATTTGCGCCTATCGTAGCGGTGAACGAGGCTCCCCTTTGGAACTACGCACTGAAGACGAATCCAACATGGGTTTCCTCGAACTTGCAGCTGTATCCCAACCCTAGCGTTGATCATTTGACGGTGAATTGCCCTGGTAAGGGTGCCCTCCATTGGCAAGTTTTAGATGGGATGGGCCGAATCCACATGCAGGGAACCTCTGCCAGCGAGCAGGCATTTCAGATTTCCTCATCTTCATTGCAAGCTGGAACCTATTGGCTTCGTTGCGTGGATGAACGGGGTCAATCCTGGTCACAAGCTTGGGTCAAATTGTCACGATAAGCCCAGGCATTCGTCAATCAGCTCCCACAGCTGTTCCGGGGTTTGAACAGGGGCAAAGCATTGGCCTCGGGAACAGAGGTACAGGTTGTTTTCTTCGGGTTTTCCTTGCTGGGTCCATTTGGCCGCACGATGTTGGGTCCCGACCATGCACCAAGACGGCAGCTCGCTCAGCAGCGCCCGTCGTTGGTCTTGATTGGCCCATGGGCCGCACAGGGTAATTTCCAATCCACCGTGCCTCAAGGCTTGTCCCAAACGCAACCATTGGCTGTACCAAGCGGGATTTTCCATGGCTGCCGTTTGTGTTTGCTTATACAGGGCTTGGGCGATTTCAGACAAGTCAGATCGCTGTAAATGTTGGCCCAATTCCCAACAAACCCAAGCGAAGGTGCTGCTGGAACTGTTGATGACGTCATCGGTTCTGTCGCTTTTATTGACCGGCAATTCTTGTTGATCCAAGGGAAGCATCCAGAGTTGCTGCTCGCTGGGGTCATAGAATAGTTTCAAGGCTTCGTCAACCAGCTTTTCTGCGCGCTGCAGGGACTGTGAGTCTTCCATGGCTTTGTGGAGAGCTAAGAGCCCTTGGGCGAACAAAGCATAGTCTTCCAACTGGTCGGGAATGTAGGACTGACCCTGGGCAAAGGCATGGTGCAGGGACTGCGGCTTTTTAAAGCTTTCCCACATCCAGTTGGCCAATTCTTTGGCTTGCTGCCCGTATTGGGGTTCGGGTAAAAACAGGGATGCATCAGCCAGGGCTTTGAGCATCAGGCCATTCCAGGAGCATAGGACTTTGCTGTCAAATCCCGGTCGCACCCGGCCATCTTGAATGGCCCGCAATTGCGATTTCATCTGCTTGAGTTGTTCGGTGTATTCTTGGGCCGATAGTTTCAGTTGCTCCATGGCCTGCAAAGGCGCCAAATGGCCGTGCAATATGTTTCGATTGTTTTCCCAATTGCCTTCGGGTTTCAGGGTGTACAAAGCATGGGCTAAATTCATGCTTTTGGAATCGAGATGGGTTTCAAGCTCAGTCGTGGGAAAGGTATAATAGTAGCCCTCATGGCCTTCTGAGTCTGCATCCAGGGCGCATCCGAAGGGGATTCCAACCCGCAATTCGTCGTTGGCAAACTGCAGGCATTCCAGGGCCACCGTTCGGTATAACTCGGCCTTTGAATAGGCAAAAGCACGGGCATACAAGGAGATGAGCTGCGCGTTGTCATACAGCATTTTTTCGAAGTGAGGGGCAAACCAAAAGCGATCGGTTGAATAGCGATAGAACCCTCCTCGAAGGCAGTCGTATATGCCGCTTTGGCTCATTTTAATCAGGGATAAATGCAGGTACTCTCGGGCTGATTCTGATTCAGAGCTGAGCAAGTAATCCAAGTTGTATTCGTGTTGGTTGGGCAGCATGAATTTGGGGCTTCGGTTCAAACCGCCATACTCCCAGTCGATGTTTTCGCAAAATCGCTCATGCGTCTCTCGCCACTCTTGCTGGCTCATCAGCGAGGTTGCCGCCTCGGCCTCTGGCCCGTTCATGGCCTGCATTTGCCCCATGAGTTTGAGGGCGTAATCGCGAAAAGCTTGGGGGTCTTGTTTCCAACCTTGAGAAATTTGCAGCAGTACTTGCTGCCATTGGGCCTTGGGAAAATAAGTGCCAGCGTATACGGGTTTTCGATCAGGAGTGCAGCAGACATTCAGAGGCCAGCCACCTCGGCCAGTCATGATTTGGCAAGCGTCCATGTATACCGAATCGACATCGGGGCGTTCTTCGCGATCGACCTTGATGCAAACAAAGTGATGGTTCATGATTTCGGCGGTCTCGTTGTCTTCGAAGCACTCTTTTTCCATCACATGGCACCAATGGCAAGCGCTGTAGCCAATGCTCACCCATACCAGTTTGTTCTCTCGTTGGGCTTGTTGCCAAGCTTCCTCGCCCCAAGGCTGCCAATCAACGGGGTTATAGGCGTGCTGCTGAAGGTAAAGACTCGATTCTTGCAGCAATCGATTGGGGCTAGCATCTGAATTGTGGTACATCTTTGGCGTAAATTGCGGGAGAATGAGGGGCAAAGTTCGTGCATTTCTAGTTTGGCTTGCAGCAATAGCGTGGTCTATTCCTGGGTTTGGCCAGATACTGGATTCGGCAGAGAAGCTCCCATTGGATACCTTGTTTCAAAGCAAACGGCCTTTGATTCGCCATCGAGTTGTCGATACGACCCCGGTTGAATTTGTTTTCAATCCCGGATTTTCAACGGCAGAAGAGGCCTTGGATACCCTTGTCGCCTGGATTTTAAACAAAAAAGCCATGCCCGAATATGGCTTTGTCTCCCAAGATCAGTTTTTGCGGGAATTGCGCTTGCACGATACGGCATCTCCCCAAGCCATGGCTGAAGGTCAATACCTGAACTACGTGTTTCAATTTCAAAAGAGTTTCCAAAAGCTCAGAGCCCAAATTGCCAAGCAGCGATTTACCTGGCGCGGCGTGCATATAAGACCTGAAAAAGGGCAGTGGCGCTCGAGCAATGGGTTCCCGGCTACGCGTTACATCATCACCTTGGAAAAAGGCAAGAAGAAATGGGAATTGCGATACGAATTGTGGTGGTTAGACGACCGCGCATACTGGGTCAATCGCCTGCAGTTTTTCCTCATAGAAACGGGCTCTTAATAGACCGTTTTCTGAGCGCTCAATCCCTTTAGAATTTGTTTCACAATCCAAGGGCCTTCGTATATGAAGCCCGTGTAGACTTGGATCAATTGAGCCCCGCGAAGCCATTTTTCTTGGGCATCAAAGCCGTTGAAGATGCCACCAACCCCAATCAGTGGAATTTCGCCGTTGGTGCGCAAGGCTACCTCTGCCAAGACTTGGTTTGATTTTTCAAAGACAGGGGCACCGCTCAAACCACCGGCTCCTATGTCGCTGATTTGGCGCTCAGAAGTTGTCAGACCTTCGCGGGAAACGGTGGTGTTGCTAACAATGATGCCATCTACTTGGGCTTTTTTCAAGGTATCAACGAGGCCTTGAAGGGCCTTTGTGCTAAAGTCGGGGGCAATCTTGATCCAAATGGGCTTCCATGCGCTTTTGGATTTTCGACGCTCCTGCAAAGTTTCGAATAAGGAAAGAATAAAGCCTTCTTCTTGCAAATCGCGAAGCCCTGGGGTATTGGGGCTGCTGATGTTGACGGCTATGTAATCTACATGGTCGTAAAGGGCTTCAAAGCCCAAAATGTAGTCAGAGATGGCTTGGTCATTGGGGGTAACCTTGTTCTTGCCAATGTTGCCACCAACCACCAAACCTTTGGGGCGGTTTTTCAGGCGCTCCACCATGGCCTCAAGGCCTTGGTTGTTGAAGCCCATGCGGTTGATCAAGGCTCGATCTGCGGGTAAGCGAAATAGACGCGGTTGCGGGTTCCCATCTTGGGGTTTGGGGGTAACCGTGCCCACTTCGACAAAGCCAAACCCCAATTTGTGCAAAAGGGGAAGCCATTTGGCGTCTTTATCAAAGCCTGCTGCTAGCCCTACTGGATTGGCGAAAGTGATGCCGTTTACCTCGACACTGTGGCCGGTTTGGGGCTTGAATGTACTTTCGAGCCAGGGGCCAATAAGCGGCATGCGCAATGCCAGGCTCAAGGATTTTAACGCCCATTCGTGCGCCACCTCGGGTGGCATTAGAAATAAGAAGAATTTAATGAGCCTATACAACATCGATCAATGTTTGAAGTGGCGAACTCCCGTAGTAACCATGGCCATGCCATTGGCATTGCAGTAGTCGATGCTCGCCTGGTCTTTGATGCTGCCTCCGGGTTGAACCACAGCGGTGATCCCGGCTTTGTCGGCAATCTCTACACAGTCGGGGAAGGGGAAGAAAGCATCGGATGCCATGACCGCCCCCTCCAAATCGAAACCAAAACGGTTGGCTTTTTCGATGGCCTGTTGCAAGGCGTCTACGCGGCTGGTTTGACCCGTGCCGCTAGCCAACAATTGTTTGTTTTTACACAGAACAATGGTATTGCTCTTGGTTTGTTTGGCCAATTTCAAGGCAAATTCCAGATCCTCGAATTGGGCGGGGCTGGGTTGAGCCTGGGTAACCGGTTTCATTTCGTTGCGGTTTTCGCTGCGTGCATCTCGGTCTTGTACCAAAAAGCCATTCAAAGCCGTTCGGCGAATTTCTTGCGACAAATGGAACCCAGGTTTCAAGCTGAGCAGTATGCGGTTTTCCTTAGCCGACAAAATGGCCAATGCTTCGGGGCTGAAAGATTCAGCCATGAGGACTTCAAAAAACAAACCGTGAATTTCGCGAGCGCTTTCGGCGTCTATTTCGCCATTGACGGCCAAAATTCCCCCGAATGCAGAAACAGGGTCGCAGGCAAGTGCGTCTTTCCAAGCCTGCAACACCGTTGGTCTTGAGGCTACGCCACAAGCGTTGTTGTGCTTGATAATGATGAAGGTTTTGTCATCGCCTGAAGGAAATTCTTGAAGCAGATTCAAAGCCGCATCGACATCCAGAAGGTTGTTGTAAGACAACTCTTTGCCCTGGATTTTTTGGAAAATGGCTCCCAAGTTTCCTTCGAATATGCCCTTTTGATGGGGGTTTTCGCCGTAGCGCAGGCTCATGCTGCTCTCTCCGGCAAACCATGCGGCGATGGAACGATCATAGCGAGATGTCTCTTGGAAGGCCTCAGCGGCTAGGGCACGTCGTTGGTCCAAGCGGCTGCCTCCTTGGGCTTGAATCATGGCCAAAAAGGAAGGGTATTGATTGCGGTTGGAAACGATGCAACAGTGGGCATGGTTTTTCGCTGCGGCGCGAATCAAGGATACACCGCCGATGTCGATTTTTTCAATGATTTCTTCTGAAGTTCCCCCTTGGGCTACGGTCTCGTCAAAGGGATATAAATCGACCATAACCAAATCAAAGGTGGGGATTTCGTATTGGGCCAATTCAGCCATGTCTTCAGCCAATTCCCGTCTAGCCAAAATGCCACCAAAAACCTTGGGATGCAGGGTTTTGACGCGCCCTCCCAAAATGCTGGGATAGTGGGTCAAGTCTTCAACGGCTACACAAGGAAGGCCGAGCTGTTCAATGAAAGCACGGGTACCTCCGGTTGAGTACAAAGTAGTACCTTGTTGGTGCAGGGCTTTGACGATGGGTTCCAATCCGTCTTTGTAAAAGACCGATATGAGGGCAGATTGGATGGCTTGATTCACCTTTCAAAGATAACGCCGGGCAAGGGCTCAGCCGGGGCAAGGTTTCCACTCCTTGTACACAAAAACACTAGGGTTTGAGTTGCCGATTCCCTTTTTGATGTTTGGGAGAATACGGGCAATGGCGACAGCCTGAACCGCAGCAAAAACCCCTTTTCTTATGGTAGGCTTCCGTGAATACGAGGTACCCGTTTTCGGTATAATAATCTTCGTTTGGGGAAGGCTTATCTACACGGTTCCGTGGCATTGCTTGAATTTCTTTCCGCTTCCACAGGGACAGGGGTCGTTTCGACCCACTTTCAGATCGTTGACAACCGGGGCTTGAGGGCGAGGAGCAGCCTGAGCCACAGGGGCTTGGCCTTGAGGCGCTTGCTCAAAGTCGTCTTTGTGTGCCTGAACCTTGGGTTCTACCCGCCGAAGGGGCTGACGGGCTTCGGCTACGTTGTCGTTCTCCTTGATGCGGGTTTTGTGCAAGGTGCCCAATACGCGTTGATTGACCCTGCGAAGCATTTGGCCAAACAACTCGAAGCTCTCCAGTTTGTAGATCAACAAGGGGTCTTTCTGTTCGTATTGAGCATTGTGTGAACTCTGTTTCAACTCGTCCAATTCACGCAAGTGCTCTTTCCATTCGTCATCGATGGTTTGCAAGGTGCTGGATTTTTCCAAATCCTGAATCATGCTCTTGCATTCGCTGTCTAAGGCTCTTTGCATGGCCACATGCAGCTGGAAGTCATGAATGCCATCGGTCAATGGAACCACTACGTTTTCAATGCGATCGCCTTGTTCGCTGCGAATGCGGCTAAACACCGGATACGCGCTTTGGGCCATCTGTTGCGTTTTGCTTGCATATCGTTGACTCAAAGCCTGGAACAAGCGTTCTGTAATGGTCTCGTTGCTCAAACTGCGATTGGCGAATTCTTCTGCGCTCACGCCGGGCTCTGCCGCTAGGGTGCGAATGACTTCG
>JAURGZ010000084.1 GCA_030833525.1 Bacteroidota bacterium | reverse complement strand
CAAAGAGCCAACAGTTCATTGATTTGCCGTTCCAAGACCCATTTTTCACCATTGGGACCGCGACCATAAGCGGGCGGGTCCAAAATCAGGCCCTGATACTGCTTGCCTCGGCGCACTTCACGTTGCACAAACTTGAACGCATCTTCGACCACCCAGCGTATGCCGTCCAAACGGCTGTGTTCCATGTTTTCCCGGCTCCATGTCACCACGGCCTTGATGCTATCAACGTGAACCACGTCGGCGCCGAGCTGGCGGGCCGCCAGCGAGGCGCCACCCGTATAGGCAAAGAGGTTCAACACCGAAGCATTCTGCTTGCCGGCTAAGGCCTGGGCCATGTATTCCCAATTGGCGGCCTGTTCGGGGAATATTCCCACATGCTTAAAAGAAGTCAAGGCCAGACGGAATTGAAGGTTCAAGCTTTTGCTTCGGTAAGGCAGCATCCACCGATCGGGCATACCCTTAACCAACGACCAATGGCCGTTTTCAGGGTCTTTTTCACTCTTGCGAGAGAAACTGGCATGAGCCAACTTAACCCATTCGGCCTCAGGCATAGACTTGGACCACAATGCTTGAGGTTCAGGCCTACGAAGCACATAGGCGCCGAAACGCTCCAATTTCTCAAAATCACCGCTGTCGATGAGCTCGTATTCGGGCCAGGTGGGTATATGCAGTCGTTCGACCTTCATGATGGCAAAGGTAGCTTGCTATTTCTGCGCCTTGTGATAAAAGGCCCAAGCCACTGGCACGAACACCAAATTGGGCAACCACACGGCCTAATGAGGCGGCAAAATCCCTGTCTGGCCGTAGCTGATGAAGAATTTGCTGAAGAACAGGAAAAACAAAATGACAAATATGCCGACTCCCATTGAAAAGCCCAGCCCATTTCGGGATTTGCGGCCTGCCACACAAACGGCTATGAAGATCAAAATAAAGGTACTGAACGGAGCTGCGTATCGACGCATGAGTTCGGTTTTCAAATGCAACACATTGGGACCCCCGCGCTGCATTTCATTTTGCAGGTAGCGCCTCAGCTCGTTGTTGTTCAAGCTCTGGGCGTCTTCAATGTAGAAAAAGAAATGATTGGGATTGAAACCAATCAAGGTATCCAGTCGCTGCTTGTATTGCACTTTTTGGCTGCCTCCCGGCAAGAATTCCCGTTGGGTCACCATTTCCAAGCGCCATTTCTGAACGTCTTTGTCCCAGCGAATGAAGCGCCCAAACAAGGAGCTTTGCAATTCCTTGCCCTTGTATTTCTCAAGCGTAACCCCGACCCCAGACGAATCGTTGTTGTTGAAATACTCCATGTACAGAATCGTCTCGGGTGCTATTTGCCGAAAAATGGTGCCTCGGGCTTGGGCCCAATAATCGCGCAGGTACATGTTCTCAAAGCGCACCCGCTTTTTGTCGGTAATGGGAATGACCCAGGAGTTCAACCAATAAGAGCCCAAGGCCAAAATGGCGCCTACGGCCATGAAGGGCAGCAGAATGCGGCGCAAAGACATACCCCCAGCCAACATGCTGATGATCTCGGTGCGCGAGGCCAAGCGAGAGGTCAAATACAGGCTGGAAATGAAAATGAAAATCGGACTGAACGTGTTCAGCAAGGCGGGAATGAAATTCACATAATAAACCCCGATGATGTCTTTGATAGGGGCTTGTCGGCTCAAAAAGTCGTCGAGTTTTTCGGCAATATCAAAAACGATGATGATGACCACAAACAGCGCAATGGTCACCGCAAATGTCTTGAGAAATTTGGAGGCAATGTACCGATCGAGCAGCTTGATTTTCATCGATTAGAGGCGTCTATTCAGTGAGGGCAACACACTGGCTTTCCACAAATGGAATTGGCCTTCCAAAATGTGTTTGCGGGCTTGTTGAACCAACCACAAATAAAAACGCAAATTCTGCAACGATGCCAACATGGGGCCCAACATCTCGCCAGAAGCGAACAAATGCCGCAGGTAGGCCTTGCTGTAATTGGGGCTAAGCTCCGAATCCAGGGGGCTAAAATCGCGTTCCCATTTCTTGTTGCGCAAATTGATGGTCCCCTCTCGGGTGAAAACCATGCCGTTGCGGCCGTTGCGGGTGGGCATGACACAGTCGAACATGTCGATGCCGCGCTCGATTGACTCCAAAATGTTCTCTGGAGTGCCTACCCCCATGAGGTAGCGCGCTTTTTCAGTCGGCAATATGGAGCAGACCTCTTCGGTCATGGCGTACATGTCGGCGTGAGGCTCACCTACGCTTAAGCCCCCGATGGCGTATCCGCAGGCGTCGTATTGACACACCTCTTCGGCACTCATGCGCCTCAAATCGGGATACACCGAGCCCTGCACGATGGGAAACAAGGCCTGGCTATGCCCATATTTGGGCTCAGTGCTGTGAAAATGCTCCCAGCTGCGCTTCAACCAGCGGTGGGTCAAATGCATGCTCTTTTTGGCGTAATCGTACTCACAGGGGTACGGGGTACACTCGTCAAAGGCCATGACGATATCGGCCCCGATGCTGCGCTGAATGTCCATCACCCGCTCGGGAGAGAACAAATGCTTGGAACCGTCAATGTGAGAGCGAAACATGGCTCCTTCTTCGGTCATTTTGCGCTGGTCGGCCAAGCTGTACACTTGATAGCCGCCGCTGTCGGTCAATAGGGGTCGATTCCACCCTGAGAAACCGTGCAAACCGCCGGCAGCTTCAATGGTTTCCATACCGGGACGCAGGTACAGGTGGTAGGTATTGCCCAAAATGATTTGGGCCTGAATGTCATTTTCGAGTTGCTCGCGGTGAATGCCCTTGACGGTTCCAACCGTGCCTACCGGCATGAAAATCGGGGTTTCGATGTCGCCGTGATCGGTCTGCAACACCCCGGCACGCGCTTGGGTAAAGGGGTCTTTATGCTGAAGGACAAATTTCGGCATGATCAATTTTGGGCCATCAGGGACAGCGAAATCAACCGCGGATAAATAGCGCTCAATGAACCGGAATAATAACTCTCGGGTACCCGTACCAGCGCATTGTTCAAACCCGTTGAAGCCTTCAATTCAATGCTGAGATCGACATAGTCCAATCGAAACTCTAGCCCTGCTCCCACTTCGTAATAAAAGGTGTTCGCTTTGAGGGCAATCAGAGGTTTGGAGGCCCCAAT
>JAURGZ010000058.1 GCA_030833525.1 Bacteroidota bacterium | reverse complement strand
TCACCCAAGCCCGCTTCTTGGCCTTCTTCAATGGCCGTTGCCAAGAAAAAAGGATAGGGTTTGCTGCGGTCAAAGGCCAAAGCATCCCCGCTGAACAAGTCCTCCCATTGGGTGGTAAAGGGATCCCAATTGCCCGCCAATCGGTGAGCCACTTCTGCTGAGGGCATATTCAAGTGTTGACCCAGCGATTGGGCCAAGAGTTTATCAGAGACTCCAACGCGAAAACCGCCCGTGATGAGTTTGTTCAAGAGAAAACGCTCCAGCGCCTCTAAGTGGTTCCAAGCCTCTTGCAATCGAAGTTTTTGTTCGGCTTCCTCACAGGTTTTGAGCTCTTGCAAGAACTGGAACCACTGACTCAAGCTGCGTTGGTTATGACCCTGTGGGGATGGCAGTACATGGGCTATGGTTTCAGCCAAATCGCCAACAATGTGGTAAGACTCCTCGAACAACCAATCGGGTATGCCTGCCGCTTCGGCGGCCCAAGCCCTTAGTTGAGAAACCTTCACGCTGCGTTTGGGTCTTCGGTGGGTAAACAAGGCCACCACCCATAGGGCGTCTTCAGCTGGAGCTTGGGCGAAGTAGTCGACCAAGGCCCGCACTTTGTTTTTGGTCTTGGTGCTGGAATCAATGTCCCTGATCAAGGCGGCAAAACGCTTCACGATTCCCCTCCCGTTTTTTCGGCCTGCATCATCAGGGACTTATCCAAGTCTTCGGCCGCATCATCGCCGCTGAACATGGTTTTCACTGTTTGGGCATTCAAGCCCTTTTCCTCCCTGAGGTAGCGGGCAAAAACCGCCGAATACCCGTGGGTCACGTACACATTTTCTGCACCCGTGGCTTCGACCGCTCTACACAGTCCAGTCCAATCGGCATGATCAGACAGCACAAACCCCCGATCCAAGTTGCTCCAGCGGCGCTGACCCCGCAAGGCCATCCAACCCGAGCACTGACCCGTTTGGTAATCGCCCCATTTGCGCAAAGCCGCTGATCCCACGGCTGCAGGAGGCGCGATCAAGATCGCGCCCTGCACCTTCTCCTTAGGCGCCTCTGACAAAGTCTGCCAAAGCCCAAAATCAAAGCCCTGGGCCTCCAAAGCCCGATTGGTCTGAGCCACCGCCGAATGGCAATACACCGGCCCAATGCTTCGGTCCAGCAAGCGCAAGACCCGTTGGGCCTTGCCCAGGGAATAAGCCGAGACTACCGCGTTCTCACCGCTGTCGGCCAGTCCCTTCCACCAAGCGTTGATTTCGCTGAGAATTTCCTGTTGGGGCCGCCAACGATAGACTGGCAAGCCGAAGGTCGATTCGGTAATGAAATGCTGGCATGCCACGGGTTCGAAAGCCGGGCTCAGTCCGTCATCTTCCAATTTATAGTCCCCGCTAATGACCCAAACCTCTCCCTTATAGGCCAGTCTTACCTGGGCTGAGCCCGGCACATGTCCCGCAGGAAACAAGGTGATTTCCACCCCGTTCATGAAGATGGGCTCGCGGTAATTCAAAGTCTGCAAGGAGATCGAAGCCCCCAAGCGCAAGCGCAGCACCTGCTCAGAATCGCGGTGGGCCAGGTACTGGCCCATTCCGGGCCGGGCGTGGTCAGCGTGGGCATGGGTGACAATGGCGCGCTGGACCCTGCGCCAGGGGTCGATGTACACATCGGCCCTGGCGCAGTAATAACCTTGTTCGGTGAGTTCCAGCAGCGGTTTTCCCATGGTTGATTCCCGGTAGAACCGGGCTTGCAAGTAACGCAAAACGGCCCCGAATCGGGGCCATTTTGTTGCAGTTTTTGCAAGAATTTAATACTCGCCTTTTCGCAGTTTCTGCAAATCGGCAACCGTTCTCGTTTATTTCGCTACGCCTACGCTGCGCTTTTCTCTGATCACGGTGATTTTCACCTGTCCAGGGTAACGCATTTCGGTCATGATGCGGTTTGACAATTCAAAGGCCAAGGTATCAGCCTGATCGTCTTGGGTCTTTTCAGCCGACATGATGATGCGCAGTTCGCGGCCTGCCTGAATGGCAAAAGCCTTCTCTACACCGGCATAGCTGAGGGCCATGTTTTCCATCTCGCGAATGCGCTCCAAGTAACCTTCGTCGCCGCGGCGAGCGCCTGGGCGCGAGCCGCTGATGGCGTCGCAAGCCTGAACGATGGGGCTCAACAACGAGGTCATCTCGATCTCGTCGTGGTGGGCTCCAACCGCGTTGCAAACCTCGGGGTGCTCCCCGTACTTTTCGCACAACTTCAAGCCCAACAAAGCGTGTGGGGTTTCCTCGTCGTTATCGGGGCATTTTCCAATGTCGTGCAACAATCCGGCGCGCTTGGCTAGCTTCACGTTCAATCCCATCTCAGCAGCCATGGTGGCGCACAAACGAGCCACTTCACGAGAGTGCTTCAATAAGTTCTGACCGTAAGAAGAGCGGAAACGCATACGGCCTACGTAGCGAATCAACTCAGGGTGCAAACCGGTGATGCCCAGGTCTACCACCGTGCGCTCACCCCATTCGATGACTTCTTCCTCAATTTGCTTGCGCACTTTCTCCACTACTTCTTCGATGCGAGCAGGGTGAATGCGGCCGTCGCGAATCAAACGCTCCAAGGCTACGCGGGCAATCTCACGGCGAATCGGGTCGTAGCAAGACAATACAATGGTCTCGGGGGTGTCGTCAATCAAAATCTCTACACCGGTAGCGGCTTCAAAAGCCTTGATGTTGCGACCCTCACGGCCAATGATGCGGCCTTTCTGGTCATCGCTCTCCAAGGGGAAAGAAGTTACGGTGTTGTCAATGGCCAATTCAGCTGCGGTGCGCTGAATGGTTTGCAACACGATGCGCTTGGCCTCACGGCCGGCACCCAACTTGGCTTCTTCTACAATGTTTTTGGCCAAAGACATGCCCTCTGAATGGGCCTTGGCTTTGATGGTCTCCAGCATTTGCTCTTTGGCTTCGGCAGCGGTGAAACCAGCTACTTTTTCTAACTGTTGCAACTGCTGCTCGCGCAAAGCGTTGACCTCGTTTTCCTTTTTCTTGTAAGCCTCAATCTGAGCATCCAATCGCTGACGCTGACGATCGTTCTCGTCTTCTTTGTTTTTCAAGCCCTTGAGCTTGTCGTCTAACGATTGTTCCTTTTGCTTCAGACGGTTCTCGGCATTGTTCATTTCCTGGTTGCGCTTGTTGATCTCGCGATCGTAGTCAGAGCGCAACTGCATGTACTTCTCTTTGGCCTCTAAAACCCGGTCTTTTTTGATGTTTTCGCCTTGCAAACGAGCCTCCTCTAAGACTCTGGCTTGCTCAGCCTCTAGTTGCTTCTTTCGTGCCGCAACAAAAATCACGTATCCTGACCCTAATCCACCGATTAGGCCTGCCAAGACAAATAGTACGATTTCTCCCATATAGGTGTTCCTTTTAGGCGGGCAGCAAGTACGTCAGTTTGTCAATCGAAAACCCTCAAACATGGGCCAACAGCTGTTCCAAGGCTTTTAACTCCTCTTCAACCGCTGGGGCTGTTTTTTCGTTGTCCCGTTGCTGTTTCAGCACGTCACCCGCCAAATCTAAGGCGGCCCAGGAGAGACGATCTATAGGCTCAGTCGCCTGAAAGCTGCGAAAAGCATCTATTCGGCGGTTGAGCAGTTGTGCCGACATTCGAACCGCTGACTCATCTTTCGGTGCCACCCTCAACCGCAAGACGCGGTCGTCGATGTTTACGTTGATGAGCAAGCTATTTTCAGTCGTCACAGGGGTTATTCGTTTAGCAAATCAATGCACTTGTCGATGTCCCGAATTAAGTCGTTGATCTTCATTTTCAACGCCTTATGGTCATCCGATCCACCCGACATTTCTTTTGCAAGTTTAATCAATTTATTCTGTTCCTTTAGTTCAGCCAAGGCGTTTTTTTGGAGCTCGCTCGTTTGCTTGAGCTGCTCGTTTTCGACCTTCAATGCATCCAGTTCTTTGGCCATCAAGCGGTTGGTTTCAACCAAACGCATGACTTTGCCGCGCACCGATTGCAATCGCTGTTCCAAGGACTCCATTCAACAAAAGTAAATCTTAGTCGACGAAAAGTGGGTCGCTGCGCAATACTTTGTCGTCTTCGGCTTTACGCAAGATGCAGACGTAAGGGGCAGAACGCCATCCGACGGTAGAAAATCGGGTCACGTTTTCGGTCAACAAGGTCTTCTCGGTCACCGCCTGGCCCAACAGGTTGAATACCTGAGCGGTGATCAGGCCGTCTTTCAATTCATCGGTCAATTCGACCGTAATGTTCTGGTTCTCGCTCTGGCGGTACACCAGCACCTCGTCGTAAACCACGGTGTCAAAAATGCGAATGGTGGTATCAATGCGGTAGGCGATGGCCAAGTCCTTGCGGTAGGTCGAAGCCACGTTGCGCATGGCGGCCACCTGCCCTTTGGTGAACATGTTCTGACAGGCATGGGTGCTGTAATCCATGTAGTTTTCAACCATGTCGGGCTCGTCATTGGCCGTGATGCAGCCGTTGTTGCTCCACAAGCAGTTGAAATTCGACATGGAGCCCATCAAGGGGGTATCGTCGATGTAGTCGTCAACCGCGCATTTGTTGGCGCTGTACTGATCGTCTGCCCAAATGTGGCGCAGGCCAAAATAATGCCCAACCTCGTGCACCGAAACCCGGCCCATAGCCGATTGGCGCAGGGTCGCATTTCCATTTGTGGCGTTGATGTTGTTGCGACCAAAAACCTTGTAGTGTATCACCACCCCTTGGCGGTTGTCGGCCACCCAAACGTTCGAGGTCCAAAAGGGGTGTCCATACGGCGGATAAGCATAGCCCAACAACGCGTCTTGCCCGTTTTGACTCAAATCGCAAACCCAAATGTTGAGGTACTTCTTGGTGTCCCAGGCGTCTTTTCCCCCTTGGGCCGCAAACTTCATCTGATCGTTCAGCTGGTTGCCCCCGAACGTGGTGCGGGTGGTGTAGGTGTGGGTGATGCCGTTGGTCGGATTGCCCTGAGGGTCGGTATTGGCCAATACAAATTCGATGCGGGCATCGCCCGCGCGGGCTTTGAAAATGGGACGCGTCTTGCTGGTATCGGCGTTCTGACGACGAAAATCCTGGTTCAAAACCTCAATCTGGTTGATGGCCAGCGAATCGGGCAAGTTCTCGGCATTCGTGTTGTATAAGATGTGTACCACCACGGGCACGATGAAGACCGTATCGAAATAATACGTGGTATCGGTGATGCGACGGGCCCTATTCTGAACCTGGGGCTTCACCTTGCTTGCGTCAACCGACGCTTCATAGACCTGGTTGTATGATTGGGCAAAACCGGGGTATTCCTGCTCGAGTTTTTCCAAAATCCAGGATTGGGCGCAGGGCTCGTTGATGCTGTCGGGCAAATGCTGAGCTTCTGCCTGCTTGGGCAGAACAAGGCCCATCAAACAAATCACCATTCCAAATCCCCAATTTCTCATAAAGCAATCGCAAGATAACCCCATCCAGTTGTAGCTTAGTCCCATGGCTCGAACTTTTTACCGATTTGTGAGTTACCTCAGCTATCCGGGCTTTATGGCCGTCTTGGGTGTGCTTCACTTTGCTCCCGGCCCTCTTTCGCTCACCCTTTCTTTGTTGGGCTATGTGTTGATACCCCTGCTCTTTGCCGGGTGGATGATTCGCACCGGGCGGGTTCAGTCACTGGAAATGAAAACGGCACCCGAACGCAACTTGGCTTATCGCGTTTCCTTGGTATTGGACCTGCTTTTGGCCATCTACTTTCATTGGCGATGGCAGGGAGAAACGGCCCAATGGCCCTGGGTTGTTTTTGGCGTCATACTCCTGTTAACCTTGGTCAACCAGTGGGGCTTCAAAGCCAGCATGCATACGGCCGCCTGCGCCGGCCTTCTGGCCTTCTCTTTTAGTTGGGTGATCAATCATTTCGGCATAGAAGCCCTTGTCTTCAGCCCCCCCATGCAACTGTACCTGGGCAGTCTAACTTTGATTTTTGCCCTGATCTATCTTTCGCGGTTTCGTCTGGGTGCTCATAGCCACCGTGAACTGCTCAGCGGCACGGCCATTGGCCTTTTTGTTACCTTTGCCCTGCAACTGATATGGAATCTTTGACCTGCATACTCTATGAAAAAAGCGGCGCTGTCGCCCGCATCACCCTCAACCGCCCCGACGTTTTCAACGCCTTCAATGACGCGCAGAGTTTCGAATTGCAGGCCGCTTTGAAGGAAGCCAGCAAGGACCCCGAGGTTCGCGTAGTGTTGCTAACCGGGGCTGGCCGCGCCTTTTGCAGCGGTCAAGACCTCAAAGCCATTGCCGATTCCAAAAACCGCAGCTTGTCAGATAGCCTGTACAAACGCTACAACCCCATCATTCGGGCCATGCGCAGCATGCCCAAGCCCATCATCGCCCGCATTAACGGCGTAGCGGCGGGTGCCGGTGCTTCTTTGGCCCTGGCCTGTGACTTTTTGATCGCCAGCGAAAAAGCCTCCTTGATCGAAGTCTTCGTGAACGTGGGTTTGGTGCCCGATTCTGGCTCCTCCTATTTCTTACCGAAGGCCATCAGCCCAGCCCGGGCTTTTGAAATGGCAACCATGGCTCCCAAAATCTCAGCCCAACAGGCTTTGGAATGGGGTTTGGTCAACCGCGTGGTTGCCGAAGAAGGGTTGGATGCCTTGGTCGATGAAATAGCCGCCTATTACGCCCAAGCTCCTACCAAGAGCATTGGCATGATCAAGAACATGCTCAACAAGGCGGCCCACAGCGATTTGGAAACCATGCTGCAATACGAAGCCTGGTGCCAAGAAATCGCAGGTCGCAGCGAAGACTACAAAGAGGGTGTTGCCGCCTTCAACCAAAAACGAAAGCCTGAGTTCAAAGGGCAGTAAGCCCTTAAGGGGTATTAATTATTAACGTGTTGACAGTGCGCGGTGCCACAATGATTCGCATCAAAGTATCCCACGAACCCGTATTGATCCTAAGGTAGTGATCACCCGCTGGAATGGCATCTATTTCAATTCGTTGAACCCCGCCATGGCCTTTAAATTCAGCATAAGAATCAATAATAAATTCAGCTCTTTTTAATTTATTAGTCATTTTTATTTCCAAAGAACCAACCCCATTTTTACCTGGAATTAATTCAATTTTCGGCTTCAAGGTTCCACAAGAAACTATGCATAGAAGAACAATAAACACAACTAACGGGATAAAAATCTTAGTGAAAACCATGGGAGGGTTCAAATTTAAACAAGCTCTTCCTCTTGTTGAAAATTTTTATCTAAAAAATCAATAATATTTGATTTACATTGAATTACAACCATTTAAACGAGTAAATTATTACCAAGGATGTGCATTTATTAAAGTAGGTCATATCATTTGCTAATGGTAGTATAAGCTCTGAATTGGACCGTTTCCACAAAATCCTTTTTCTTACCTTCGAACCATGATCCTCACCCTTGATATGGGCAATACGCGAACGAAGTTCGCGGTGTTTGATGCTGACGGGAAGCTGTTGAAGCAGGGGGTCTTGGAGGCGATTGCCGATGAGCAGACGCTGAATTGGGTGCGGGACTGCCGAATCGGAACCTACTGCAACGTCAGGGCCGATGCAGCCGACTTGAGCGGTTTTGATTGCGAGTTTACCGAGCTTTCGGCCAAGACTTGGTTGGAAGAGGGGTGGTCTGACCGAGAGCGGCCCAACGGGCTGTGGTTGGACTTTGACACTCCTGAACAGCTAGGAGCTGATCGATTGGCGGCGGCCTTGGGGGCTGTTCAGTTGTACCCCGAAGCGGCTGAATGGCTGGTGGTCGACGCGGGTACTTGTGTGACTTACGAGTGGTTGCGCCGCTTGCAAAGCGGCGCAACCCAATACTATGGCGGTAGCATATCGCCGGGACTGCAAATGCGCTACAAGGCGATGCATCAGTTTACGGGGCTCTTGCCCTTGTTGAGCCATGAGGCGCTGCCGGCGGCGTTTTTTCAATGCGATGAGCAGGGTTTGAAAACGGGCCGCAACACCCACGAGGCGATGGGTCAGGGAGCGCAAGCGGGACTGCTGTTTGAGGTAGAGGGTTATATCGAGCGCTTCCGGGCCGAATCGCCGAATGGAGTGGTAATACTGACGGGCGGCGATGCCACCTTCTTGGCAGAGCGGCTGAATACCCCGATATTTGTTGAACCTCTGCTGGTTCACTACGGTCTATTGGCAGCGGCCCTTCGAAAATGACCCACGCGTTCAAGCTCCTTCTGATTACGGCCGCCACAGCGGTCAGCTCTCATGCGTTTGCGCAAGGCGGGAGCGGCCAGAACTTTACCCAAAGTCCTTATTCCAATTACGGCATTGGCGAATGGATGGGCATGAACTTCGTGCAAGCCGGTTCCAACCAGCATACATTTTCGGGGGTATACTCGCACAGCTTGACGAACCCAGCTACCCTGGGCAATCTGCGCTATGCGGCCTTCAACATGGGGGTGGCCTACCGCGGGGGCGATGTGCAAACCGACGCAAACGAGCGCCAGACCTTCACCGGTGGGGGCATGCAATATTTGAGCTTGGCCTATCCGACTTGGACCTATGAAAAGCGCACGCGCCTGAGCGATTCACTCGGCAAGAAGCAATTTAGAACCACGCCTTACGGCATTTTATCGGCCATCACCTTGAGCCCCTTGACGACGGTGGGTTACCGTTATGCCTTTGAAAGCGAGACGCCTTTTTTGAACCGCACCACTCATACCGGTAGCGGCGGGGTGAACAACCTGCAGTGGAGCCATGCCGCCCGTTTGGGCAAACACGGGAGCCTGGGATACAGCGTGGGCCATTTGTTTGGACAACTGCGCGATCGTTCGCTGTTTACGGTTCCCGATAGTTTTGATTTGGGGGCCATTGAAGATGCCCGTACCGTGGTCATTCGCGGCACGCAGCAGCAAGCGGGTTTTTTGCTTTCGGGCGTTTTGGATTCGAATACCCATAGCTTGGGCGGTTCTTACACCTGGTATTCAGGGGTAGAGGCCGAGCGCAGCCGCTTGACCCGCAGTTACGACTTGAGCTCTTCAGGCGGGTTGATTTTGCGCGATACCATTTTGAGTAGCTTGGACCAGTCGGGTACTGTCGCCTTACCGGCCAGTTTCGGCATGGGTTATCAATTCTTGTATCGCCGTGCTTGGTCTGTCGCTTTGGATTACCGCTACAGCGATTGGGGTGGTTTTCAGGCCTTCTTTGACCCCGCTAAATCGTATGCTACCCGCGTGGATTATGGGTTCACCTTTACCCTGCACCCCATGGATGAAAAGGCGCGCAACGAGCGCAAAATGCCCATTCCCCTTCGCTTGGGTGGAGTGTACTCGCAAACGCAACAGGTCTTTACCTCTGCCGGGCAGCAGGTGCAGATTCCCGAATACAAGGCTTTTGCGAGCTTCGGCATTCCCATGGTTCGCCGTTACTATGATAACTCGGTGATCACATCGCTCATGCACGTGCAGGCGCAATACTTGCAGCGGGGCTCGCTCCAAAGCGGATTGGCTCAAGAGCGTTATTTTCAGTTGAGCCTTGGGTTTCAGTTGGGCGACAAATGGTTCCAACGCCGCAAATTTGATTGAGTATGGCAAGGCTCTGGAGTTTGGCCTTGGTTCTGGGATTGTCGCTGCTGGCTTGCACGCCGGGAGATGGCTCCTACGGGCGCAAACGCCAAAAGAAAGACTCTTCGTTGAGCCGGGAGTATGC
>JAURGZ010000040.1 GCA_030833525.1 Bacteroidota bacterium | reverse complement strand
TGAAAAAATACCAAGAATTCAAGGGATTTACCGTTTCAGCACTTTGAGCGATTGTGCCTACGGCATGCAAGAAAACCATGATTATTAATATCCACTTTTTCATAGCAATGGCATTAAGCACGGCGAGTAGCTAAGGGGTGGTTAGAAACAGGACGCATGTTATCCAAACCACGGGTTTCCAACCTGCGACCATCATTGTGCCAGTCTGACTCGGTATGTTCAACGAATTCCATGAAGGGATTGTCTACCAATTTGCATTCACTAAAATCCAACAGAACCTGGTTTTCATTCGGCAATTTTTTGAGCACCGAAGTAAAGGCCAAAATATTGGTAAACAGGGCAGATTCTTGAATGTATAAAATGCTCTTCCCTTCTATATGTTCAATGCGGTGACGCGAGCGAAATAGACTGGCAATTGGAGCGCCCATGATGATATGAAAAATCATCTTTACCAGAATACCGGCAGCTACTCCTAGCAACAAGTCCTCCAAAAGGGTTACCAAAATTGTTATAAGAAAAATGGCCAATTGCTCGATTCCCAGATGGTAGGTTTGAATGAATTCTTTAGGAGAGGCCAAGCGATATCCGGCAAAAATCAGCATAGCTGCCAAGGCTGAATTGGGGATCATTTCAATCAAAGGAATGATGAAAATCATGGCCAAAAGCAAAAACACACCGTGGAAGAAGTTAGCCCCTCGGCCCTTAGCACCAAAACCCACATTGGCGCTGCTGCGCACTACTTCGCTGATCATGGGCAGGCCACCCAACAAGCCACTGACTCCATTTCCTACACCCAGCGCAATGAGGTCGCTATTGGGATTCGACTTGCGCTTTTCGGGATCCAAATTATCAACGGCTTTGACCGTCAACAGCGACTCCAAACTATTCACAAACAATAACATGAAGACATATTTCCAAAAGACAAACGTGCCGATCAGGGAAAAATCAGGCTGGATTTTGATACTGCCCCAAAAATCCCCAATGCTCACCATGGCATATGAAGGCCCCTCGTTTGTAAAATGCCATACGATGGCCAAGGGAACCGCCATCAGAAGCACCCACATGGGGGCGGGCACCTTTTTCACGGCAGGAATGGGAACATAGGGCGTGGCAAACAAAATAACCAAGCCTATGATGCCCACCATGGCTATGTGGGGATGCGCATTGGCGACAAAGCGAGGGATGTCAGCCAACAGCTCTAAGGGCCCTTCCCCTTTGTAAATCATGGGATCATCGCCCAACAATACGGGAATCTGTTTGGCGATGATGATGATACCAATGGCAGCCAACATGCCGTGAACGGCCGAGTGCGGGAACAATTCGCTCAAAGACCCTATTTTCAAAAAGCCCATGACCACTTGTATAAGGGCCACCACCGCCAACAAGGCCGCCATGGAAGGCAATGCCTTTTCAGCTCCACCCACCTGACCGAGTTCCAAGATGGCCGCCGAGCAAACGGTAATCAAACCGGCCGCTGGCCCTTTGATGCTCAAGGGGGATACGCGAGGAAAAAAGGAGACCAAAATACCTCCAACCATCGCCGTTAAAATCCCCATAGAGGCCGGAAATCCGCTGGCTTTAGCAATGCCAAGGCTCAAGGGAAGTGCGAGTAAAAAAACCAGGAAGCCGGCCGTAGCGTCTTCCTTCAAGTATCCAAACAATTTGTTGTTTATCGAAGATTTCATTTATTGATTCATTAAAGAGTGAGAAAAATGCGGGCGCGTTTCGTGACCTAGAAAAAGACGGGCGTATAGCCGTATCAAAGCAATACCTGAGACGATATACCCCAGTGAAAAAATGAAGGCTAAAAGCACTTGCTGCTCATGGATGTGACTGAAGAGTAAATCTTCTCCTACGAAGGTGGGTGAGATGGGAAAGCCCATCAGACCCAAGCAAGCCAAGAAGAAAAACAGGGATGTACGGGGATGTGAAGAGGCATACCCATAGTATTCATGCATGCTGATGTTCGGAATTTGAATGGACATCTGGCGAAGCAAAAGCGCTCCAAAAATACCCATGAGGGCAGCTCCGCTTAGGTACCAAACCAATTCATGACCTGAAAATTGCCATTCCACACCGAGTATAGGGTTTCAAGGAAAAGTGAAATCGGGTGGATGGATTAGCCATAAACTCGGAATCGAAGGCAACAAGATTTATGACACAATCTTCCCTTTTTGAGACAAACAAAATGGATTATATTATTGGCAATTATTTGTCAATTTTTTAATCAATCTATGAGCAAGCCTGAACGCATCATCAGCCACATGGACCTAGACTCCTTCTTTGTCAGCGTGGAGCGCCTGCGCAACCGAGCCTTTGTGGGAAAGCCGCTGATCATAGGCGGGAACAGCGATCGCGGAGTGGTGGCCAGCTGCAGCTACGAAGCCCGAGCCTTTGGTGTACACAGCGCCATGCCCATGAAACAAGCCAAACTGCTCTGCCCAGAGGCCATTGTCATACAGGGCGACTCGCATCTGTACAGCGAGCATTCCCAGCTCGTCACCCAGGTCATTGCCGACAGTGTTCCCCTGTATGAGAAAAGCAGCATTGACGAATTTTACATTGACCTGAGTGGCATGGATCGCTTTTTCGGTTGCTGGAAAGTGGCCATGAACCTCAAAGAGCGCATTCAAAAAGAAACGGGACTGCCCATCAGTTTCGGTGTATCGAGCAACAAAACCGTGAGCAAGATCGCAACAGGCACAGCCAAACCGGCGGGGCAACGCCAAGTGGCCAGTGGAGATGAAAAGCCCTTTCTAGCGCCCTTGTCTGTACGCAAGATCCCCGGTGTGGGAAGCGAAACGTACAAAAGCCTTCGATTGCTGGGCATTCAGTATATACGCACGCTGCAAGACATGCCCCGGGAACTGCTATTCAAAACCTTGCAAAAAACCGGGCTGGACCTTTGGGAAAAGGCCCAGGGCATTGACCATCGCCCCATTGTACCCTTTCACGAACGCAAAAGCATCAGCACCGAACGAACGTTTCAACGCGACACCATTGACGTTGTCAAGCTGCGAAACCTACTGACAGCCATGGCTGAAAACCTCGCTTTTCAGCTTCGGCGAGGCAATAAGGTCTGCGCCTGCGTGAGTGTCAAAATTCGCTACAGCGACTTCAACACCCACAGCCGGCAACACAAAATACCCTACACCAACAGCGATCAAATACTCATTCAAAACACCTTAGCCCTGTTCGAAGCCCTGTACCAACGCCGCATGCTCATTCGACTGATCGGGGTTCGCTTCAGCGACCTGGTAGAAGGAGGTGCTCAATTGGCTTTGTTCGACCAAGAAACTCAAATGCTCGCGCTGTATCAGGCCATGGATCGCATACGCCTGCGCTATGGAGAACAAGCGGTCAAACGAGCGGTGGGCTTGGACGCAAAAAGCATAGGCAGAGGGGACAATCCCTTTGACGGATCCCCACCCCAGTTGCTCGCCAACCGAAGGCACTGATGAAGCAAACACCGAGCGGGCCTCTAGCATCGTCTATTTGAGAATACATTGACATTCCCATGATAGCGAGCAATGCCACTGCCCACCTAATTTTGCAGCATGAAACTAGGCCAATGGGTCCTTTTGGTGTTGCTCGGCACGCTGCCTCTGGCAAGCATGGCTCAAACCCCTTCCCTCACCATATGCAAGGGAAGTAGCATCAATTACAAGGAGTTCAACGAGCCCGGAAGCCTACCCTCTGTGGCCTGGAAGTGGACCTTTGGAGGGGCGAATCCGCCGAGCAGCACTGCCCGCGAGCCACAAAACATCAACTACCCCGACACCGGGCTTTTCTACACCGAGTGCGAATCGACCTTTAGCGATGGTTCCAAATCGACCAAAGGAGTTTATGTGCTGGTCGTTCACAATGCATTTGATCCGATTCCCATTCGGGACACCGCCTTTTGCAGCAACCCCACTCGCATGACATTGAACGCGGCTAACCCCTACCGAGGTTATCGTTACCATTGGACCAGCACAGACGTCAACCTGGGCGGCCTGGACACCACAGCTCGCACCTTGAACATCGACAAACCCGGCACCTACAGCGTAAAGGTCTACAGCATATGCGGCAGCAGCAGCAAAACTGCGGTCGTCAAAATGGGAGAAATCCCGAGCGTGGACCTGGGAAAAGATCGATTTGTGTGTCGAAATGTTTTGGTCACCCTTGACGCTGGCTCCAACAGCAGTTACAGCTACCGATGGTTCCCCAATGGAGAAACCAGCAGCAGCATCACCGCCAACCTAGCTGGGACCTACCGGGTTGAAGTGCGCAGCATCGATGGCTGCATGCGCAGCGACGAGGTAAACTTGATCGACTCCTGCCCTCCTTTAGCCTGGCTTCCCACCGCTTTCAGCCCCGATGCCAACAACCGCAATGACATCTACTTGCCTTACCTAGAAGGATTCAAGGAGATGGACATGAAGATTTACAACCGCTGGGGAGAGAAAGTATACGAAACCCAAACATTTGGAGACGGATGGGACGGATACAGCAAAGGAAAACCTGCACAAGAAGGGGTCTACATCGTATTGCTCGAAGTCATTGGAAACGACAACTACCGCAAGGTAATGAAGGGCAATTTCACGCTCCTGCGTTAAGTTTTACACCGGTTCCCAACGAATGCCCCGTTAAATGAGGCTATGCTGTATTTTGCAGCATGCGTTCGACCATTTACGCCCTAATGGCCACTTTTGCACTTGTTTCAAGCGCATGGAGCCAATCGGCCACCGTATTCAAAGCCAAAAACGCCCTGAACAGCGGTGATGCTGCAAAAGCACTGAAAATCAGCACCAAAGGCCTGGAAAAAGACAAAACGCTCATCGAACTTTGGTACATCAAAGCTGCCAGCGAATTCACCTTGTGGGACAATCGCGGGGACGACGCTGAACTATCGATCTATTTGAGAGAATCGGTCAAAAGTGCCATCAAAGCCCAAGCGCGCGACGAATTTGGCGATTACAAAAATGAATACCGCGATGTATTCGCCCGAATCGCCACCGAAAACAACGTGGAAGCCATGGCCAATTTTGGCCAAGGTCGATATTCTCGCGCCATTCAGATGTACCGAAACAGCTTTGACCTTTCCAATGACACCTTTGCTTTGGGCATGATGGGGGTTTGCTACCACTTGAGTGAAAAAACCCGCGACGGTCTTTGGGCACTCAAGCAAACGGCCCTCTGGAATTACGGGGCCCATGCTTCAGATTTGCACCCCAATACCTACGTTCGAGAAGCGTTCGAAATATTGGCCGAATACTACGACCAAAGGGAACAGCTCGATAGCGCTCAGTACTATGCTGAAATGGGCTTGAGCGTCTACCCCCAAAACCGAAAGCTCCTGGCCCTGGAACACGGATACCTCGAATCCAACATCCAAGCAGCCCGAAGCCGCGGGGGAATTGGAAGTTTATTCCTGGAAAATGTCATTCGCGCATTGGAAATCTTTCCCAATGATTCCAACTTTTTGAGTTACCAAAACTCGTATTACATCAACAAGATGGGCTACCTGGCGAACCGGGGCGAAAAAGGGCTGGTCGACACCTTGTTCATGGAGTTTTTCATGCAAAAACGGGTGTTGGTCCAGGCGGGAGTCCAAAACGGTTCGGACCCATTTCTGGTGGCCGATTCGCTGGCTTTTTTGGGCCAGTGTTTGCAATATTATTTGGGCAGCAACAACGAAGCGGCCACCGTTCATTTCTTTTATTCGTGGTATCCCTTGCAATTTCGAAGCCCTCCCATCAATGAAAAGGGCCTGGAAGTACTCTTGAAAACCCCACCGGCCCAGGTATCGCGACGCTTGATTGTCTTTTTATTGGACCATGCCACGCGCAGCTATCCCAAAAACAAGACCTTCAAGACCTACCGCAAGACTTTGTTTGACCAATACCGCAAGGGCCCCATCAAATCGTATGAATGGAGCCAATTGATTGCCATGAGCGATTCATTGGTGCGGGATTTCCCCAAAGACAAAACCCTCAAGCCCCTTCAGCGCAACTTGCTACTGGCCGCTTGCGACAGCGCCATTCAAGATGGCAGAATGCTCGCAGCTTGGACCTATTTTCAACGCATTCAGCGCCAATTTGGAAACCCTGCTGATGTTCAAAAATTGCACGAGCGCCTGGCCAAGCAAGATTTTGAAATTCGCTATAAAGGCACCAAAATCGGGTATGCTCAAGTCAATGGCATCAAAACCCCGCAGACGGGCTGGAATGGCTACAGCAAGCACTGCATAGCGGGCAACATGCCCGACAGCACCGTTCAACGCATCGAAACCCGCTTGAATTACTTTCGTCAAAATGCTGGCGTTTTGGCCCCTGTCTCCTACTCGCCCAGCCGCGCATCGGCTTGCCAGCAGGCGGCTATTTTGTTTGCCCCTGTCGGCATGTTCACCCGTGAGCCCCGACCCGAAACTCACGGTTGCTACACCGAAGAAGCGGCCTATGCGGCAGCTATGGGCCATGCCGTCATGGAGCCCAACCCAGCCATTGCCTTGACCGTGCTGATCGAAGACCAAAAAAGCGAAGAACTGTTCAACCGACAAATGCTCCTGAATCCTTCTAGCTATGCCTTTGGATTTGGATCTGCTGAAAACAACAGCGTTTTCTGGGTTGTCGACGATGGTGAGGTCTGGGTAGACAGCGCTTCTTATGCCAAGCGATTTATCAGCTGGCCTCCCAATGGCTATGCTCCTGCCTTGTTGACCTTTGAGACCTGGTCTTTTTCGAGCACGGAATCGCTGATGGATGCTGAAGTTGAAATCAACAGCGAAAAGTTAGGCCCACTCGAAGCCCAAGTGAAATTGGTTGAAAACAGTTTCCTACCCATGAATACCTTGGTCATCGAACACGGCAAACGCAAATCAGATTGGCAAGCTGGCGATACGGTGCGCATGAAAATCAAACTCAAAAACGGGCAGATGTATCAAACCGAAACCCACTTGTTTTAAGTTGGAAAATCAGCTTACTGGAAGTACATTTGCACCCGCAATTGCCTCAGGGTATTCGCCTGAAGTTTTGCAACAAGATCCTTTTGCACGCGTGGCGTAATTGGTAGCCGCACCAGACTTAGGATCTGGCGCCGAGAGGCGTGTGGGTTCGAGTCCCTCCGCGTGCACCATTTTCGCAGCCGCCTTGCGGCTGCTTATTTCATCACAATGAAGGTTCAACTCCACACCCACGACGCCCTGAATGCCAGCGTCACGATTGATCTGACCAGCGAAGATTACCAAGAAAAAGTTCAAGCCGAAATGAAGCGCTTGCAGCGCACAGCCAACGTCAAGGGCTTTCGCCCCGGCAAGGCTCCCGCTGGAATGATTCAAAAGCTTTATGGAAAAGCCGTTTTGGCCGAGGTATTGCAAAACCTCGCCAGCGATACCATGAACGATTACGTTCAAAAGGAAAACTTGGACATCTTGGGTTACCCCATTTCCTCAACGGTTATGGAGAGCGACATCGACATCGAAAACAAAACCGAGTTTCGCTTTGCCTTTGATTTGGGTCTCGCCCCTCAGTTTGACCTCAATCTGAGCAGCAAAGACAAGTTGGAGAAATTCGAAATTGAGGTGGGAGATTCTGAAATCGACAAGGACATTGAATACGCACGTCAACGCCAAGGCGGCATGGAAAACACAGAAGTTTCTGCCGAAGCCGATGTCGTATACCTGAACCTCACTGAATTGGACGAAAAGGGCAAAAGCCCACTCGAAGGCGGGGTTGAAAACAAGCCTGTAAGCGTGGTACCTGAAATGATTCAGGATGCCAAATTGAAAAAAGCTTTGATTGGCTTGAAAGCAGGCGACACCCTGACCCTAAGTTTGGCTGCGTTGTTCAACAACAACGAAACCGTCATGTCCAGCAGCTTGGGGCTGCCCAAAGAGGGCTTGGCTGATTTGAATGACAAGTTCCAAGCGCAAGTGAGCGAGATCAAGCGCCGCACCTTGGCTGAATTGAACGAAGAATACTTCAAGCAAATGTTTGGGGCTGAAGATCACCCCAAAACCGAAGCCGAATACCGCGAGCGCATCAAAACCAACTTGGAGCGCTACTACGCCAACGAAGCCGACCTTTGGTTGGATCATCAAATTGGCCATTTGTTGCTCGAGAAGCACGATTTGGCTTTGCCCGACGAATTCTTGAAGCGCTGGTTGATGGCCAACAAGCCCGACGATTACAACGCCGAAAACATCGAAGAAAAATACGCCCAAGAACGCAGCGCCTTGCAGCGCCGTTTGGTGATTGACAAAATTTCAGCCGAAGCCAAAATCGAGGCCAGCGCCGAAGACATCATGGAAGAAGCCAAAGTGTACTACGCTGGCATGTACCGTCAATACGGCATGAACATCGACTTGGGAGACGCCTTCTTGACTGAAACAGTTCAAAAGCGCATGTCTGACCGCGAATTCGTGAGCCAAATGGCCGACCGCGTGGTTTACCGCAAGGCCTATGACCACGTAAAGACTTTGGTGGCTTATAAGAGCAAGAAGTTGTCTGTAGAGCAATACTTCGAGCACGTGAATAAACACAAACACGAACACGGCGAATAATCCTTTCTCGCTTACATTTGTTTCTCAACTATGGACTACGGAAAAGAATTTGCCAAATACGCCACCAAACACCTGGGCATTTCTAGCTTGCGTTTGGATGAGTATCAGAAATTAACAGCTCAAGCTCCAGGCTTTTACAATTTGACCCCTAACATCATTGAGGAGCGTCAAATGAATGCTGTAGCCATGGATATCTTTTCGCGTTTGATGATGGACCGCATCATCTTCTTGGGAGTTCCCATTTATGAAGATGTAGCCAACATCATCATGGGTCAGTTGTTGTTCTTGGAGAGCACCAACGCCAACCGCGACATCCAGATATACATCAACAGCCCCGGTGGTAGCGTTTATGCCGGTTTGGCCATCTACGATACCATGCAATACATTTCTTCTGACGTAGCCACCATTTGCACAGGCATGGCTGCAAGCATGGGAGCGGTATTGATGTGTGCGGGCCATGCAGGAAAGCGCACGGCTCTGCCCCACTCGCGCATCATGATTCACCAGCCATTGGGTGGTGCTCAGGGCCAAGCCAGCGACATCGAGATTACCTACAAGGAAATCTCCAAGTTGAAGAAGGAGTTGTACGACATCATCGCCAAGCACAGCGGCCAGGATTACGACAAAGTAGAAAAAGACTCTGATCGCGATTACTGGATGACGGCTGAAGAAGCCAAAGCTTATGGCATGATTGACGAGGTGCTCGGCCACCGCAAATAACCATGTCGGCCAAGACCAAAGAACCGGTTTGCTCCTTCTGCGGGCGCAAAAAAAGTGAAACCGTGATGCTCATTTCGGGCGTGGAAGGTCACATTTGCGAAAACTGCGCTGAGCAAGCCCATACCATCGTTCGCAAGGAACTGGGCATGGATAAGAAAATCGAAACCGGGGATCCGGTTAATTTCGATGAGCCCCAGAAACTCCCAACCCCCTCGGAAATCAAGGAACACTTGGACCAGTATGTCATTGGCCAAGATGAAGCCAAGCGCACGCTAGCCGTTGCGGTTTACAACCATTACAAGCGCACCGGTCAAAAAGACCGAAGCGATATCGAGGTTGAAAAGAGCAACGTATTGTTGATTGGCGAAACCGGCACGGGTAAAACCTATTTAGCCCGAACACTCGCCAAGTTTTTGAACGTTCCCTTCTGCATTGCCGACGCAACGGTATTAACCGAAGCAGGTTATGTGGGAGAAGACGTAGAGAGCATTCTGAGCCGACTGCTTCAAGTCTCAGGCTACAAACCTGAATTGGCTGAAAAAGGCATCATTTACATCGATGAGATCGACAAGATCAGCCGCAAGAGCGACAACCCCTCTATCACCCGTGACGTGAGCGGAGAAGGCGTCCAACAAGCCCTGTTGAAGATATTGGAAGGCACGGTGGCCAACGTTGCACCTGAAGGTGGCCGCAAGCATCCCGATCAAAAATACATCAAGGTAGACACATCGAACATTTTGTTCATTTGTGGGGGTGCCTTTGATGGCATTGAAAAAGTGGTATCGCGTCGAATGGTCAACTCAGCTGTGGGTTTCAAAAGCAGCACCAATCGCAAAATTGACGAGGCCAAATTGCTCTTGCAAACCACTCCCGCTGACTTGAAGAATTTTGGCCTGATCCCAGAATTGATTGGCCGTTTGCCCATCATCGCCGCCCTCATTCCATTGGACAAAGAGGCTTTGCGCCGCATTCTCACCGAGCCCAAAAACGCCTTGATGAAGCAATACCAGTATCTGTTCAATTTGGAAGGTGTTGCCCTGTCTTTTAGCACAGAAGCCTTAGAATTCATTGTAGAATTGGCTTATAACAACAGCCTAGGCGCCCGCGGACTTCGCGGCATCTGCGAAACCATCTTGAAGCGTTTCATGTTTGAAATCCCCTCTGAGTCCAAAAAGAAAAAGAGTTTGGAAATCACACGCGAAATGGCTGAAGCTGAGTGGAATCACTTGGACAGCCTCAAATACCAGGATCAGTAAGGTCCTACTTTTCTGCCACTCAAGAGGCTACCCGATTCCCTGATTGTGCTATATTGCGCTCTTCGATGAGCCAAGAATTGAACAACCCCAAGGTCTTGCGCGCCTGGACCTTTTACGATTGGGCCAACAGCGTTTATTCCCTGTCCATTGCCTCAGCCATTTTCCCAGCCTTCTACGAAGAGTTCACTCCCAAGCAGGTAGACATTTTGGGTTTCAGCATCAAGAATACAGCCCTGTACAGCTATGGTTTGTCGCTGGCCTTTTTGATCATCGTGGCCATTGTTCCCCTGCTATCAGGCATTGCCGATAGTCGCGGCGTTAAAAAGCCTTATATGCGGTTTTTTGTGGCCTTGGGCAGCTTGGGTTGCAGCGCTCTTTTTTGGTTCAACGGCAGCAATATTTTCTTCGGATTGGCCTGTTTCATGCTGGCCACCATTGGTTGGGGAGCCTCTTTGGTATTCTACAACGCCTACCTTCCTGAAATTGCGAGTCCCGATCGATTCGATCGCTTGTCTGCACGCGGGTACACCATGGGCTACATAGGCAGCGTGCTGCTTCTGATCTTGAATTTGATGTTCATCATGAAACCCGATTGGTTTGGATTGCCCAGCCCCAAAGAGAGCAGCCTGGCATTTCGCATTGGATTTCTGACCGTTGGCATCTGGTGGATGGGATGGTCCTTGTACCCCCTTTGGGTTTTGCCCAAAGACAAAAAAAACAACACCCAGACCCCCTTGTGGAAGGGCTACCATGAACTCAAGCAGGTATTTTTAAACTTGAAACAAATGCCTCAAACCCAGCGTTATTTGGCCGCCTTCTTCGTTTATACCATGGGCGTTCAAACCGTTATATACGTCGCTGCCTTATTCGGTAAAAATGTATTGGAACTCGAATCCAAAGACATGATCATTACCATTTTGTTGATTCAGTTGATCGGCATCGCAGGGGCCTATTTCTTTGCTTGGCTTGCCGATAAAAAAGGCAACCGTTTCAGCCTCAGTGCCTCCCTGTTTGTTTGGGTACTGGTGTGCATTCTGGCCTATTTCTTGGAACCCCGTAAACCCCTGCAGTTCTTCGGATTGGCCTGCTTGGTGGGTACGGTCATGGGCGGAGTTCAAAGTTTATCAAGGGCTACTTATGCCAAACTCATTCCCGGCGACAAAGACAACACTTCTTATTTCAGCTTCTATGAAGTGGCCGAAAAATTGGCCATCGTATTGGGCACCCTCTGTTGGGGCTTGATCGACAACATCAGTGGGGATATGCGCAACAGCATTCTCCTGCTCATGGTCTTTTTCTTAGTGGGAATTGTGTTGATGAGACGGGTCAACAGCCCCAAGCTGGCACCCAAACACTAAAACTCAAAGAAATCTTTGATGTGCTTCCAGGCCAATTTCTTATGGTCCACTTGACCCATAACCGAAGCAAAAGCAGGCAATCGAAGCACAGGAATTCCATCCCAATCATCGCATTGGTGCAGAGCCGGCACCCTCTCTAAATTGGTCTGATTGGCCCAAATGACAATGTAACGAGGCTTGAAGCTCAATGCCCATTCCCGTATGCCGTGGCGATCGGTGAACACAAAGGGATTCAATACCTGCACCCGGTCCATGGAAAGCGATTCCCCATTTACCTTCACCGCTTGCATCAAGGCCGTTAAGGGCGCCTTGAATTCATCGGGCCAATGCTTTTTATTCTCGTCAACCCAGACGTTCAAGACCCAAAGCGAGGCTGACTCCATGCTGCTTGTGTTCACCGCTGAACCGGGCTCTGCCGCTGATGTGGACTCCACTTGGGCAACGGGCTGGTCTTGGTGAGCCTGGACTGCGGTTGATACCATTGTTTCTCGGGGTGCCAGGGCCGCTTGAACCGCTGGCTCAGCAGATGCTGAAGAGACTGGTTTGGTGGCTTCGGGTTCGAGTGAAGAGTTCAAGGCCGTGACCGGGTCCTGTTTGGAAAAATGCTCATCGGGCAACAGAGCCATGCCTTCAAACAAAGGCAGGAGTTCCAGCGGATTTTCCACAATCATCCCTTTTTCAGCCATGGTCCCAACAGGTTTTGTATTTTTGATACAATGAGTTTCGAAATTAAGGTTGAGCGTACAGAAAACAGTAGACTTTCCCAATTGGATCCTGAAAATATTGGATTCGGCAAAGTATTCTCTGACCACATGTTCTTAGCCAATTTCAAAGACGGCGAATGGAAAAATGCGCGCATTGTACCCTATGGTCCCTTGTCCATGAGTCCCGCCACCAGCGCCATACATTACGGTCAATCCATATTTGAAGGCATGAAAGCCGTGGCGCACCAGAGCAGCGACGAGGCCATCGCCCTGTTCAGGCCCGAAGAAAACGCCAAACGATTCAACCGTTCTGCCAAACGCATGGCCATGCCTGAAGTGCCCGAAGAATTGTTCATGAGTGGTCTTCAGGCCTTGTTGGAACTCGATCGCCATTGGGTTCCACGTTCGGCCGGCGGGGCCCTGTACATACGGCCCTACATGTTTGCCACTGACGATTACATCGGTGTTAAACCCAGCGACACCTATTGCTTTGCGATTTTCACTTGCCCGGTTGGGCCTTATTACACCAAGGCCTTGCGGGTAAAAGTTGAGGAAGAATATAGCCGTGCAGCTCCCGGGGGAGTTGGATTCACCAAGTGCGCGGGAAATTATGCCGGTGCCTTATACCCAACGGCACTGGCTCAAAAAGAAGGCTTTGACCAGGTATTGTGGACTGACCCCCTCTCTCATGAGTGGGTGGAAGAAACGGGAACCACCAATTTCTTTGCCGTTTACTCCGATCGAATCGTGACCCCAGCCTTGAGCCAAACGCTGTTAGCGGGCATTACCCGCGACAGCGTCATACAGGCATTGCGCCATCTTGGCCATGAGGTAGAAGAGCGTCCTTTATCGGTTCAAGAACTCAAAGACAGCTTGTCCCAGGGTCAATTGGCTGAGCTATTCATTACCGGCACGGCCGCAACTTTGGTGAATTTAGACGGCTTTGGCCACCGGGGAGAATACCACTCGGTCATGGAGCAAGGCAACCAACAGGTTTCGCGCGAGGTCAAACATTTCCTCGATGAATTGCGCTGCGGAGCCACCCAAGATCCATTCGGCTGGGTGCAGGTGCTCTAATTATTGCAGATATCTGAGCGACGACAGAGTCTTACAACTTCCCTACCATGCTCACACCGAAACCGCTGAACAATTTGGTTCGGCTTTGTTTGCTTTGACCCTCCACGAAGCTCTGCGCAAACAGATTGGGCTCCAACACCAAAGTCCAAACGCGGTTGATGGGCAGTGAAGGCCCGAATGCCAAACGAGCATCAAAGGTGAACTGACGTTGGGTGCTCAAGGGCAAGAACTCGGTACGAGAAAAGTACTCACCTGAGGTTCGAGTCGTCATTCCAGGGCTGGCTTGCATAGCTAAACGCCAAACTGTCTTACCCAAAGGCAGGTATTGACGGTAGGCCAAGGGTATGCTCACCTTGCTCATTTTATAACTCAGGGTTCCCGTGGTTTCGCTCCATTCAGACATCGTTGTGGTATCCAATACCTCAACCGTTTGCACGGGATTGCCAGGAATGACCACCACCACGTGATAGGTATCAATTTGGGTATAAGTCTCGTAAGTGCGGTTGCGGTATTGACCGTTCCCTACCCACTCACCGTATGAAACACCCAATCCTGCCATGTGGCCATTGCCCAAATCTTTCAAAATGACGCCTTGGTAATGCGCATGGTATTGGGTTCCCAATACGCTCAGCTCATCGCGATTATCGAAATTGATGCTGTTGTGACTGCCTGTGAAAGCCGTGATCTCGGCATAATAGTGGGGCTTGAATCGATTGGAAAAATCGGTTTCTGCGAGCAAACGATCATCGAAATAGGCCTCTTTCAAACCGAATGGATCCAACCATTCAGCAAAAGAAGGCGTCAGGCCCAAGGAGTAGAGCGCTTCGTAGGGGTTAACAAACAAGGGAGCTAACCATTCCTGATGGGTTGTTTCACTGCTTGATGCAAACAGCTGAGCGGGATTCAAAGTCTGTACGTCTTTTTGGAGACGATTCTCAGTTTGTTCGCTTTTCCCTGCTGAAACAAAGGTTTGTTCTTTGATTTCCAGGTTGGGCTTGGCCTGCTTTTGCTTCGTAGAAGCTTTCGCAGCATTCATGAGAGAGGGATTTAGTTCCATCTCTGCGGTTGATACGCTGTTTTGTTTTGCCCTTTTTGGTTCGCTTTCGGCTGCAACTTGAGCAGAAGACGATGAGGCTGCTATTCGAGCAGAAGATGCTGAGGGCTCAAGGACCGCCATGGGAGGTGTGGCCTTAGAATGGGTGCTCCAAACATAGGCACCTGCTGTACCTAAGAACAACAGACCTAAGCTACTGAACCACCAGAAAATGACGCGGCGCTTGCGCTTTTCTTCGCGCATTTCCATGACTTTTTCAAAACTCACTCGCGAGGAATAAGTCCATTCTGCGTCTTGGAATTTCTGCCAATTCATTTCATTCATGACTGCCCTCCTTCCAATTTCGCCAGCATGGATTGCAAAGCCTTGCGAGCCTTGGCAAACTGAGATCGGCTTGTACCTTCATCAATGCCCATGGTCTCGGCGATTTCTTTGTGCGAATAACCTTCAATGGCATAGAGGTTGAAAACAGCCCGGTAACCCACCGGCAACAATCCAACCAATTTCAGCAACTGCTCCAAATGCAGGTTATCTAAAGAATGATCTTGACTGGGAAGCTCAATCGCATGATCATCGATGGAATCAAACATCATTTTTCGCGCTCTGATTTTGTTGATGCATACATTCACCGTGACGCGGCGCATCCAGGTTTCCAAACTGCTTTGGAACCGAAACTTACCCAAGTGATTGTATATCTTCACAAACGCTTCCATCAATGCGTCTTCAGCTTCTTCTTGATTCTGACAATACCGCATGGCCAATGCGAATAGCTTTTGAGAATAGCGTTTCCAGAGCATTTCCTGGCAAACGCGGTTCTCTTTTATGCATCCTTCTACCAGCTCCTGATCGGTCATTGAACATCCTCATAGTAACTCTGCCGTGGCCTACGAAAAACATAGACAACAGAAGGCATCGAAACGTGGCCTTTTCGACCACAATTTCAGCGTTTTTTTCCTTCGTTCCACGAGAGGTCCCAATTTTTCCACAGAGAAGGGACAGAATTTTAAAAAAACACGGGGGAGCCTTCGTTCATTTGCAAGCATGCGTTTGCGTGGGTCCATCATTTGCCTTTGCCTCGGCCTAGTGGCCTCATTGCAAGCGCAAACGGCCGAGGAAACTGCGGCTCAGCGCTGGGCAGACAGCCTTTTGCAACAGCTCTCCCTGCCCCGCATGGCAGCGCAGACTTTGATGATGGCCGCTTGGTCTCGCGACCGCGCTGTGCGCCCTGAACTCTTGCAGAACGTCGAAAAATACGGAATAGGCGGGATCATTTTTTTTCAAGGGCACCCCTTGGACCAGGCCTACCTCACCAATTTCTATCAACAACAAAGCGCTGTACCCTTGTTCATTGGCATGGATGCCGAATGGGGGCTTTCCATGCGGCTCTCAGACTTAGCCAAATTCCCATTTGCCATCAGCATGGGGGCCGCAGACGACCCCCTGTTGGCACGTGAATTGGGTCGATCCCTAGGGCGTGAATGCCAGCTACTAGGGGTGCACATCAGCTTTGGCCCAGTGGTCGATGTAAACACCAATCCCGACAACCCCATCATCGGATTTCGCAGTTTCGGGGAAAACCCAAACAAAGTAGCATCCATGGCGGTGGCCCAAATTCAAGGCATGCAAGAAGCCGGCATTTTGGCTTGCGCCAAACATTTCCCAGGGCACGGAAATACCGCAAGCGATTCGCACAAAGAGCTCCCCTTGGTCAGCGACAGCCGCAGTCAGCTTCAAAGCCACTTAACTCCCTTTCAATCTTGCATCGATGCCCAAGTGGCCTCAATCATGGTGGCACACCTAGAGGTTCCCGCTTTGGAACCCCAGCGAGGATTGCCTAGCTCCTTGTCTAAAAACATAGTTCAGCATCTCTTGCGGGAAGAAATGGGCTTTCAAGGCCTGATCATCACCGACGCCCTGAACATGAAGGGCGTTTCGGGTCAGTTTCGCTCAGCCAATGCCTGTGTCATGGCCTTAGAAGCCGGCAATGACATCTTGCTATTTCCCGAGAATGCGGCAGAAGCCATCGACAGCATTGTTGCGGCCGTGCGCAGCGGTCGCATTGACAGTGTGGACCTGCGAAACCGTGTTTTTCGCATTTTGAAACAAAAATACCTGGCGGGCCTAGGCCAATGGAAACCCGTCAATACGGAGCATTTGATGGATAGTTTGTTGCTTGTTCATGATCAGTTCAAACAGATTTGGACAGATGCACATGAAAGTTACCCCGGGCTTTCGGTTTTGGACCCGGCACGAGTGCTTCCCTTGAAGCGGTTCAGCGACCAACATGGGGTATTGGTTCAATTGCTGCCCGAAGGCAAATTGCTGGGCGATGTTTTGGACTCTCTACTCTTAGATGGGCTCCTGCAAAACGGACATTGGGACGTCGTGCCCATGGCTGTTCAATGCCAAGCCGCCGAACTGGAACAGGCTTTACTACCCTTTGGTCCCGACGCCTTTGTGCTGTTGGCCCATACCGAAACCCAAACCTGGGGCAAAGCCAGCCGCGAGTTGCCCACCGGGATCGTACAGTGGTTGAAACAGCGAAACCCTCAATCTACCGCATTGCTGCACGCGGGCAATCCTTATGCGTTGCGAAGTGTGGACCCCAGGACCAATGTCCCCATCTTGTTGAGCTACGAGAGTGATTCCCGCAGTTTGGATTTTACGGCCCAAGCCTTGTACGGAGAAGTCTGCGGAGGGGCTCAATTACCGGCAACCTTGAGCACCCGTTTTCCCGCTGGCTATTGCCTCAAACACCCTACCCGTTCTGAGCCTTGGAAACAAGGAGAAATGGATTCAAAAGAGGCTCAACTGCAGGTGCCTTATCTGAACATGGCCCAACAATTGGACAAACGCATGCAACAAGCCTTGAACGAAGGTGATTTCAAAAGCAGCCAATGCGTGGTGATGCATCGCGGCAAAGTAGTTTACCAATCGAGCCTGGGCCAAATCGATGCTGACCCTGAATTGCACATTGGGCCCAGACCCCAATC
>JAURGZ010000031.1 GCA_030833525.1 Bacteroidota bacterium | reverse complement strand
GCAAGGGCTTGCTGGCTTCGACTCGCACACCGGGCTGAATGCGTATGAAAGCCCCTTCTGCCAGGTAGGTATTGGCCGAAAGTTGGTAGGGACTACCCGCTGCGGTCCACCATTGATCGGTGTCGATGTACGCGGGAACCGTGGTTTGGGCCTGAGCCAAGGAAATAACTCCTGCCATTAGGGCCATCAAAGCGGCGCTAAGAATCCATTTCACTGAACAAAGTTAAACAGAATGGAACAAAGCCTTGGGCCTCAGGTGAGAATATGACCGACACCCTACCTTTGCACACATGGCCTCTAACGCTGCTTTGCACCGCGAGTTCTTGGAACGCTGGCGTTCGCAGGAACTGCATTTCCCTATGCAAAGTTCGGGTTCAACCGGTGCTCCCAGTCGCCTGATGTGGGAGCGTAAGCACATGATTTGGAGCGCCGAACGAACGCGTGAGGCTTGGTTTCATTGCTGCCAAGACCTGAGCCAACTCTGTGTGCTACCCCTGGACAAAGCAGGGGGCTTGATGCAAGCCGTTCGGGCTGAAGTCTGGGGCAGCCCAATTGCCATTCGAGAGGCCAGTGCCGTTCCCAATTTGGAAGGGCAGTTTTCTTTGGTGTCGCTCACACCCATGCAATTGCACGGCGTCCTTCAAGGAGACTATGGCGCCCATACTTTGGCTCAATTCCACACCGTGCTGCTGGGCGGTGGCCCATTGGATCCGGCTCTCGAACAGCGACTGCTGGAACCCGATTTGCTAGGAGTTCGGTTCATTCACACCTTTGGCATGAGCGAAACATATTCCCATTTTGCCGGTCGCGTGATTGCCAAAACCCAAGAACCCTACCGTGTCATTCCCGGCTACCAATGGAAGATTGCCTCAGATGGCGAATTGCAGGTTCAAAGCCCGTGCACCCAGGAACAATGGCTCGAAACCCGTGATCTGGTTCAAGCTCAGGGCCCTGGTTTTCGCTGGATTGGGCGCCGCGATTTTGTCGTGAACTCAGGTGCCGTTAAAATTCACATCGAAGAAACCGAATCCATGATTGCGAAACACTTGGGTTGGTCCACGCAAGCGTTTTTCCTTTGGAAAGAAGCAGATCCCATGTTGGGCGAGCGACTGGTATTGGTGTTCTCTCAACACGCACCCGAAAACCGCGACATCGATTGGAGTTTTCTGCCTGCGTACCACAAACCCAAACAATGGTACTTGTGCGAGACTCCCCTCACCCAAAATGGAAAATGGATGCGGGCGGCTAGTTTTGAAGTGGCGGTACCCCTTTAAAACAGGTCTATTCCCAGATAAAAGGCATTGGAAATGGCTCCTAAGGCTAAAATCCCAATGGCCATTAAGCGCATCCACACCAATTTGCCGCTAAGTTCAAGGTAATCGGCATCGTAACCTTTTTGCGCCAATAATCGCTTTTGATAGAATCCAATGGGAATCTGAACCCCTAAAACCAGGATCATATACAGCAAAAAATAACCATAGCTGAATCCTGATTTCGTAGCCGACATGGCTATGATGTAAATGGCGATCACCCCCAAAAGCAGGTACATGGTCAAACTACGAACCGGCTTTAAATCTTGAATCAACTGACCCCTTTGTTCATTGCTCAACAAGGCCAAACCCTTCTCGTGCTGGTTTCTCATGCGCACAATGATGAAAAAGTAAATAGCGGCAGAAACCAACAAGGGAGCCAAGTCAAGAAGCTTATCCATGCGGTAAACTTAATCAAAAAGGCCGAATCCAATAAGCGAATTCGCGCATTGCGCCTGCCTGGAGCAGCACCAACCCTTCTTTTTCCATGAATTCACCCGAGGCCAAAGTCGAATCGGCTAGACCGGCCCAGGGTTCTAAACAGAAAAAGGGCGCACCCGGTTTGGTCCAAAAACCCCAATAAGGAAAATCGGCGGCATCGCGAAGACCCAATTCAGCAATGGGTCCGTTTGGGCCTTGGAGCCGCACACAGGCTAGCCCGCTGTGCTTGAGCACGATGGCGTCATGTTCAAAATCTGCAGAATCCAGGTCCAAGGTGTTTTGATGCGTTAAACAGGCTTGTGTTTCTCCCGTATACAGACCCTCATGAATCAAGTGGCGATCGGCGTGCAGCGCTTTATCGAACTCCAATTGGTGGCCACTCAGCCCCCCTTGCAGGGCAAATCCAGGATGCGCACCTATGGAAAATGGCAGCGTCACTGGGCCGCTATTTTGAACCCGGTACACCACCCAAATGCGCTCGGCTTCCAAGCGATATTCTACCTCCAAGTCAAAAGAAAAGGGAAATTGTTCCCGGGTTTGAACCGAGTCGTTCAAGCCCAAGACCAGCCTGTGCTCGTTTTGAATGCGCAGATCAAAATCGCAATCCCGGGCAAATCCATGCTGCCGCATGCCATAGCTTGTACCCCCTATGGTCATTTGATCTTGTTTCAAACGACCCACTATGGGAAATAGCAAGGGGGCTACTCGGTTCCAATAAACAGGGTCAGGAGTCCATAGACAATTGCTCGAACCCAGTGCTGCTAACTCGGTCAATTCTGCCCCTGCCACTTGAACTTCAGCTTTGATTATTCCATTGCTTAACTGCATGTAGGGCGAATTTAAGGCATAGAACTACCTTTGCCGGCATGAAATGGGCCCTGCTAGCCAATGTGCTATTTGCCTTGGTGGATCTATCCTGGAAACAGGCCCAATCGCACAATTCTGTCATAGTCAATACGGCGATTCGCTCTTTGGCTTCTGTTGGCCTGCTTTGGATTCTCATGCTCGCGGCTGGGCTAGACTTTGCCCTGGTAGGGGCTCAGTGGAAACAGTGCATTTCGACAGACTTTCGGGCCTTGGGCATAGGTGTATTGGGTTGGATGGGACTCTGGTGCTTCGGAAAAGCCTTGCGCGATGGACCCCTGCATACCATTATACCCCTGGTGGCCATGACACCGGTTTTTACATACCTATTTTGGTACATCCAACATAACAGTGGGCCCATGCCCTTGGAAAGCCTGGCCATTTTGATGGCCATGACAGCGGGCATTTGGCTGTCGTTCCGTTTTCAACGTAAAGACGAAAAAAATTCGGCCTTGGGACCCATTAATTGGGGTTTGCTGGCTTCGTTAAGCTGGGGCTTATCATATTCATGGTACGAAGGTATCACGCGCCAAATGGGAGCACTCCCTACGGCCACTTGGGTTGAGATTTGCATTGCAACCGCCTCCTTATTGGCTTGGATAAGCAGCACAAAATCAAGGCCCAAAGGCTTAGTATGGCCCTTGCTAACCGGTCTGCTTACGGCATTTGCCGTAGCCGCAACCGTCCAATCGTATGCCGAACACGGAACCGAATCTACCGCCATAGCCGGTGTACTTACACCCCTTCTTTCGATTGCTGGCGCTTGGATGATCAACCGAGAACGACCCCGAGGGGGTCAATGGATCAGCGTCTTATTGTTGCTGTTTACCCTGATTTGGCAAGCCCTTCGGTTGCCCTAGTCCATCTTCATCAAACACTGAGTGCTGCCTTGATACGGCGATGGTGGAAATGATTCATGGCCGAATTATGCAAATGGTAAAACACGGGCTCCATGCCTGGATCGCCATCTAAGGCAGACTCAAAGTCTCGAAAATGACTGAGTTCAATTTTTTTGATGGTGTTCATTGCCTCGAACTGCTGGGTGTGGGGTTTGATGATTTCCCGAATCATGGGCCAATCTCTAGGCTCCAATTGCCGAATCAGAAATTGAGAAGATCGCATCTGCTCAGCCATGGGTATTTCAGTAAACCAACGGTCCAAGATGCCATGAATGTGTTCCTTTCGATCTGGATCCAACATGGAATAACAGCCCAACATGCGAGCCCGTGGCACATTTGACATGCCGTCCCAATCGTTCATCAACTCATCCCATTGTTGGGCCTGAAGATCAGAAAGTTTACGCTTTTTAAGGTGTTCCAAAGAGAATGCGATGACCCTTTTATCACTCAATTGCCATTGCTTATCGGGTCTCAGGGCTGCTTTTGGAACGATATCCATGTACCAATGAGGGCGTTCCTCATCGATGAAATAGGTGGTTATTCGCTCCAAGAAAAAGGGATGGTTGACCACGGGTTCGGGTAAATCTGACATTCCCATATTGCCCTTGCGAAACAACAATGCCATGAATAAACCCGCCATGTAGCGATCGTGCCACTCTGTGAATTGTGCATCTGCCTGGTCCAACAATTTCACCCATTGGTCGACTGGCAACAGCAACAAAGAGCTGGCAAACCAAGCCAGTGGTCCCTTGGTATGGCTAAAGGATTGCAAGGTTACTGCCTCCATTCCATGGTAGGTGCGACTCAAGGACCTTAACAGATCCATGAAAGACTGGTCGGCTCGCCCATTGGCCATCCAATCTGAGTAACCGTCATAACCCAAGTAGTGACAAAAAGCATTTAATGTGGTGCTGCTGGGAAGGTGTTTATGATCAGATTGCAGGAACCGTCGCAAGGTTGAAGGGCTAATCAACACCTTGGTGTACTGATAAATTTCTGAAGAAAAGGACACATACTCATCCCAAGTATGGGCTTCCAACCGGCCTTTCAAAACAATCTGTTCCCTCAACCAATCCAGATCATGAATGTCAATATTTTTAAGTGGCTTCGGCATGCCTTTTCATTTGAACTCATTTGAAAAAATCAATAATTAATTGATTGTTAATACTTTAATCCTTTTCAGTACATTGGTATCAGACTAAGATACCAATTTAACACCAAATACCAATTGTTTGAGTAACGGTTTAGATAGAGTTTTGATAAGAAATCACAGGTGTATGAAAAAATTATCAGCATTAATCGTAGATGATGAGTCAGCGGGAAGAACGGTGCTGGAATTCTTTTTAAATACTTACGCGGCTCACATATTCGGCGACATTCGAACCTGTTCCTCGGTTATAGATGCCGTCAACCACATTGAGGCAAAATCGCCTGATTTGCTCTTTGTTGACATTGAAATGCAAGGTGAACTAGGGCTCGATTTGAGCCGAAAATTCCCAGCCATTCCTACTGTCGTTGTGAGTGCACACCCGCAATATGCCATCGATGCCATTCGCAGCGGTGTCATCGACTTTCTGACAAAACCGCTTGAAGATTCGGTTTTCATAGCTTTTGTTGAACGCTTGCAAGAGCGATTCAAAAGCAATCTTTCCAAACCCAATCAGGAATCGTTGATCATCCGTGATGGGGGAAACAGTGTGATCATATTAATCGATGACATTCAGTACATCGAAGCCTCAGGCGCTTACTCCAAAATTCACACGACACATCGTTCATTCTTGGTAAGCAAAACGCTTAAGGTTCTCACGCCGATGCTGCCTGATCATTTTTACCGATTGCACCGCTCCTACCTCGTGCCCAATGAACAAATTGAGAGTTTCAAAGGGAATTCAGTTAGCCTCAAATCAGGGGCCCAAATAGGGCTCTCCAAGAGTGGGAGAAAATTGCTGCTTGAAAAATTTGGCTCGTAAAACGGTTGTTTTCCTGGGGTTGATATTATCGACCCTCGGTTTCGTTCGTGCACAAGGCATACCGTTAGGCACCGCCGAAATCAATGCATCTTCAGGCCTGCATTCGAATCAAGTGCGCCAAATTGAAACAGACCCCGACGGAGCCGTATGGGCCTGTCATTCGGCAGGAGTTCAAGTATTTCCAGAAAACAACCCGGCCAAATTGGCCATTAGCCGGCGGCTAAAAGGTGTACCCATCTGGGATATTGCATTTTTCAAAGCAGACACCCAACGTCTCATCGCCGCCCTCAGTTTCGATAGTGGGTTGTATGTATTCAACGTTCATGGTCAATTGATTCAAAGAAAGCGACTGAAAAAAAGTCGCAAATTGGTTCAATTGGAAGGGAAACTGTTTTGCTTGAGCAGCGAGGGTGTATTTCAAATTTATAAAAACAGCCTCAAACGCATCACCCCTGCAGCGCCAGCCTCGAACCAAATAAGCTGTTTTTTTCGGTGGCGAGGCGATTATTACACCTGTGCATACCCCAGCAATCAGTGGTTGATATCCAACCATATTCCCGCTTCAGCTTCGGCTACTTGGAGCAAACAAGCTCCATTTTCGCTTCCACTGTCTCCCCTTAGCGCCGCCGTCGTCAACAATGCCCTATATGTGGGTTTGATCAACCAATACCTCTGCGTCAGCCCCAATGGTCTACAAAAAAGTTATCGAATTGAGAATGATCCCGCAGATAAATGGGCAATATGGGATTTTACAGCTGTTGAACAAGAGGTATTCTTATGCTTGGGAAACGTAGAAAACCTCGAACAGGGCGCTTTGGTTAGGCACGAATCTCAGCGTCAAAATATTTCATTGGCCCATTCCCATTCACCCTTCCTTTGGGGATTGAGCTACGACGCCAAGAACCATGCTCTGTGGACGGCAAGCATGGGTAAAGGAGCCTTTCTACTTTTGTTTCCGAGCACATGGGAATCCATGCCCAATGGGCAGATATGGGAAAACGTACATCAAAATCTACAGTTCATCACCAATGGGAATATCCTCTATTACACATCCCATCATGATAACAGCGGTTGGCGTACCGCTCAGTGGTGGCAACACAAGGTCAAACCCATATCCACTCAAGCCTTGGAAAGAACTTGGAAATCTATTGCTTGCCCAGGGAGAATTCTCCATGTTTCCCATCTTCAAAACCAAACCTATTTACTGACGAGCTTAGGACTGTACCGGGTTGACATTGACCAAAGTACATTGGAATTGGTTTCGACTTTCGGCAAAAGACGTTACAGACAACTGATACCCCTTGACAAGCAATTCTTATTGTTTGGACCCTATGCCCGTTGGCAACTTCTAAACCCTCAGACTGGCCAATTGTCGACTTGGCTCGAAAGCCCCACCCAAACATCCCGATTCTACAGAAGTGCATTGGGACTTTTTGCCCAAAACTTCAATGGAGAATTATTCTCAGTCAAACCAGGGAAAATCTCAAAACTGCAGTGGGATCGATCGACCATTCCCTACGATGCGCCTTTGCATTTCGCTCAAAATTATCTCATCGCAGAAACAGAGCAAAAACTCCTGCTCTTCAAGATTGATGCCTTAGGAAACCGTGTGCAATTTTTACGCAGCACCTCCCTACCCAGCCTGGTGCCACAAGGGCAACACTACCGCATATTTGTCAACAATCGCGGTTGTTGGATTTCGTCAGAAAGTCATATCTATTTGTTGGATTTGAACTCATTTTCAACCATTGTCAGCCAGCAGTATACGGGTCGATTATCGACTGCTGAATTGGAAACCGCCACGATGAATGAAACCGAATTCCTTTATCATTCTGCTGGCATGTTGCACACTCTTCCATTACCGGTGCCAGACAATCGACATCCCCATCATTCTTGGTATGTATCGAGTACAAGCGCAGCTGCAACCCCCATCTCCAACATGAGTATAAGCATTGCGCGAGGCGATCATTTTCAAATCGAACATTTTCCTGAATCTTACCTCAATGGTACCAAACAGCTGGCATCAATCAATTTGATCGATGACCTGGGTAAGAGCGTGTACAGCCGGGTATTTGTTTCAAGCCAAGGAACTTTCGTGTCGGGCCTTTCTGATATCACCTATGGCCTGTTTTTGTCAAGTACGGGAATGACTACAAGTACTTTTATTCGCAATCACCCCAAGTACGGCCTGGCTTTTGTTTATCTCATTGTTTTGGTCAGCATCGCTGCTTTCATTTTGATCAACCGGAACCGCCAGTTGGTGCTTAATAGCCAACTATCTGAACTTCAGCTCAAAGTTCTAAAAAGCAACCTCAACCCACATTTTGTATTCAACTCCATGAGCTTGGTGCAATCCTTGATCATTCGAAACGAACCCAGATTGGCCATTCAAACCATAGGCAAGATTGCGAACATCAATCGATTGTATTTGGAAACCAACGAGCGTGAAGTCAACACCCTGCAAGCTGAATTGGAATTTGCAAGGCGTTATATAGAATTGGAAAAATTGCGATTTGAAGATGCACCTTTTGAGTACCGTGAGTTAATAGATCCGCGCATCGAACTGGCCGACTGGCATCTACCCCCCTTGCTTTTACAGCCGGTGATTGAAAACAGCGTCAAACACGGCCTTACCCTACACGGAAAAGGCGGTGAATTGCTCTTGAATGTTGAATCAATTGAATCCAATACCAAAGCCATTGCCATTCGCATCTCCAATACAGGACCCGGCCCGCAATTCAAAAGGCAACACGGCACCCGAATGGGTTCTGCCATTGTTCAAGAACGATTGGGGCTCTTCAATCAACGTTATGAGGGAAAGTACTGGGCTGAAGCCGAAGCGGGATTTAACCCTTTAAACTCCAAAATGTATACCTTCACTTTGGTGCTAAAAAAACCTTAGCCCCTGTACTTTTTATGGTCGAGCTTGTAAATGAATCTACGCTTGTCCAATGGGTCGCGTTGGCGTTCTACAATACCCGGATGGCGCTCATTTAAGTCCACAAGGAAACGACTGCGCTTCAATTTTTTGCTGTCGTATTCCAGGGTAGAAATCCCGAAAAATTCATCCAATTGTTCTTGATTCCAAATCTGGGAACCCTGATTGTGCAGGGCTAAGGCCAAGTCGGCAGGCTCTTCCTCTTGTTGAGATTTCACGAATCGGGCCCCTGTTTCGAATTGAAATTCACTCGCGGTTGATTTTCGGTTGTTCTTACGCTCAAATCCATATAGAAAGACCAGCATCAATAAAGCAATCCAATAAATCAATTTCTCAGAAACAAATGCCATTCTGCTTTCGGTCGGATTTTCTTCTTCCACCCCATCGCCCAGCTGATTGAAAAACACATTTTCTTCTTTGCAGAAGGTGAACACAAAGTCATTCAAATTGCCGCGAACATAGCGCAGTGTATCGCCTACTAAAATGATGAGGGAGTCTCCTTTTAATATGGCTGCTGCTTTTTCATTGGCGATCAAATTCAAACCGTTCTCATTCCATTCTGGAATCCCCAACAAAGGTGGGCCGTTGTGGTTGATGTAGAACTTCCCTGTTTCCTTGTTTACAATGGTTTCCTGTGTGCGGGGAATGGTCGTTCCAATGTACCACTTCTCGCTTTCTACAGTCAAACGGTATTCATTGTTCTCTAGGTGAATATCTTCATCAAAGGGATGTTTGGACCAGCGCAAAGTGGCCATGTCCAAAATCCATAAATAGCTTTGGACTCGAGCGCCCAATTCCATTTCACCTTTATTGATGGATCGAATGAAAAAAACGCTATCATTTCGCATGAAACTCAAGATTGCTGAGCCTTCAGGAATGGGACCTTTGGTGACCATCAAATCCCATTCATGGGTGCGTCTATTGAATTGCAGCAACTTTGCATGGCTGTGCCAGAACCCATACCCCCCCAATGCGTACAGTTCATTCTTGTAATAGTACAAAATGCGGCCAAAATTGTGCCCGTGAAAGGTCGATCGATCCAAGCGCAAAAAACCTTCTCGGCCTTTGACATATGAATAAAGAAAATGCATTCCATCTGGATTCAGCAATATGGAGTCTCCCAAATCCACGATGTCGGTCATCAATACCCTGGGGTGAATGTTATGCTTGGCTTCGAAAAAGGAGGTAAATTCTTGAATGACTTTGTAGCGCTCTTCAAATGTAAATGCCCGAGTTGGGGCTTGAGCACTGAGCCAAACCATCAAGCAAAACCAAAACCCTTTCAAAGTCAGATAGCGCATGCCAAGGATTGAGTAAAGGTATGAATGATGCTAATTTTTTTAGACACGCAGCTGTATCAAAATATACAAAGCCCTTATTTTCTTAAGGAACAACCGTTGAGGCATTTAACTTAATTCCATGACCCTTAACAATTTGTTGAGAATATGTTCATTGGAAACCCATTTTTGCTGCCGAAAATTGCGTTTTCTCAAACAAATCACTTTATGAAAAAATTAGCTTCGTTCATGGTGGTTATTTTGGCAGCGGCCTCTGCTTTTGCCCAAGTAACGACCGCGCATTTGGGTGGGGTTGTAAGCAATGGCGAAAATGCTGTTGAAAATGCAACCGTAACAGCTTTGCTGACCACTACAAATGCCAAGTACAGCACCGATTCTCGTACGGGAGGTGTTTATGACCTTCTCAACCTTCAAGCCGGTGGCCCTTATACGGTAACCATCAGCGTGGCAGGTGGCAAAACCGTCACTTACAGCGGCATTTACTTGCAACTGGGTGAAACCTACCGCTTGGACATCGACATGGCCCAAGACGGGGGTAACATGGGTGAAGTAAGCATCACCAGCAGCCGCAAAGGAACACAAACGGGTGCTAGCTTCAACATCAGCAGCCAAACTCTGAACACCTTGCCCACCATCAGCCGTTCTTTGAACGATTTCACTCGCTTGACTCCTCAAGCTGGTGGCAACAGTTCTTTCAACGGTCGCGATGGTCGTATGAACAACATCACCATTGATGGAGCCAACTTCAACAACAACTTCGGCTTGAGCACGAATAACATGCCCGGTGGCGATGCACAGCCCATTTCTTTGGATGCCATCGAAGCCGTTCAGGTTAACGTTTCTCCCTTTGACGTTCGCCAGAGCAATTTTACCGGTGCTGGCGTAAACGCCATTACCCGTAGCGGCTCAAACTTGACCACCGCTTCTATTTACTCCTTTGTTCGCAACCAGAACTTCAACGGAAACAAAATTGGCGATGTAGAATTGACCAACATTCCTGAGTCTACTTCTAAGATTTTGGGTTTCCGTGTAGGCGGTGCGATCAAACAAGACAAGTTGTTCTACTTCTTGAGCTACGAACAAGAAGACCGCAGTTTCCCTGGTTTGTTGTGGGAGCCCACCAATGCTTCTTCAGACCCCAGCAACCCCAACTTGTCTCGCGTATTGGAAAGCGATTTGCAAGCTGTTCAACAGCACTTGAAAGACAAGTACGGGTACGAGACTGGCGCTTATGCTGGATTGGGTAATTTCAGCGTTTCCAACTACAAATTCTTGGGTCGTTTGGACTGGAACTTGAGCGACAAGCACAAGTTGACCGCTCGTTACAACTACGTTGAGAACACCAACCAACAGGTTACCAACGGCACCTCAGCTCCCAACCCCCGTTCTTCTTCTAACCGATGGTCTCAAAACGCGATGAGCTACGAAAACTCTTTGTATGGATTCTTGAACACCGTAGGTTCCATTTCCTTGGAATTGAAAAGCAATTTGAATAAGCGTGTAAACAACCAATTGTTGGTTACCCGCACCAATGTGGTAGATGCTCGAAACAGCGGTTCTACTCCCTTCCCCTTTGTAGACATCAAGAAAGACGGTGACCAGTACATCGCATTTGGTTACGAATTGTTCTCTTGGAACAACAAAGTGGTAAACAACACCACCTCCATCATCGACAACGTCACCATGAACTTGAATCAGCACACGGTAACAGCCGGTGTTGCTTATGATAACATGTATGTAGGCAACAGCTTCTTGCGTTATGGAACCAGCTACTACCGCTACGACTCTTTGAATCAATTCTTGAACGACATGCAGCCTTCTGTGTATGCTGTCACCTATGGCTACAACGGCGAGAAAAACCCTGTGGCTGAGTTAGGCTTTGGCCAATTGGCAGTTTACGCTCAAGACGAATACCGCGTCAATAAGAATTTAAAAGTAACCGCCGGTGTTCGCGTTGACCGCCCTGTTTACCTCACTACTCCTTTGGCCAATGACGGTTTCTCCAAGTATTACGATTCCGCTACCTTCAAAACTCCTACTGGAGAAGATTACTTGTATAACCCTGCCAAATGGCCCGAGGCTAGCCTTTTGTTCTCTCCCCGCGTTGGATTCAACTACGACGTAAACGGCGACAAATCATTGGTAGTTCGAGGAGGTACGGGTATTTTTACCGGTCGTTTGCCTTTTGTTTGGTACACCAACCAGCCCACCAATGCTTATGGTTTGCAAGCTACTGTGGAGTTGACCACCAAAGCCAAATTGGACGCTGCTGGGGTTTCTCAGTTCAATCCTGATCCCTATGCTTACGTAGCCAATTTGCCTCAAACCCCTGCTAGTTTGCCCAACGGTGCATCTTTTGCTTTGGTTGATCAAAACTTCAAATTCCCACAGGTTTGGCGTACCAGCTTTGGCATTGATGCCAAATTGCCCGGCGACATCGACTTCACGGCTGATGTGATCTACAGCAAATCAGTGAACGACATCTACCAGTTCGATGCCAATTTCAAGGGTGGTGACACTACTTTCTTTACGGGAACGGATCAACAGGTTGAAGCTTATAAAAAGTCTTCATCGCGCACCTACACCAGTTCAGTTCGCAACGCCATGGTATTGGCCAACACCAACCAAGGTCACGGCTTGAGCATTTCAGCTACGGCTTCTAAGACTTGGGATAATGGCTTGAATGCCTTCTTGAGCTATTCCATGAACAACACCTTTGACATTACCGCTAACCCCGGTTCTCAGGCAGCTTCTGCATGGAGCAACAATGCCATTGGTGACATGATGAACCAGAACACGCCTGCTTTGGGTGTTTCTCAATACTCAACCCCCAACCGTTTGGTCGGCGGCGTGTCTTACAAGAAAGATTGGAACGAAATGTTGTCAACCACCGTATCATTGGTATACGAAGGCTACAACCAGGGTCGTTACAACTACGTATACAGCAGCGACATCAACAACGATGGTTTGACTGGCAACGATTTGATCTTCGTTCACAAAGGTTCTGACATCAACTTCAAAGACATCACCTTGGCCTCTGGCGACGTAGTTACGGGTCAAATGCAGGCTGATGCTTGGGATGCTTTCGTAGCCCAAGATCCTTACTTGAGCCAGCATGTAGGCGAGTACACCGAGCGCTATCAAGCGTTGATGCCTTGGTTGAACCAATTGGATTTGGCCATCTACCAAGACATCGCCAAAAACATCAAGGGCAGCAACCACAAATTGCAGTTGAGCGCCAACATTTTGAATGTAGGCAACTTGATCAACAGCAGCTGGGGTGTTCGCCAGATGTTGACCGTGAACAACGGCGCTGTATTGAAGTACAACGCAGCTGACGGAACCTACAACTTCAACTTGGTTAACAACCAGTTGGTGACCAGCAGTTTCCGCGACGTAGTAAGCACAAGCTCTACTTGGGCTATGCAGTTGGGAGCTCGTTACATCTTCTAATCATTTTCTTGAATCATTTGAAAAGGGCTCCCTCTGGGAGCCCTTTTTGCTTACCCAAATGCCTACTTTTGTGCCATGAGCCTTCGCCCTTTGATATTGGTGAGCAACGACGACGGCATCACCGCTCCCGGCATTCGCGCCTTGGTTGAGGTGGCCCTTGAATTTGGAGATGTGCTGGTGGTCGCCCCTGACAAACCCCAAAGCGCCATGGGCCATGCTATCACCATCAACCAACCCATTCGATTGGTGGAAATCCACAACTTTGATTACAGCCTGCCGCATGACAAGCATAGCTTGAGAACCTATCAATGCAGTGGTACTCCCGTTGACTGCGTAAAAATTGCCATTGACAAGCTATTGGACCGCCGTCCCGACATCATGCTCAGCGGCATCAACCACGGCAGCAACTCCTCCATCAATGTCATTTATTCAGGCACCATGAGTGCGGCCGTTGAAGCCTCAATAGACGGCATGAAAGCCGTAGGATTTTCCCTCTGCGACTACGCTTGGACCGCTGACTTTGAACCGGCCAAATCGGTGATTCGCGCCGTGGTGACCGAGTACCTCAATAGAGAACTCCCCTACGGCACCCTGCTCAACGTAAACATCCCGAAAGGGGAGGTGAAAGGGCTCAAGATTTGCCGCCAAGCCATGGCCAAATGGAAAGAAGATTTCGACCGTCGCACAGACCCCTTTGGCCGCGATTATTTCTGGATGACGGGCCAATTTGTCAACGAAGATCACGGTCAAGATACCGACGAATGGGCCTTGTCGCAGGGCTATGCCTCTATCGTGCCGACCCAATTTGACCTTACCGACCACAACCGCATGGGAAGTCTCAACCAATGGGGCTTTGAACGATATGATAAAATTTAATTGGCTTCATTTCATAGGCGGCCTCATCGCCGGCCTTGTGGTACCCTTTCTCGTAGGGGCCGGCGTGGCTACTGCTCAAGGCGTGCAATTCCAGAACTTTCTATGGGCCATCACCCACATGGAATGGTATTACAACAGCATCTTCCAGTTGGGCATTGCCACCAACATTGGTCTTTTCTTTTTATTGATACGCAACGACAAATGGTTGTTTTTCAACCGCGGATGGCTCATTGCCAGCATAGCATGCACCCTTTGGGCCGTTTTGATTGAGCTGCAGCGATTCTAATGAAAATCTTTCTCCTAGCCGGCGAGGCCAGCGGTGACCTTCATGGGAGCCACTTGGTTGCAGAACTCAAACTGCTGCACCCCGACTGGGAAATCATCGCCTGGGGAGGGCCTCTGATGCAGAAAGCCGGAGCTCGCATTCTCAGTGATTACAGAGACCGAGCCTACATGGGATTGTGGGAAGTACTGCGCCATCTTCGAAGCATTCGCCGCTACATTCAACAGGCCCAACATGACATCGATGCTGAACAACCCAATGCCCTGGTTTTCATTGACAATCCTGGGTTCAATTTGCGGGTTTGGAAATCGCTGAAGGCCTTCAGCGGCAAAGCTTTCTACTACATCGCTCCAAAAGCCTGGGCCTGGAATGCCCGTAGGGCCCAAACCCTGGTTGCGTTTGACGCTGTTTACGGCATATTGCCCTTTGAACCCGATTGGTTTGCCCAGCAGGATGTTCGCTGCACCTACATTGGCAATCCCTTGATGGATCAGATCCCCGAACAAGCGCACCAAGAAAGCAAAGAGCCCATTCTGGCCCTGCTTCCCGGTAGCCGAAAGCAAGAGGTAGAGAGTCTGCTGCCGCTCATGTTAGAGGCAGCACGGTCGTTTCCTGAATACCGCGTTGTGGTGGCCGCTACCAGTGCATTAGACCCTTCTCTTTATCAGCAGTTGATTCCAAAAGGCAGCGCTGAAACCCATTTTGACCTGACTTACGAACTATTAGCAGAAGCCCATATGGCCTTGGTCGCTTCTGGAACCGCTACCCTGGAGACCGCCTTGTTTCAAGTGCCACAGGTGGTGGTTTACAAGACTTCAGCCCTGACTTATTGGGCAGCCAAACTATTCGTCAAAATACCCTACATCTCACTGGTGAATTTAGTGGCCCAAAAAGAGGTGGTACCCGAATTGATTCAACACCATTGCAAGGCCTCAGGCATGGTTCAAGCCCTTCGCGCCTTGGAAAAAGGCAATCCCGCCCGCGACACCCAACTGCGAGAATACCAGGCCATACGCAAGGCTTTGGGAGGGCCGGGTGTGAACAAGCGCCTCGCTGATTCCATTTCCAAGGCCCTATCTTTGTAGCATGAGCGACAAGTACGCGCAGCGAGGGGTTTCTTCCCAAAAAGAGGATGTACACAAAGCCATTTCCAAACTGGATAAAGGCTTGGTTCCCAAAGCTTTTTGCAAGGTCATTCCCGATCATCTGAGCCAAAATCCAGAAGATTGCCTGATCGTACATGCCGATGGAGCCGGAACCAAAAGCAGCTTGGCTTATTTGTACTGGAAAGAAACCGGCGACATGAGTGTTTGGGCCGGTATTTCGCAAGATGCCATCGTCATGAATACAGACGATCTGCTCTGTGCGGGTAGCGTAAGTCCCTTCTTGCTTTCCAGCACCATTGGTCGCAACAAAAATCGCATTCCCGGCGAGGTCATTTCGGCCTTGATTGAGGGCAGTGAGGCCTTTTGCCAGACCATGCGCGAACACGGCATAGACATTCACACCACCGGCGGTGAAACCGCTGATGTGGGAGATTTGGTGCGCACGCTGATCGTAGACTCAACCTTGGTGGCACGAGCCAAGCGCAGCGAGATCATCGACAATGCTCACATTGCTCCCGGTCAAGTCATTGTAGGCATGGCCAGCTATGGCCAAGCCATTTATGAAAACGAGTACAACGGTGGCATGGGCTCCAATGGACTAACCAGCGCCCGTCACGATGTATTTCATGCCGATTACCGCAGCCAGTACCCCGAAAGTTACGACACCACCCTGCCCGATTCGGTTACCTATTGCGGCAGCAAACGCTTGACCGATGCGGTAGAAGGAAGCCCCTTGGATGCCGGAAAATTGGTATTGTCACCCACCCGCACCTATGCCCCCATCATCAAACAGGTACTCGAGCATTGCCGACCTGCCATCAAAGGCATGGTTCACTGCAGCGGTGGCGGCCAAACCAAGGTGTTGCATTTTGCCGAGAACGTGCACATCATCAAAGACAACTTTCTGCCGATTCCTCCCCTGTTTCGCATGATTCAAAGCGAAAGCCAAACAGACATGCGCGAAATGTTCCAAGTCTTCAACATGGGTCACCGCATGGAGGTATACTGCCAACCCGAAGCTGCCGAAGAGATCATCGCTATCAGCCAATCGTTTGGAGTACAGGCCCAGATCATTGGCCGTGTAGAAGGTCCTTCTGAGCACCGCCTTAGCCTGATCGGCGATTGGGGAACCCTCACTTACTGATCCAAGACCGCCCAAAGGGGGCAGTGGTCGCTGTGAACGGCAAAATCATCGATGCCAGAACTGCGCAATTCTTGAGCCCAATCGGGGCTTAGGCTGATATAATCAATGCGCCATCCCTTGTTTTTTGACCGCGCTCCGGCCCGGTAACTCCACCAGGTATAACGGTGCGGTTCGGGGTGCAAATGGCGAAATGAATCAACCATTCCCAGGCCAAACCATTGGTCCATCCAAGCGCGTTCTTCGGGCAAGAAACCGGTGCTATTCTTGTTTGAAACCGGGTCGTGAATGTCGATCGCCTGGTGGCAAATGTTGTAATCACCAGCCACCGCTAAGCGTTTAACTCCTTGGGAAATCAAGGATTCGCAATGTTTTTGAAAATGCTCCAAGAACTCGTATTTAACCCCTTGGCGTTCATCGCCACTGGTTCCCGAAGGGAAATAGGCTGAAATCACTGAACCCTCTTCAAAATCACAGCGAAGCACCCGCCCTTCGGCATCGAACAATTCATGGCCACAACCCTCGTGTACAGCCAAGGGCTTTTTTCGGCTCAATATGGCCACCCCGCTGTATCCTTTTTTCTGAGCTGGGAACCATTGGCAGTGATAACCCAATGGACCAAAAGCATCGGGATCGATTTGATCAGGGGTCGCCTTGATTTCTTGCAAGCAGACCACATCGGCGTTGGCCGACTGCAGATAACCCAATAAATCTTTGCTCAATGCGGCGCGAATGCCGTTTACGTTGTATGAAAGTATTTTCATTTTTTTAATCCCAGCATTCCATCAAAAGCAAATGGCCTGACTGTTTGCTAATTTCAACAAATCCATCGGTTTTTACGCGGTTCGATGACCCACTTCGATGCGGATAAGCCAAATCCAATTGCTCCAATTCCCAAACCAAATTTTGACTGCTCACCCCCATGGCTGTTCCCACCGGTATCAATGAAAGCGCCGTTCCCTTGGGATACCATTTGCGAAAGCGAGAACCCAAGGCAAAAACCCGAGAATGGTCATCCAAGATTGACCAATTGATGCGATCGGAATAGGCCACTAAGCTGAGTAGATTATGAACGGTATGATCGGTTCGTTTGCCCGTGGCCCACAAAATATTCACCGCCTTGTGACCTTCAGACATGAGCCATTCTACGCCTTTTTGCAAATCGGTTTTGTCTTCATCTAGGGCCTCAATCTTGCGAACCGGCTGCAGGGCTGACAAGGCATGGTAACTTTCTTCCTTTCCCGAGTCAAAATCCCCCAACCAAGCATCGATGCGAATGCCCAATGCTGCGGCCCGATCAATGGCCCCATCCAACACCAAGGTAAAGGGGCTCCACTCTAGCAGCTGGCCCAACAATTCGCTGCTGCAAGAAGACCCATTGGCCAGAATCAAGGCCGGCTCTTGAAGGTCCCGAACAACGTGGTGCGAACTCATGGGGTCAAAGTTGCAAAAAATCCCAATCTTTGGCACGGTTTTTAACGCATATTTACCCAATGAAACCGCGAATTCTCTGGGCAGATGATGAAATAGACCTTTTGAAACCCCATATTCTCTTTTTGGAGGGCAAGGGCTATGAAATGCACCCGGTGAATAGCGGTCGCGATGCCATTGATGCGGTTCGCAAGGAGAATTACGATTTGGTTTTCTTGGATGAAAACATGCCTGGCATTTCGGGCTTAGACGCCTTGGCTCAAATCAAGCAGCTCAAGAGCGAAATACCGGTCATCATGATCACCAAAAGCGAAGAGGAGCACATCATGGAAGAAGCCATAGGTTCCAAAATCGCCGATTACCTGATCAAGCCCGTCAATCCCAATCAGATTCTGCTGTCCATCAAGAAAAACTTAGATGAAAAGCGCTTGGTTGGCCAAAAAACCACCCAGGGTTACCAGCGTGAATTCATGCAAATTGGCATGACTGTCAGCGATCGATTGAAGTTCGAGGAGTGGAAAGAGATATACAAAAAGCTGGTATTCTGGGAAATGGAGTTCGATCGAAACAACGAAGGTTCCATGCTGGAAATATTGGAAACCCAAAAGCTGGATGCCAACCGAAACTTTGGTCGTTTCATTCAAGACCAGTTTGCCTCCTTCCTTTCGCCCACGGGCGATGAAGGGCCCATCATGAGCCATAACCTGTTTCGCCGGGCCATCAATCCCGTACTTGACGGCGATGTGCCGGTTTTCATGATCTTGATGGACAACCTGAGGTTTGACCAGTGGAAAGCCATTAGCAGCATCGTTCAAGATCGCTACCGCGTGGAGAACGAAGACCTGTATTTGTCCATTTTACCGACTACTACGCAGTATTGCCGCAATGCCATCTTCAGCGGATTGCTTCCTCTTGAAATCGAAAAACGATTCCCCAAAATGTGGAGCAACGACGAGGACGAAGGCGGTAAAAACCTCTACGAAGAAGAGTTTGTAGCCGACCTGTTGAAGCGCCTTCGACGGGACATCAAATTCAGCTACACCAAGGTAACCAACCTCCAAAACGCCAAGGAAATGGCCGACCAGGTTCCCAATATGCTGAAGAACAAGCTCAATGTCATTGTATACAATTTCGTTGACGCCTTTAGCCATGCACGTACTGACAATCGCATTGTGCGGGAATTGGCCGAAGATGAAGCGGCCTACCGCAACGTAATGGCTACTTGGTTCAAGCACTCTCCCCTCTGGGATGCTTTGCAATGGCTGAGCAACAAACCCTGTAAGGTCATCATCACCACCGACCACGGGAGCATTCGCGTCAAGGACCCCATTAAAATTGTGGGAGATAAAAACGTCAACACGAACCTGCGCTACAAACAAGGGAAAAACCTCAGCTACAACGCCAAAGAAGTCTTTGAAGTACGCAAACCCAGCGACCTCTATCTGCCTCTTCAACACTTGAGTTCGGCTTTTGTATTCGCCAAAGACAACGACTTTTTTGCGTATCCGAATAATTACAACCACTACGTGAATTATTACCGCAACACCTTCCAGCATGGCGGCATTTCGCTGGAAGAAATGATGTGCCCCTTGGTCAGTTTGAAGCCCCGATGAACAAATTTCTCCTCTGCAGCATGGCACTTCTCACTTTGGCCCTAACGGCCTGCGAAGGAAACACCGATCGCTTTTGGTTTTTCGCCAACAACAGCTCTCAACCCATCTCGGTCAACACCATGCATGCCGGTAAGTTCTTTCAAATTGTGAAAGACACCGTGCAACCCGGTGAGCAGATTCAATTAGCCAGCACCAACCAAATGGGTGGAGTCGTTGCGGCCGATGAAGATCCCGCTATTTCCTTCATCACTTGGCAAATTGAAACCCTTCAAGGGGATACCTGTACCAAAAATCGCCATGATGCGGCCAACTGGTCACCCAGCGTTACTTCCTTGTCTAAAATTCCTTCCAACCAGCGCCACGAATACCGCTTTACGGTGGGTGATGCCGACTTTTGATATGAGTGCCCCTGAATTCTCTTTTGTTCTGCCCGAATCTGACCTGGAATTGGTCTTGGAAGAAATCATGGCTCTGATTGACGATGCTGAAGAAGAGGGGGATCCCGTTCGAGTCATAAGCCTAGAAGGCGATTTGGGTGCTGGCAAAACCACCTTGGTCAAAGCTTTATGCGCTGCTTTGGGCTATGAAGAGAACGTGAGCAGCCCCACCTTTGGCTTGGTCAACGAATACCCCTTACCCGATGGCAGGCTGCTTTGCCACAGCGACTGGTACCGAGTGAATGAGGCTAGCGAACTTTGGGATGCTGGCATTGAAGAAGGCCTGCACCAAGAAGATTGTTTGTGGTTGGTAGAATGGCCCGAGATTGGAAACTCCCTGCTTGAACCCTTGAATCGATTGGCCATTCGCATCGAGCACCAGGGCGACGAGAGGCGTTACGAAGCCCGGTGGATGTAAATTCCCTTCCACCCCAATAAGCCCTTGAACCCGGCCTCACCGTCTGAGGGACGAATCCTTGCTACCCTATCTTTTACAAACTGATTTCGGCGGTTCGCGCATGCAAATCATAGACCCTCAATACAGATTCCTCTCCCTGTTTGTATTCCAAAATCAATTGCCCGAACCCAGCTCTGTGGTTTCTGATCTGGGGCCATGCCCAGCTGCCTTCTCGATTGTAATCAAAGTAATAATCGGCTTGCTGCAAGGGGCAAGCCCATACTTGCTCAGATGGCCATAGCTGGGCATTCAACTCGATCAATTCGGTTAAGCAAGCAATCTTCAGGCTTTTCTTGGGTGAAATAGCCCTCAAATCGCCCAATGCTTTTTGGGTACTCAGACCCCAATAATCTTGGGTCATGCCCACATTCATGTAGGGCTGCAGCCCCTGGGTATACAACCCATTGAACCAAAAACCGGCCTTCCAGGGACTGACCAGTGAAACCAGGGCCAAAGAGACCAGGTACAGCCCCATGATCCCGCGCATTCGCCGCTGTTGCAGTTTGCTCTCTTTCAATGACAGACCGCCTGCCGCCATATAGGTCATGGGAATCACCAAGAAATAAAAGTGACGCCAGTGATTGTACAGCACCGGGTTCAACAGCAAGACCAGCAGCAAAGGCAAGAAAAAGCTACCCAAAAAAAGTGCATCTAAAAATCCAAACCCCTGGCTCCTGGAAGCCGTCCAACCTTCTAGCGCCGTCGTACCTTTTTCCAGGCCGGCATCTTCCTCGTGCAGAGAAGCTGCACCCATGTTATGGCCAGCGATCGAAGCCCTACCTTTTTCCAGGCCGGCATCTTCCTCGTGCACAGAAGTTGTACCCATGTTATGGCCAGCGATCGAAGCCCTACCTTTTTCCAGGCCGGCATCTTCCTCGTGCAGAAAAGCTGCACCCATCTTATGGCCAGCGATCGAAGCCCTACCTTTTTCCAGGCCGGCG